>CAJXWQ010000001.1 GCA_913062605.1 uncultured Cellvibrionales bacterium
ACATCAGGGTGCAGATATCAGCTGCCACCACCGCCATACCTGGTACGGCAATACCCATCGCCCCACTGGGGTACCAACGGGCTCAGAAAAAACCACTAATCGGAGTAGTGGTTTTTTATCCCTGGCCACAACAAGTATTTCTTTTGGCCGCAGCTATCGCTACACAGAACATTTAATTATGAAAGGCGACCCGCTCTATACGTTGGGACACTTTGAAACTGACAGTCGCGGCCTGAGAACGCTTACACCCAAACAACTTATCGGCAATGTACTCAGTGAATGGAAGCAAGACTTTCCCGAATTGCTTGCCCGCTTTGATAGAAATGGTGATGGTGAGCTGGATTTAAAGGAATGGCAGATTGTTCGCGATGCCGCCCTCAAAGACGCCAGGCACCGGCAGACAAAACAGTCTCAACAGCCGGCTGAACATGTGCTGACACAACCCCAACACAAGGGACTACCCTTTATTATTGGCAGCCAGGAACAACAACAGCTCAGCAAACGCTTTCGCCGTAGCGCGTTTTTTTATTCTCTAGGGTTTTTTCTGACGGGGTCACTGGCCACGTGGTTAGTCAGCAGTCGCTTGGGTTTCTAAATAACAGAATTCAGCCTGCAAACACGTTCGCTCAGCTAATAAAAGACCGCTAACCAAATTGTTTCTTTATCCGGATCAGTCCAAGTCACACGATGCTTTTTATGGGCGGGGATATTCACATAATCTCCAGCTGCCAGCCGAACCTCTTCACCCCCTTCAAATTCCAGCACTCCCTCTCCCTGCACAACAAGCACCCACTCATTTTCTTCCTGGTCGTACCAGTCATTCTCTGGTGAACAATGCCCTTGTGAAATAATTCGCTCAATACGAACATTAGTAGAGGAGTGGACCTCCTCAAAAATTTCATCAGGTATCGCAACCGGGATATTTGATAATAAATTGTCTTTTTTCATAACACCGATAGTAAAGGCCTGAATCTATAATCGCCCTTCACGCCTCAACCGTCGATTAACCTGCCAATGGTATACCCAGCTTACTATTGGCCGGATAATCGGCAGCCCAATCAACCAGGCCAGAGGCTTAAGTCGTGGCACTCGATTCATCAAAACTCTGTAAGCATCAACTTCTGAAATAATATTCTTTCTTTCATCGGAGACATGTAATTCGGTTAATGCTTTTTTGGGGTCTATCCCTAAGGCACGCAATTCATCTTCCCTGCCAGTAATATCGAGCCAACAGACATTGCTGTTTTCACCAGCCAACCTTTCATAGTTGCGCCTATCTCGCACACAGCTCGGGCATGCTCCATCATAATAAACTGTGAGCTTTTCAGGCCTATGCTCGGTCATTACTCAGGACTCCTGTGGAGCGCCACCCCCATGTAGCGAACCTAAGGGACGAACCCACGGCTCAATTTTGGGATAATTAACCACCTGCTGATCCCAGGCTTGCAAAGCTTCAGCGGGCGTTTCGAATTCACCCCACGTAAGCACATGCCAGATATCCTGATCAGACGAGATTTGAATATGACTCACCGACAAACTCTCAAGACTGTTATCGCTGATGAAACTCTGGAGCTGTTCTTTGGTTTTAAATGCACCCAACTGTAATGTAAAACCAGACAGCGTGGATGGTGTAACTTGGCCTTGGTCTGTTACCGGGTCACTTATTGGTACAACTGTTGCCGTATCTGTTTGCGCCGACTCACTGGCAGTAATCGAATCAGAACCGCTAGTCAGAGGATACGCCACAACACTGGAGACAGGCTCAGGCTGCCTCGGAGGTAATGCCTTAAGGTTATTTTGGCGTTCCCCGGGAATGCCTGTCATGACTTTAGCATTAGTGAGCGTAGGAAGTTGCTTACGCCAACTTTGATTCGGGATCCCGGCATACACTAATTCTGTCTTTTCCGATTCACGGTTATCATCCACCGCCGAAGCTGTTTTTGTATCCTGGATTGGCTCATCAACAATCTGACCATTCTTGACCCTGCGCTGCTCACAGGTCCAATCATTGTTTCTCTTATCCCCTGAACAGTGCCACCCAATATAGGAATCCTCCTCATCATTCGTGGCACAACCCAACGTGCTCGATATCACTATCAGCAGAAAACCATAGCCAAAATGTCTAATCACAACCAACCCTCCTTGATTACATCTCGATAATTAGTACGTCAAATACCCATTTTATTTAAGGAATCCAGCACCTGGCGAATCACTGCGGCTAAACGAGGGTGCCCCGACTCAAAATCACTGGCTTTGTGTTCAAGCTGATCTCGGAGAGTCTCCTTCGGCTTGTCCTCAGGCTCCTCACCCTGTGCAATCTTGACAATATCTGACATCAATCGACTGAACAAATCTCTTTCTTCAGATCCCAGAGTACTGGCTTTTTCCAGCTCTCCATGTAATTCATCAAGCCGTTTTTGAAGCTCTTCATTGGTCATCGGGACTCTCCATTACACCAAAGTTCATTACACCAAATAAAATCAATACAAGTATATTCTCATCATAGAACCACTGCCGCATTTCCTTTCTACCAGGAGCGCACCAAAAACAGTCAACAATAACCTCCACTCCATACTCTGCTCTGCAGAAAAACAATATCAGGTGCCAATAATAACCATTTTTATATCATTTCTGGCACAGCATTTGCGGTACTTTCAGAGAATGCTTTAAAAAAGCCCAATAGCGGCCAACAATCAACAAGAATCGCTCCATATTGGTGCCAGAAACCAAGCTGGAGATTTCTTTTGCACTTTTATAGTGCATAAAAAGAGGGTGCAACCATGCTGAAACGTCTCAACCAAAATTTTGCCTTCCATGCCCTGCTACTGGGCCTAATGCTTCCCACTTTGGGGCATGCGGATGGCCTTGATGGGGCCAACACTGCCTGGATCATCACAGCAACAGCGCTGGTTCTGTTTATGACCATTCCCGGCCTATCCCTTTTTTACGGTGGCTTGGTTCGCGTTAAGAATGTTCTATCGATACTGATGCAGTGCTTTGCTATCACCTGTGCCGCCTCTCTGATATGGCTAATTTGTGGATACAGCCTGGCATTTACTGATGGCGGCTCAATGAACAGCTGGATTGGCAGTCTTGACAACTTCATGCTGGGCAATGTCATGGAAGATACCCTAGCAGGTGATATCCCTGAATCTGTCTTCGCCATGTTCCAAATGACATTTGCCATTATTACCCCGGCGCTCATTATTGGGGCATTTGCTGAGCGAATTAAATTCTCCGCCGTACTTATTTTTAGCTGCATCTGGTTGCTGGTGGTTTACGTCCCTATCACCCATTGGGTTTGGGGCGGCGGCTGGCTGCAAGAGATGGGGCTTCTGGATTTTGCGGGTGGCACCGTAGTACATGTTACGGCAGGTACCGCTGCATTGGTTGCGGCACTGGTGATGGGTAACCGCAAAGGGTTCCAGCAACACGCCATGACGCCACACAACTTGACCATGACCATCACTGGTGCCGGTATGCTCTGGGTAGGCTGGTTTGGCTTTAATGCTGGATCAGCACTGGCCGCCAACGGTGATGCAGGGATGGCCATGCTGGTCACTCATATTTCTGCCGCTACTGGCTCCCTGGCGTGGATGATGATGGAGTGGGTTAAATACGGAAAACCCTCAGTTTTGGGTATTGTTACCGGCATGGTGGCTGGGCTCGGTACCATCACTCCAGCCTCTGGATTTGTCGGCCCAGGTGGCGCTCTGATCATCGGCTTTACTGCCGGTATTGTTTGTTACTATGCCACCCAGCTTATCAAACAGAAATTTAAGATTGATGACTCACTGGATGTTTTTCCTGTACACGGTGTAGGTGGCATTTTGGGCACCTTACTGGCCGGTGTCTTTGCCTCTGCAGAACTGGGCGTCTTCAGTGGACAAGGCTACGCCGAAGGTATGGCCATGCTGGCTCAATTGAAAGTGCAATTTATTGGCGTGGTTTCCGTACTGATCTATACCGCTGTGATCACCTACGTGATATTGAAACTGGTAGATATGATGGTCGGCCTGCGGGTAGATGCTGAACAAGAGACCTATGGTCTGGATCTGTCGCAACACGATGAACGAGGCTACGATCTTTAATCTTCTCTAGACAATAAAAAACCGCCGAAAGGCGGTTTTTTATTGTCTAGAATTTTGTCCTTTATCGCACCTTATCAATAGCCTCGCATAATTGACGAGCACCTTGGACAATCCGCGGTGTGTGACGGTGAAGCAAATAGGGATCAACTCTGTATAGATGATCCCGCGCTACCGCTCGAAGCTGCGGCCACTGCCGCCAACCATCGAAAGCGGCTTCAACTTCCGTGTATTGGCCAACGATAATGACTTCAGGGTCAACCGCTAATACCGATTCCACACCTACTCTAGGCACTAAAGGCCCCACATTGGAAAAGACATTATCTGCACCACATAAGCGGAGCACATCAGATACCAGATGATCACCACCGAAGGTTATCAGCGGCGATTGCCAAATTTGATAATAGACATCTACCGTACGAGCATTCTCATATTGCTGTCGAATAGATTCCAGTGAGGCCTGAAATTGCTGTGCGACTATTTCCGCCTCTATCTCTCGACCAATAAGATGCCCAATTTTATGTAACGTTGCCGGAATATTGTTTAGATTTCGCGGTTCATTGACGAAGACATTCAGTCCAAGTGACACCAGCCTTTGAATAACCCCATCACCATTACCACTATGCCATACCAACACCAGATCAGGATTATAGGACAGCAGGGCTTCATAATTAATTTTATTGTTAGAACCAATAACCGGCAACACTTTGGCCTCTTCCGGAAAGTCACTCCAGGCGACGGTGGCCACCATCTGATCGCCACCACCCACCGCATAAACCACTTCAGTGAGATGAGGAGCCAAGCTAATCACTCGCTGGGCCGGCTTCGACAATACAAGCTCTCGCCCTACATCATCTTTAATAACGATTTCTGCTGATGTGCTTACCGAAAACAGCACCAGTAATACGGACAAGTAACCCCGACTATTCATGTTAAACAATAACCAACGGTGAACCCGTCTTGGGATGAACACCAATGGAGGCATCCACATTAAATACCTCTTGGATCATCGTGGTCGTCAGCACAGCCTCTGGCGTACCTTGGGCAGCAATCTGTCCACAATTGAGCACCACCAGCTGATCAGCACATCCCGCGGCCAGATTGAGGTCATGAATAACCATTAGCACACCAACTCCCTGGCAAGCGAAATCTCTAACAATTTTCAGGGTAAGCTGCTGGTGTGCCAGATCAAAAGCAGAGGTGGGTTCATCCAAAATCAGAAAGCGATCGCCACTTACATCTGTCTCCCAAATTTGAGCCAACACCCGAGCCAACTGTACCCGCTGTTTTTCACCCCCGGACATTTGAGTGTAGAAGCGTTTATCCAGATAACTGCCCCCTACTGCATTAAGTGCAGCATCAACAATATCAGCATCTTTGACCAAACCCGTGGCGTGGGGAATACGACCCATCATCACGACTTCCCTAGCAGTGAATGGGAAATTTAACTGCGACCCCTGAGGTAACACCGACAGTATTTTAGCCCGTTGTTTTGGTTGCCACTGACTGAGAGGGACTCCGTTGAAAATGACCTCACCGCTCGACGGGAGGGATTCACCGGTCAACAGCCTCAAGAGGCTGGTTTTACCCGCACCATTGGGGCCAAGAATAGCAGTCACTTTACCGGGGTTAATTTGCAGGTCGATATTCTGCAATAGGGCAAACTCAGAAATAGATAGTGATAGCTGACGGGCTTCAAGCATCAGTTAACCCACCCGTTTTTGGCGCTGCTGAAGCAGTAAACCTACAAAAAAAGGCGCGCCTAACAAGGCCGTGAGAACGCCTGTTGGCAGCTCAGCTGGAGACATCAACGTTCGAGCAGCAGTATCCGCCAGCAACAACAGCGCCGCCCCAAGAATGGCAGACCCAGGAATCAAATAGCGGTGGTCTGGGCCAATGAGCAACCGCACCAGATGGGGAACAATCAGCCCAACAAAGGCCACCACACCCGATACCGCAACGGCTACGCCCACACCCAAAGCAGTTAGCAATATTAATCGCCTCTTCAGGCGTTCTACAGCAACGCCTAGATGGCGAGCCTCTGACTCGCCTAACAACATTGCATTAAGCGCTTGCCCCTCTCTGGGTAATACCAACATCAATGGAACCACTACCAATGCAAGAGTCGCTACCCGCGACCAATCTGCACCATCCAAATTGCCCATTTGCCAAAGGCTAATACGGCGCAACATTTCATTGTCGGCAAAGAAACTAAACAGGCTAGTCGTGGCGCCAGCCAGCGCAGTAATGGCGATACCGGCCAACAACATGGTTGAAACAGAGGTGCCTGTAGAGGACGTTGCCAATCGATATACGACACTAGTGGCCACCAGCCCGCCAACAAACGCCCCAATGGTGATAGCGGGCAAACCAACACCACTACCGACCAAGCTAGCGCCACCAAAAAATATCACACAGCTGGCACCGACCGAAGCGCCACTGGAAACTCCAATCAAAGAAGGGTCTGCCAATGGATTACGAAATAATCCCTGCATGATGGCACCACAACTGGCCAGGCAAGCTCCAGCCAGCGCAGCCAGTAAAACACGAGGTAAACGAATAGTTTGAAGAATGCGGTGGTCCATATCCATATTGCTCAGACTAAACAACCCCAGCAACTTTGACGGATGGATATCTACCGCCCCACTCAATAACCCTAAAAATAAGGCCAAGACCAAGATAAGGCTGGCAATAAGAATAAATTGAAAAGGGGACTGACGGCGCAAAATAATTGCTCTTTAGGTTACTTAGTGATCAAAAATCTACGCCTCTACGAGCCATAACACCGGACTTGTAGGCATGCTTGATATCTTTTATTTCAGACACGGTATCAGCCAGCTCCTGTAGACTCGAGCCTCCGCCCCGGCCAGTGATCACCACGCTTTGATTCGCTGGGCGGTTACGCACAGCGTGAAGCACCCTATCCTCATCCAGATATTTAAAGCTGAGCATATAAGTAAGCTCATCCAGTACAATCAAATGGAAGCTGTCGTCTTTTAACATCCTCTCAGCTACAGCCCAGGTTCTTTCTGCAGCCTCGATATCGGCTTCTCGATCCTGAGTATTCCAGGTAAAGCCTGTGCCCATCTGGTAAAAATCTACTTGTGGGCACTTATCTCGCACATACAACTCTTCTCCAGACAGTTGCTCACCTTTAATAAATTGAACAACACCTACCTTATAGTCATAACCCAATGCACGCATCACCATTCCGAAAGCGGAACTGGTTTTCCCCTTGCCATCACCGGTTAGCAAAATTATTACACCACGCTCAGAATCAGCGGCCTCAATGCCTGCGTCAACACTGTCCTTGAGCTTCTGCATTTTTTTCTGGTGCTTGTCTTTCTGGTGCGTATCAGTCACGTTTTAACCCTCAAGCTTCTGCCGACCATTTTATGGCCGAAGGCACCCCTTTTGGCAAGAAGTGCACCTCAGGATGGAGCAGGTTAGCAAGAATTTCCAGACTATCCACTAAACGTGGACCAGGCCGACTGAAATAACAATTGCCATCAACCATATAAGTTTGACCGTTTTGAGCTGCTGGCAACTTGGAAAACCCAGGCTGACCCGTCAGTAAAGGAATATCCTTAGCGGTGCGCTCCAAATTGAAGCCACACAAAGAAACTAAAATCACATCCGGTTGCGCAGCCATCAAGTCTTCCCAGGAGCGACTGCAAGATGGCTTATTCCTGTGACCAAAACAAGGTGTGCCACCGGCCATTTCAATTAATTCCGGATACCAGTGACCACCATCAAACAGGGGGTCCAGCCATTCAAGAATAGCTACCTTGGGACGTAAATCATGGCCAATATGTTTTGTACGTTGAACCACGGCCTCAATCCGCTGGGTCAAACTGTCAAAATAAGCCTGCGCCTCAACTGATCGGTCAGCCGCATCACCCACCACCAAAATAGTTTCTAGCACGTCACTCAAACAGGTGGGCTCCAAATTAATGACGTTGGCATTTCCCGGTAATTGACAAGCAACAGATGTGACTTCATCCGCCGAAACAGCACATACATCGCAGAGTGACTGGGTCACAATCAAGTCTGGTGACAATGATACCAACACCTCTTCTTCAAGGCTGTACAGCGCACTGTCTGTTTCTAATTGGCCTCGTACGATGGCATCAATTTTATTACTGGGCAGCCCTTTGGGAATCCTCGATCTAGTTACAACCGGCAAGCCCTCTACATCTTCAGGGTAATCGCACTCGTGAGTAACGCCCACTAGTTGGTCGCGCAGGCCAATGCCACAAATAATTTCTGTAGCACTAGGCAGCAAGGAAACAATCTTCATTGTGGTGCACCTATAAAATCAGTGTAGACGAACCCATCACGGGTAACGGTCTCACCCTGTATGACCGTCACAGGCTTCTGAAACATAGGCCCATTCCAGGCAAAGGTATGGAATTCACCATTCTCACCACAAGGATCTACGGAACTCGGCAGTTTTTTGATGAAATCCTTATCAAACGAGGCCCCCGATAAGACCTCTGGCATTTTACTAGGATCAAGGCAGGTGACATATGCCTGCAAACCAGCCTCAATCATATACCCGGCCAGCTCATCGGTAGGTATCCCCCAGATTGGGAACAATAACTCTAGGCCAGTATTAGCCATGCGTTCCTCCCGGTACTGTCGGATATCTTCCAAAAATAGATCACCAAAGGCCACAGCATCCGGAGATAGTTCACGTTTAGCGCGATCCAGTGCTTCAGCCATCGCTCGTTCATATGCCTCATTACTGCAAGGCCAAGGCAGAGGGATTTCCAACAATGGCAATCCCGCAGCCTGCGCCTGGGCCCGAACAAGCTCCAGGCGAACACCATGAATTGCAGAACGATCAAATGCTTGGTTGAAGGTGGTCAGTAAACCAACCACCTCTATCTTGGGGTCCTGCTGCAACTGGTAAAGAGCCCATGCAGAGTCCTTGCCGCTACTCCAGGAGAGAAGCACTCTGGTTCGAACATCTGCACTCAAATCAGCCACGGCATACCACCCCAACAAGTATCAAGAGTTATTAAGTAAAATGGTTATTGTGCAAAGTTATAGCGAACCCCCACAACGGCGCCAAAACCCAGAGATTGAAAGCCGTAAACTTCTTCATAATTCTCATCCAAAAGATTGTCCAAACGGGTATAGAGCGACAATTGCTTATTCATTTGGTAGTTAGCTGTTAAGTTCAACAGCGTGTAATCATCCAGCTCTAATACTTGAGAGGACTGCGGCCAGGGCGGAAAGAAAATATCATCCTGAGTACCGTTGTACTGAGCATTCAGGTTTACATTGAGTTGACTTGTTGGCGACCAATTCAGACTGACGCTGCCAAGATGGCTAGGCCGGCGCAATTCATCCACATCACGACCAATACTTGAATCTGGTTGAGTGCTATCGGTATAAGTGTAACTGGCCTTCAAGCCCAGGGTCTCGGTCAGGCTCGCATCCAAGGCCGCCTCTACACCCTGGCGATCACTGGTACCATTAATATTTTCTGCAGTAAAAGCAAAGGTCATTGGGTCAAAAACAAAGCCATTAATTTCATTTTCTAACTTGGCATTAAAGTAGGTCAGTCCAAGGGATATCCTGCCATCCAATACCGTTTGATCAATGCCTATTTCCCAGCTTTTGGATTCTTCCGGCTGTAAGTCTGGATTACCCTGGAAATTTGTAAAAAATCCAAAACGTTCAGTAAAGGTTGGGCTTTTAATAGCTGTTCCGTAGGTGGCACGCAACCGAGTGTCACCATTAGGAAGTGTATAGCTGACCTCAAACCGACGGGTATTTGCATTTTGAAATTCGTCGTTATCATCATGGCGAACACTGGCCGCCAGTGTCAGGTCATCCCATAGGGTCACGCGGTACTCTAAAGCAAGACTGTCAGTTCTTCTGTTACGATCCTGATTGGGGTCACCCCAGGGCTGCGCTTCCCCTCGCTGGCTAAAGTCCTCTGTTTCATGTTCAGCCAAAAGTGATAATTGCTGAGTGTTCTCTGCCCAGTTCACCGTACTCAAGTAACTATATTGTTTCTTACGTACCGACTTATCACCTGTCAGGCTGCCATCGGTAAACTCATCATTATTATGACGACTGATTGATACGGCCACCCGTTGTTTCCAATGATCTTCGAACAGAGACAACTCAGCCTGAAGCCGACCAAAACGCTGTCGAAACTCAGACTCTTTATCTGCATCCTGAGGTAAACCGGTCACAAAAAAATCTATCTCATCAAATTCATTCTCACCCTCAGTCTGGCGACCAGTCAAGGTAAAAGACAGGTTATCCAAAGGTTGCCAACCAGCATTCAGGTTTGCAGTTGTATTTCTGTAACCATCTTCTTCACCCCCATGACGGGAGATATTTTCACCATCTGCTGAAACATGGGAGCCACTCAAATTAATATGGTAGCTATCTCCACTGGAACCCAACTGAAACCCGGTATGATTAGCTCCGTGATTGCCTGTTTCAGAATAAACACTACCCTGCAGCGGCTTATCCGCTTTTCGGGTAATAATATTCACCACACCAGCTACTGCATCACTACCCCATAATGCACTTTGAGGACCACGAACAATTTCAATCTGCTCTATACCGGTCACTGGCAAGTGTGCCCAGTTGAACTCATCTCCTTGAGAAGGATCGTTCACCTCCACACCATCAATCATTACCAATACATGATTGGCTTCAGCACCACGTATTCTCAGTTGTGTTGAGGATCCAAGGACGCCATTTCTATTGACCGCTAATCCCGGCACATCACGCAATAAGTCGCTAACCATGGTGGCGTGAGAGTTTTCTATATCTTTGGCCGAAATAACGGTTATGGCATTGCCCGATTGCTGAAGGCTAATGGGTTGATGCGAAGCAGTAACAACGACTTCTTGTAAATTAGAATATTCATTTTCAGTCTGTTGTGCATACGCGTGATTGTTATAAGTCGCAGCAGAAATTACCAGAAAACTGGCAAGGGCAAAGTATTTCATCAATTTTTCTCCGGCGTTCAGCCCCGAACGCATCTTGAGTAAAAAATACCCACGAAGGAGAAATTGGCGGAAAGACAACACGATTGTCAAAACCAGCGCAACCGCACCCCGCGGTTCGTCTGCATAGCGACAGGCCGGTCTCCGGACTCATGAGCGGTTTCCCTGCTAAATCGCCTTCCCATGCCATGACATAAATAATTATGTCGTAACACAGTGGCTGTGTGATCTAGCGCTTGAGCCTACTGATTGCCTATTGGCAGGTAGACTCACTCAATTACCGTTGCGGGGGCAGTATCGGAATCGCCAACCCTCTGAAAAGCTGGGGTTTAAAGCACACCGATTTCCCGTTTAACCCGACACACTGACTTGCGTGCCGAGAACCTATTGCATTAGCAAGGTGGAGGAAGTTACGCCCAGCACGCAGTAATGTCAATGAAGGGAAAGAAAAGTGTCGATAAAGAGGGTGACGTGTATGACTGCTAAAAAATACTAATCGAGCGCCTGAAGCGCATCGGTTATCTTGCGAACTGGGATAACCTCCATGCCTTTGATCGGCTGACGCGGCACATTTCCTGCCGGAACAATAGCTCGCTTAAATCCGTGTTTGGCCGCTTCTCTAAGGCGCTCCTGTCCATTTTGAACAGGGCGAATCTCACCAGACAAACCCACTTCACCAAACACCATCAAGTCTCTGGGTAATGGATGATTGCGGAAACTGGAAATAACGGAAAGGATCAATGCCAGGTCGGCACTGGTTTCAAAGACTTTGACACCCCCAACTACGTTTACAAATACATCCTGATCACCCACCATAATGCCGCCGTGACGGTGCAATACTGCTAGAAGCATTGCCAGGCGATTCTGTTCCAGACCAACTGTTACCCGACGAGGGTTACCCAAGTGGCTGTCATCTACCAGCGCCTGTAACTCTACCAGCAAAGGCCTAGTGCCCTCCCAAACCACCATGACTACGCTACCAGAGGCAACCTCATCACTACGCTGTAGAAAGATAGCCGAAGGGTTCGCCACTTCCCGCAGCCCCTTATCCGTCATGGCAAATACACCCAGCTCATTGATAGCGCCAAAACGATTTTTGTTACTGCGCAGAGTGCGAAAGTGGCTGTCACTGGAACCTTCCAGCATCAACGAGCAGTCAATCATATGCTCCAAAACTTTAGGGCCTGCAAGACTCCCATCCTTTGTGACATGGCCAACTAGCAAGAGTACCGTGTTGGTCTGCTTGGCATAGCGAATCAACATGGCCGCACTCTCTCGAACCTGGGACACACTGCCGGGTGCAGATGTAACATCATCCAGGTGTACCACCTGAATGGAATCTACTACCAGAATTTTCGGCTGTAGCTGCTCGGCAGTAGCACAGATGGCTTCTACCGATGTCTCCGCCATGATTTGTAGTTTTCCCGTGGGTAACCCGAGGCGACTAGCGCGTATAGCAACCTGTTGGGGCGACTCCTCACCGGTGACATAAAGGGCCTTGTGACTTTCAGCCAACTGACAGAGTGTTTGCAGTAATAAGGTACTTTTCCCTGCCCCAGGTTCACCCCCCACCAAGATACAGGAGCCGGGAACCAACCCCCCACCCAACACCAGGTCCAGCTCTGCGGTGCCCGTGCCTATACGGGGGATATCATCCAAGGCAATCTCTGCCAGCGTGCTCACCGCACCATCAACGGCCCCGGCAAACCCGGCACTGCGACGACTAACTGCAGCAGATACCGGCCCCAAGCGTAACTCGGTGAGGGTATTCCAGGCATTGCAATCACCACACTGCCCCTGCCACTTGCTGTAATCAGAACCACAATCGTTGCAAACGTAGGCAGTTGCCTTCTTTTTTACCACAGAGGGATCCCCTAAAAATGTCCATCAGCTTAACATGCCGTCCTCTTTCAAAAGAAACTACACGTATGTCTGACAACAGGAGTGCTCAAAAAAATAAAGCCCGTGTTACGGTGATATTTGTATAACCGGCAAGGGCTGCCAATTAACTCCAAGCTCAATGAAACTGAACCGTCGCCCTAACGAAAGTGCGTGTTTCAAAAACATTACGCTGGTTAAACTCCTTATAGTCACTACCGAGGTTCTGACCAATCAACTCCAACTTGAGATCAGAGCCACCGAAATTAAAGGTTCGAGCGATACGCATATCAATACGGTCATAAGATTCCATATCACCGCCCCACAGGGTCCAGGCCATCTCATCCAGATAATAGTAGCCAACACTCACTTGCCAACCACGGCCAAAGTCATGGGAAATTAACAAGCTTGCGGTATGGCGAGGAGTGGCATCATTTTTATGGGCACAACGGAAATCTAGCGCTTGGCAATGTTGATCAACTTCTGAAAGGGCATAAGACAACCATAAGTGGGTTTGACTGTTTAACTGCCATTTAATACCGGTTTCAATACCCACAATCTCAGTAGCACCGCCATTAACATACCCAATGCTACCCACATTAACAACAGAGACTAGCTCAGGAAAATCAGGGTCTGATACATACCCAGCCTCATTCTCAAGCTCTTCCCTGAAAAGCTTGGCATCTACAGTAAATGCTCCATCTATCCAACTACCAACATACCCCAGTTCATAGCTACGCAGCTTCTCTGAATCAAGCTCCTGTGGAATCTGCTGAATTTGCTCAAGAACAGTCCCATCATTAAAGCGGACCGCAAGATCAAGCATGTGCTCACCCAAAAAAGGGTGACGCCTACTTTCAGCTATAGAAAACCGCACGACATGGCCTTTAATTAGCGTCATGTTAAGACCTAATCGATATGATAGATCCCCCTTATGATGATTATTGTCTTCATAAGTAGCGCCAAGGTTAACCAAAAAGAGGGGAGACAACCGGTACTCGGCACTACCAGAAATACGGTAGGTTTCCATTGTTTCTCGACCAGCTTTCCCCATATTTGAAATGCCATCAACAGTATCTTTACGATAACTCATACCCCAAACGGCACGATGGCCATGGCCAAGTATAAATAACTGCTGAAATTCAAGATCCAGACGTTTGGTATCAAAATTGTAGAAACTGCCCACAAGCTGCTGGTCCTGCTGCCCCGGAAAAACCAATGGAACCTGTGCAGGGGATATGCCCAATAAATCTGAAAGCAACCCTATTTTAAATTCATCATCCTCTTCAACAGAGCTCATGCCCACTTGAAAATACCACTCATTGCCCGGTGAGGCAGACTGCGTTAACCTAAAATTTCCGTATTTTTCAGAGGCATCTTTACTCCCGACTGGATCGACTGGCAGACTAAAACCACCACGACCCCAAGGGCCCTCAGCATGGCCAAGTTGAAAATCTAGAGCGGTCCCAGCAGATACCTGATAATGGCCCTTAAATCGCCCCGAACGAACAGTCGCTTCATCATTCACACCACTAAAGCCGTGAGTATGAAAGTAGTTGGCTGATGCTCGATAATCGAATTTTTCCCCGACATGGGAATATTGTACGGAGGTAATGCCCATATCCCGACTACCTGTCGCCGCACTCATGCGCCAGCCAGGGTTGTCATAAGGCCCTCGAGTAATAATATTAATGGCACCAATAAAAGCATTGGAACCAAATGAAACACTGGAGGGCCCTCGAACTACTTCAATGCGAGCAATATCATCAACGACGATGCCCAACCTATCCCAGTCCACAATACCAAACAGAGAACCAACGGCAACACGGCCATCAATCAACACCTGCATTCTTCTAGATAGGCCATCAGACTGGCCATGATAGGTCACCACCGTATGGTGATCTCTCCAGCTCAAACCAACCTGGAAGCCCGGCACTAACCGCAACAGATCTGGAATTTCTAGAAAGCCTGAGGCATCGATCATCTGGCGGTCGATCACGGTAATAGCTACAGGAGTATCAGTGACAGGCTGTGGCAAACGGGTAGCGGCCACAACCATGGGGAGGTCTGTCAGCAGGTCCTCTTCCGTCAGGCGGTCCTTCGCCAGTACAACATTGGAAAATAAGCTCAGCCCACTGAGTATACCGGTAGCCCACAGCACTACCGGCGAAAACTCACCCCCAGAGGTACTTCGATTCCATTCCAACATCTACTTTCCATTTTTTATTGTTATTGCTTAAAGCATGGTACCGGTCAGCAGTCGCAATAGAAAACAACATCTCACCCCCTCGCTTTCCTTAAACTTGGCAATCAATTTCTGATAAAGTGGCCAGATGTCCCTGATTCCAGAAAAACCCTTGGCCATTTCCCCTTCACTGGCTGCCACTATCGGTCTCGAAGAAGCGGTGCTTCTTCAGGCGCTCAGTGAGATGGTGTGTCATGGTGAACCGGAATCCAGCAAGGGCTTTCAGTGGCTCAGTACCAACTGGCGCCAACTACAAAAAATCACACCCTTCTGGTGTCCCGAGGACATTCAACGTATTTCGATCAACCTGCGTGACAAAGGTGTTTTACTGATTGCCTCTGCACCATTTACCGAGAGTGAAGAGCTTCGCTTCGCCTTTAACGAACAAGCAGTATCAAGGGATACCCAAGTACTATCGACCACCCAAAAACAGGGCGCAAGAACCATTGCTCCAAGCTGGCAGCCTGAATCAGAGATAGTGCGCCAGCTCGATCAATACAACATCCCCACTGAATTTATCACCGCTCAGCTGCCCGAATTCATCACCTACTGGACAGAGCGCAACGAACCACAATTCAGCTGGGGCTCTAAATTCATCAAGCATGTGCTCCGCCTCTGGCGCACACAGCAAACTGAATCTGCAAAGCGTGGTCAGCAGGCATCCATGAGCAATAACTGGCAGCCCTCACAAGACGCCATGGAAATCCTTACTCGCCAAGCAGGCATCAATGGGAATTTTGTGGAAGACGCTATTCCCGAATTCGTTCTTTACTGGGTGGAGAGAGGTGATGCATCCAATACCTGGAATAGCCGTTTTATCATGCATGTGAAACGGCAGTGGGCACGATTCACTACCACCATGGAGCATGACTCGGAACCACGTTTGCTGCCTGCCGATTGGCAGCCCAGTGAAGAGCTCTATGAAGTTCTAACACTGGCAAATATCTCACGCACTTTTGCCGAACGGTTGGTGCCGGAATTTATGCTTTACTGGCGAGACAGCGGCCAAATATATAGCTCTTGGAATACCAAATTTCTGCAACAGGTGAAACGGGAATGGTCTCGTCAGCAATCCGCCTCTTCTCAGGTAATAACCAATGGACAACAGCAACGGCCTCATCGATCAAACAGTACAAGAAGTAGCAACCTCATCGACGAACTCAGCGACCGTAGCTGGGCCAGCACCTGAGCACACGGCCCACCTGATTGATGCCATCAATCAGGTTTTCGCACTGTTTCGGCTGAACTACCACAACCAGTTTTATAGTGCATTTGCTGATACGGAATTACTGAATCAGGCGAAACGTCTCTGGCTAGAAACACTGTCGTACTTTACGGAAGAACAAATCTTGCTCGGTGCTAAACGGGTTATTGAAACATCCGACTACCTACCCACACTCAACCGTATGCTGCAGTGCTGTGAGGACTCGACCAGTAGCGAGGGATTACCCAGCCCACAGGATGCATACCATGAAGCCTGCAATGCACCCTCACCCAAAGCTGCCTTCAACTGGTCTCATCTAGCCGTTTACTATGCGGGCTTGGAAACGGGCTGGTACCGCCTGTCTCATGAACCTGAATCAAGCAGTTATCCTGCTTTTCAGGAAAACTATCGCAGCCTTTGCCGTGACATAGCGCAGGGACGACAACTCACCTCCCCTATGGAGCCTCAATTAGCAAAAGAAGAAAAACCCGCTCTCAGTAATGAAGAATCTCGAGCACGGTTAAAGCTGCTAAAAAATCAATTGGAATTGGATTAAAAAATGCAGCCATATGGCTGCATTTTTTTACGCTAGGAAAGAAATTCCCTTGAACAACGGTAAGCCAGTTTGCTGCAGACTAGGGCTGCCATAACACCAGCACCACTGCCTAGTTTATTCCCAAAAATTCCACCATTTACGACTATGCTCTTCGCGAGAGGCTTGGCCCTGCTCAGAACCTTTACCCAGCTCTTTGCGCTCCTGATCCGCTTTTTTGCCTAGATGCTTGTCCTGATCCGAAGACCTATCATCGGACCTGTCATCTCGCGATTTGTCTTTTGTCCTTTTCTTATCCGACTTGGACTTGTCATCAGATCTATCGTCTGACTTATCGTCTGACTTATCGTCTGATCTATCGTCTGACTTGTCATCTGACCTATCGTCTGACTTGTCATCACGATCATTCTTTCGCATTTCATGTTTTTCAGACTTATGCTCTTTCATAGCGCCCTTATTACCCGCATCGTCTGGCTTTTTCGCCAACACCAACTGAGCAGAACCGAGGCCTAGTACTAGAGATGTAACAACTATCAGTAACTTTTTCATCATAGTGTCTCCTTATCCATAAACGTATAAACCGGGTTTATTTTTTAATTTGGCGATAGATGATCAGCAATAATAAGGCACCCACGGTTGCCGTAGCAATACTACCCAGGCTAAAACCACCGGTAGTGCCCAACCCAAAGAAAGAACCAGCCCATCCGCCCACAAAAGCACCAGCAATACCCAGCAGCACCGTGACAATAAAACCGCCACCATCTTTTCCCGGCATCACTAACTTGGCCAGAATTCCGGCAATCAGCCCTAATACAATCCAAGAAATAATACCCATCATTTTTCTCCTTTATCGATGATAAAAAAAACCCCAACAATGCGGGGCTTTTGTCTTTTAGTCGTTACTAGCAATCTGATGCATATGTACATCGCTTTGTGGGAACGGGATGGAAATACCTTCTTCATCAAACCGCTTCTTGACCGCTTCGGTCAAACCAAAGTAAGCACCCCAGTAATCCGCCTTATTCACCCAGGGGCGAACGACAAAGTTAACGCTGCTATCCGCCAGCTCTACCACCGCGATTGTGGGTGCTGGATCCTGTAGAACACGCTCATCCGCAGCAACTACCTCTTCAAGCACTTTTTTAGCCTTATCAATATCATCCCCGTAACCAATGCCCATCACCAGATCCACTCGACGCGTATCATTGGTCGAGTAATTGGTGATCGTGCCACCCATTGTCTGGCCATTAGGGATAATCACTCGCCTGTTGTCGCCAGTATTGAGCTCAGTGGTAAAGACTAGAACACTGGTGACAGTTCCAGACACACCGGCCACCTCAACAAAGTCTCCCACTCGATAGGGCTTAAAAATCAGAATCAGCACACCCGCAGCAAAGTTAGCCAGCGACCCCTGTAGAGCCAAACCAACAGCAAGACCTGCAGCACCGATAACGGCCACAAAGGATGCCGTGTGAATACCTAACTGCCCCAATGCCGCAATAACCACAAAGGTAAGTAATGCGTAATAAACCAGTGCAGAAACGAAATGCTGGATGGCCACATCCATGTCTTTTTCCTTCAATGCGGTTTCCACAACCCCACGGAGCCATTTAGCTAACATCTTACCGACTACCAAAATAACCAGTGCAATCAGAACCTTAAAACCAAAGTACAGAATAAAATTTCCGACAGTTTCCATCATATCTTCCATTAGCTTTCTCCTTAAAAAATGTTATTTGTCAGATTCGTAGTCCGTTAAGCCAAAGCCTAGCTGTCTATTTCCAGAAAGACAGCCCAAAAGACCGGCCATGAAAACAGCCCGGTTAAAACCACCTCAACAAAAGGGTGTCCAGAACAACATAAAACAACGTTTTTCTAACGAGGTGAAGAGCTACCTGCCCGCCAACTGGCGGCCTGTTTATTCAACACTTTTACTCAACACTGTTTCAAGTTATCTCAGGGGGAAATCCAGATACGTTTAGGAAGACTAAAACTACAGTCTTTTCACTGATTTCCAGCATCTTGTATTGATAATAAGTGCTGTAGCCCTTCACTTAACCGTAAAGCTACCGGGTGGGACTACCCCACCCGGCAGAGAACTGGAATAGATTTACTTCAATGACACCCAGAGTGCATGAACAATACCGGGCACCCAGAAAAACAGACATAGCACAATGTTGATCACTAGATCCTTGCCAGCGCCAGCTTTCAAGAACACAGCCAGTGGCGGCAGCAGTAGAGAAGCAATAATTAAAAGAATTTTGTTGTCCATCCTGGGACCCTCTTTAGTGGTTTATTATTATGGGCAGTGCGCCCGATTTGAGCACCCAATATAGTGAAAACAGGCGCCAGGGTAAATATCTGGTCGTTAAAAACATTACCAGAGCTAATACTAAGGCTCTTCAGCTCCCGCCACCTCTACTCTATCTACCTTCTGGAAGCCCCTTGGTAATTTATTACCACGGCGCCCCCGCTCTCCTCGATAGTGTTCTAGGTCTGCCAACCTTAGGTTGAGGTAACGTTTTCCTGAGTGCACCAACAACTGCTGCCCTGGAGAAATCACCGATACAGCTACCATAAACTCATCTCTGGACTGTAGCCTGGAAGAGGGGATATTGATTAGCTTGTTTCCTTTACCCTTTGCCAACTGAGGCAAATCAGCCAAAGGAAATACCAACATCCGCCCCTCGTTGCTCACTGACACCACTAAACTGACGTCAATATCAGCAATCGGGATGGGCGAAAGGACACGCCCCCCCTTGGGAATTGAAATCGATGTTTTACCCGACCGATTCTTAGTATGCAGGTCTGATAGCTTTGCCACAAAACCATAACCAGCATCCGTGGCCATTAGTAATTGCTGGATATCATCACCCATAATCACACCATTAAAGGTCGCACCTGAAGGGGCATTAAGTCGCCCCGTAACCGGATCACCCTGCCCCCTTGCTGAAGGCAGCGTATGTGCAGCCAGGGAATAAGTCCGACCGGTGGAGTCCAACAGGATGACATTTTGGTTACTCTTCCCCTTCGCCGAACAAAGAAAGTGATCACCAGACTTATAATTGAGTGATGATGGGTCAATGTCATGGCCTTTTGCTGAGCGAATCCAGCCTTTTTCTGACAACACCACCGTCACTGGCTCAGAGGTTAAAAGGTCTGTATCACTAAAGGCTTTCACCTCCCCTCTTTCCCTGAGTGGCGACATTCGGTCATCGCCAAACTCCTCTGCGACCTCCAGCAACTCATTCCGTACCAGGGTTTTTAATCGCCTATCCGAACTGAGTGTTTTCTCCAGCTTTTCCTTTTCCGCAGCCAGCTCATCTTGCTCAGCGCGAATCTTCATTTCCTCAAGTCGCGCTAATTGTCGCAGCTTGGTATCCAGAATATATTCTGCCTGTATGTCACTGAGGTTAAACCGCTGAATCAGCACCGGCTTTGGCTCGTCCTCACTACGAACAATCTGGATTACCTCATCAATATTAA
Organism: uncultured Cellvibrionales bacterium; assembly: GCA_913062605.1. Classification (GTDB taxonomy): domain Bacteria; phylum Pseudomonadota; class Gammaproteobacteria; order Pseudomonadales; family Porticoccaceae; genus Porticoccus. Next base: position 20,435 of record CAJXWQ010000001.1, read on the forward strand.
GGAACGCGACCAGCAAACCGTCTAACAGGTGTAGACGTTTATCCACTTTGCCCAGGCGGTACAGCAAACGGCGGCGCACGGTGTCCACTCGAAAGCGCAACCACTCGGTCAAAATTTTATCCAGTGATTTCACTTCGGGACGACCATCGAGACCGATCATATTGAGGTTAATGCGGTAGTTCTTTTCCAGGTCTGTGGTCACAAACAAGTGGTTCATCAAGCTTTCAAGGTCTACCCGATTGGAGCGCGGCACAATCACCAGCCGGGTTGGGTTTTCATGATCAGACTCATCGCGAAGGTCTGCCACCATCGGCAACTTCTTGGCATTCATTTGCGAGGCGATCTGCTCCAGCACCTTGGCACCAGAAGCTTGGTGAGGCAGTGCCGTCGCCACAATGTCGCCATTTTCTTTCTGCCACACCGCTCGCATCTTTAGACTACCGCGACCGGTTTCATAAGTTTTTATGATCTCTTCACGGGGCGTAATGATCTCGGCCTCAGTGGGGTAATCAGGCCCCTGAATATGCTCACACAACTCCTTGAGTGTCGTTTTTGGCGCTTCCAGTAAACGGATACAGGCACTCACAACTTCTTTTAGGTTATGGGGCGGTATATCTGTTGCCATCCCCACCGCAATCCCGGTGGTACCATTCAGCAGTACATGTGGCGCACGGGCTGGCAGTATTTCTGGCTCATTTAAGGTGCCATCAAAATTGGGCTTCCAATTAGCAGTGCCCTGCCCTAACTCCGACAACAGTACATCGGCAAACTTCGCCAATTTGGATTCGGTGTAACGCATGGCGGCAAAGGATTTAGGATCGTCGGGAGCACCCCAGTTTCCTTGGCCATCCACCAGAGGGTAACGATAGGAAAATGGCTGGGCCATCAGCACCATCGCCTCATAGGAAGCACTGTCACCATGGGGATGAAACTTACCAATCACATCACCGACGGTACGGGCAGACTTTTTATATTTTGCCGTAGACTTAAGCCCCAGCTCGCTCATGGCGTAGATAATCCGCCGCTGAACGGGTTTAAGACCATCGCCTATATTTGGCAGAGCGCGATCGAGAATCACGTACATGGAATAATCCAGATAGGCCTTCTCCGCATAGCTACGCAGGGCCGTTTTCTCTACCACATCATCAATTACTGTTGTTTCTGTCATGTCGGGAACCGTCAATTATTAACCTGGCTAATAGCCTATTTAGCGACAAGTGCGAAATTAAATATCGGCCAAATTACCTCTATCTACCAACCATTCTTTTCTATCACCAGCTCGCTTTTTCGACAGCAACATATCAAGAGTCTGGTGGGTATCGTCTCCTGCTTCAATCGTCAACTGGACTAGTCGCCGCGTATCAGGATCCATGGTGGTTTCACGTAGCTGCAAAGGGTTCATTTCTCCCAGCCCTTTGAATCGCTGCACGTTTATTTTTCCGCTCTTTTTTTCTGCCGCAATGCGATCCAGCACACCCTGCTTCTCACTTTCATCCAAGGCGTAGAACACCTCTTTCCCCACATCAATACGGTACAGGGGTGGCATGGCCACATAAACATGCCCCGCAGTTACCATCGCGTGGAAATGGCGTACAAATAGCGCACACAACAGCGTGGCGATATGAAGACCATCTGAATCCGCATCAGCTAAAATACAGACTTTGTGATAACGCAGATTACTGAGATCATCTGAAGCAGGATCAATCCCCAAGGCGACAGAGATATCATGAACCTCCTGTGACGCCAGAATCTCCTGACTATCCACCTCCCAAGTATTCAGAATTTTTCCTCTCAAGGGCATGATCGCCTGAAATTCTCGGCTTCGAGCTTGCTTGGCAGACCCTCCTGCAGAGTCACCTTCCACCAAAAATAATTCGCAGATTTCTGGGCTATCCGAAGAGCAGTCCGCTAACTTTCCAGGTAACGCAGGACCAGCTGTAATACGCTTACGTGCTACTTTTTTACTGGCCTTCAGGCGACGCTGAGCATTACTAATAAAGAGTTCAGCCAACTGTTCTGCATCCTCAGTATGCTGGTTGACCCAAAGACTAAAGGCATCTTTCACAATACCGGAAACAAATGCTGCTGCCTGGCGAGATGACAATCGCTCTTTGGTTTGCCCTGAAAATTGCGGATCTACCAATTTGGAAGAAAGTACATAAGCACATTTATCCCAGATATCATCAGGGGTTAGTTTCACCCCACGGGGAAGCAGATTACGGAATTCACAGAACTCTCGCATGGCATCCAATAACCCCGTACGAAAACCGTTTACATGTGTTCCGCCTTGAGTAGTGGGAATTAAGTTGACGTAGCTTTCCTGGGTTAACTCACCGCCCTGCGGTAGCCACTGCACTGCCCAATCCACGGCCTCACTTTCAGATGAAAAACTACCAATAAAGGGTTCAACGGGTACTGTTTCCCAACCGGTTGTAGCACCCCGAAGGTAATCCTCCAGACCATCCTCATAACACCAGACGTCAGTTTCACCACTGGCTTCGTCTTTAAATGTCACCTCAAGCCCTGCACAAAGTACGGCCTTTGCACGTAACACATGCCTTAATCGGGGAATTGAGTATTTTATAGAGTCAAAATACTGGGCATCAGGTTGAAACTGTACCAGTGTGCCTGTGTTGCGCTTGCCACAAGTATCCACCACTGCCAGCTCAGTGACTTTATCTCCACCAGCAAACCCCATTCGATAGACATTGCCATCACGCCTAATCGTCACTTCCAGTTTTGATGAAAGCGCATTCACCACCGAAACACCAACACCGTGCAGGCCACCGGAGAACTGATAGTTATCATTGGAGAACTTGCCACCGGCATGAAGAGTGGAGAGGATAACCTCAACACCAGGCAACCCCTGCTCAGGATGGATATCTACCGGCATACCGCGGCCATTGTCTGCTACTGACAATGAACCATCCTTATTCAGCACAACATCTACCTTGGTAGCGTGACCTGCCAGAGCCTCATCGACACTATTATCGATGACCTCCTGCGCCAAATGGTTGGGCCGAGATGTATCTGTATACATGCCGGGCCGCTTTCTTACTGGGTCCAGGCCCGTCAGAACTTCAATATCTTCTGCTGTGTAATTACTCATAAAATTGTTGGCACTTATTTCAGTGATAGTTTGGGTGCTAGTTCCGGTGCTAGCTTCGGCGATAGTTGTAAAAAGTCCATAATGGCTGGCAGGTGCCGCTCAAAGTGCTGAAAGCTGTGGTCGCCACCCTTTTCAATGGTCAGGTCGCAATTGGCGTACAGGGTCTCCGCCTGGCGATAATCCAGCACATCATCGCCAGTTTGCAATAGTACCCAATAATTTTTAGAGTTTTTTAATGTACCCACCTTTAGGCTCTTGGCTACATCCACATGGTGTGGTTCGAGGATGTAGCGTTCTCCCGTATGGTAATTAGTGTTCTCACCCAAGTACCCCAACATAAATTCATAAGGGCGAACTGCCGGATTAACCAAGACTGCTTTCAATCCATATTTTTCACCCAACCAAGTAGCGTAATAACCACCCATAGAACTCCCAATTAATCCAACAGGACCGGGAGAGCTCTCAATAGTACTCTCAACAAGGGTATTTAACTGCTCTATGGCCAGATCTGGCTTGTTACTCAGTGCTGGGCAAATATAAGGAATATCGGGGGCATTGACTGAAAACCAGTCAGCTGTTTGTTTAGCTTTCAGTGACGCAGGCGAGCTATTGAACCCATGGATGTAAATTAATGCCATGCTGAACCAGAACTCCGCTGAACCATAACGATAATTGGCGTGCTGTTGGTGTTCTACTATGTAGGGTGCGCTGGCATTATAGCGAGATTAATTCAGTTGGGATAACGGGTAACCAGAGAATTATTTTGAAACAATGAGAACCTACAAAGAGAGCCTAAATATCAGTACCCTAAATAACTCAGTATCCTAAACAACTACGATCCATCTTCCCCATATCATAGTTTAGGCGCTCAACCCCTGTTTCTATACGACCATCGGGATACAAATCAATCCAACGATAACCCGGCGGCAAATCACTGAGTTCAAAAGTATCAGAACCACTGGCAAACTGAAAACAGGTCGATGGCACACTGTAAACGGGCAACCCCTGCCAAATAGATTCATTCTCCTGATGAACATGACCTGAAAATAGTGCTCTGACATTTTTGTGCCGAGCAACAAGATCACCAAACTGTTCACTGTTGGTTATGCGCTGCTGATCAAGCCATTTACAATTGATAGGGGCCGGCGGGTGATGGACAAATAGCACAATATTTCTGTCCCCATATTGTTTTAATAAATCGTCCAACTCGGTTAATTCTGTGTCAGAAATTTCGCCATAAACCTCACCGGGTACTGCGCTGACCAAAAAGATCGCCACCCAGCCTCCCAACTCTACGAACCGAGTAAATGGCTGTAGGGCCGACGCCTTCATTAAGGAAAAATCATCATGGTTTCCCGGCAACCAGGCATAGGGCAACTGACTTGACAACATGGCACTAGAAAACAATTGATAGGTTCGTTGGTTGCCTACACTAGCAATATCACCTGTGACTGCAATGAGAGAGGGGGTTTTCTGGCTACCCTCTATCTCTGACAAAGACTGTTTGAAACTGTGGAATGTATTAATACCTGCCAACATAAAGTCCTGATCAGCACCGAGATGACAATCTGAAAGCTGCACAACGCGAGTTACGCTATGCTTAACCTGTTTATGCTGCTGTAAGGTCGACTCCATCCCTTCCCTTCCAAATTAATAACCGGCAAAAAGAACACTATTTCTGCACTTTTTCTCGCTACTATTCTCGTTACTATTTTTCTCTCTAATTAGCTCTCTAGAGCGTTAATGACGTTGGATCAACCCGCTTACTTAAGGTGCCCCCTCGAACAATAGCTCTGCGTCATAACCGTACTCAAGACAGTGAGACAACCATTCACTCAAAAAAAGATTCCATTGTGCTTTCTCATCCTGATGATGCATGTCCTTATTGGGGTATTCATAGCGAGGGTGGAGATGTCGCACACCTTCACATGACACCACTTCTGCTGCTTGAGCATCATGGTACAACCTCAATATTAATACTGGTAACCTTAGCCAAGGGCATGCGCCAGCAACCACTGATTCCAAGCCAAACTTAACCAGTGTGGTATAACGAGTTTGCTCCAACGCAGACAACGTTAAAACATGGTCTCCATCGTGACAAAACCCAATTTTTCGCTCATCACACCGTGTCATATCTGGAAATAACTGCATCAGGCGGACGTAATTGGCATCGCAATCTGCCATGTACCGACTGAGGTCTACTTTGTAACGCATTTTTGATCGATTAATCACGGTACTCTGTCACATTCTCATCAGTTCTATAACTGCCGAAAGGGCAATCAATCCAATTTACTTTAGCAGCAACCAGCATGACCTTAACAACCATCACCTTTTACCTCGGCAAGGAATCATGATTCATACGCAACCACATCAGACAAATTGTCGTTGCCGCGTTGTCACACACGCCCTGGTCAAGCCACTCAAATGCCTGCCCCTCTGGCAAGATATGAAGCTGAATGTCTTCCGATTCATGGTCCAAACCAAAAAACCCAGCACTATCAGTTAAATCCGTCAGTGCACAATAAAGATGCATTCTCTCACTGGTTCCACCGGGGCTAACCCAGTAATCACATATAGAAACAAGTTGAGTATCTGTAATACCCGCCTCTTCCTGAACCTCTCTCTTTACCACATCTTCCAGAGACTCACCCGCTTCAACCATTCCGGCCACCACCTCAAATAACCAGGGGCTACCCGCCTGTTCAAGCGCACCGACTCTAAACTGCTCAGTCAAACCCACCAATCGGTTAACTGGGTCGTAAAGTAGCACTCCCACACAGTGACCACGCTCGAACAGTTCTCGTACTATTGGCTTGCTCCAGCCACCAGAAAAGAGCTTATGGCGTAACGTGAGACGAACCATTTTAAAGAAGCCACTAAAGACCTCTTCGCTCTTTAGCAGCTCATAATCTGTCGCGCTATATCTCTTATCAGGCAGCGTCACTCAATGGCCCCGTAAATCTTGATAAAACCACACTACACAGCCGTCATCTCACTGTCCAGTATTGACAAATCTGATAGACTCCCCATCAGATAAAAACCCCAAAAGGATTCTGCATGCACCTTGTGTCAGCCACCATTGGCTTAATATCAATACTGCTGACTAATGCCTGTTGGGGAGACTCCCTGTCGGAAATTTATGAACTGGCCCTGCAAAATGACCCTCAATTGAGAGCAGCCCGAGCAGCCTATCTCGCGGGATCGGAATCAGAAAATATCAGCCGGGCAGGGTTGCTGCCTCAAATCAGCGCTGCTGGTGAATACTCGGAGGCTGAAACAAAGGGTTCTTCCACTACTGTTCTGGGTCAGGGAGCAGTCTTTGGGCGAGAAGGAGAAACAGACACTGATTCCCGACACTATTCCGTCACCCTCACTCAACCCATTTTTGACTTACCCGCTTGGTTTACCTTTCAACAAGGAAAGGAGCTTAGTCAACAGGCCATGCTGCAATTTTCTGCCGATCAACAAGCGTTAATTCTCCGATCTGCTGAAACCTACTTTGATGTCCTGCGAGCACGGGAAAATCTTGAGACGGCTCTTGCCGAAGAAAAGGCCATTAAGCGCCAACTTGAACAGACCCGAGAACGTTTTGAAGTTGGCCTACTACCCGTCACTGACGTACACGAAGCGCGAGCTGCATTCGATGAAGCTACCGTAACCACCCTGGAAATAAGAGGGGCGCTAGACATTGCCTTTGAACGACTCACCGTACTTACAGGACAGTCTCATGAACAGTTGTCGGGCCTGATGCCTGACTTTCCCGTCGTAAACCCAGAGCCTGCTGACCGCGAAGAATGGGTGCGATTTTCGCTGCAAAATAACTTTTCCCTACAAGTTGCCAAGCACGTGAGGAACGCTGCCGACAATAATGCTCAATCAAAAAAATATGAACACATGCCCACCCTAACCGGTGCATTCTCCTACTACGATGATTATTCTGATAGTGACTTTAAAGGCAGGGACCTCAATACCAACCAAAACTTTAGCCGCCCTTCCGAAATAGACCAGGATGGTCACTCAGTTGCTCTAAGGCTCAATGTACCGATATTTACCGGCGGATTAGTCAGTGCCCAAAGGCGACAGGCCTACCAACAGTTTGTCCAAGCAGAAGAAAACCATATCAACACTCAAAGAAACACGGTACAAAATGCCCGCTCTCTTCATTTACTGGTACTGACCAATACGGCACGGGTGAAAGCTAGAAACCAAACCATTATTTCGGCAAAAAGTGCGCTGGAAGCAACCCAGGCGGGTTATGAGGCGGGCACTCGCACTATCGTTGATGTCCTAGTGGTACAGCGAAACCTCTATCAAGCTCGCCGCAACTATGCCAACTCCCGCTATGATTACATCGCCAGCCTATTGAAACTTAAAGAAGTCGCGGGCCAATTGAGTCCAGAGGATATTTACCAACTGAATGCCTGGCTGGACCCTGAACTCAGCGTTCTAAAAGCTGGCGTTCGATAATATCTAGCAACTGATCCAGCGCACCACGATTATTGTCCGCCACCAATTTTGCTGCCGCTCCCATTTGGGTAGCTGATACTGGATTTTGCAAAAGCTCCGTTACTTGATGAGCAATGACGCCCACCCCCTCACAAACAACCATTCCCTCTGCCTCCAACAATAATCGAGATGCCTCCGAAAAATTAAACAAGTGTGGGCCACTGAGTACCGGCACTTTCCAGGCGGCGGGCTCAATCAGATTATGACCGCCTACAGGCACAAGGCTTCCCCCCACAAAAGCGATATCACAAGCACCAAAGAACAACAGCAACTCACCCATCGTATCGCCGAGCAATACCTGATCCTCTAGTGAAGGTGATTCTCCACTGCTATGTCGAATCACCTGAAGACCACGGTTGGAGCAGCACTGGAAGACCTCATCAAACCGCTCAGGATGACGAGGGACCAATACCAGCAGAAGTTCAGGAAAGCTCAACCTGACCTGCTCAAAGCTATCGAGGATAATCTCATCTTCTCCCCTATGAGTACTGGCGGCCAACAACACCGGGCGTTTCGAGTCTCCCTGCCATTGAGCTTTCAAGCTCTGTGCCCTGGCTTTTATTTCATCATCTAGGCTGAGATCAAATTTGATGTTTCCGGTCACAACCAACTGATGCTCACTCAACCCCAGCCCCAAAAACCGCTCACCATCATCTTCATGCTGGGCGGCAATACAATTAATTCGCTGTAACATCGGTAACGTTAACGCCGAAAACTTTTGATACCCTCTTGCCGACTTTTCCGACAACCTTGCATTAGCAACCACAACAGGAATATTCCGGTCACGGCAACGATGCACCAAATTTGGCCACAACTCCGTTTCCATAATGACCAGCACATCAGGGTGAATACGGTTCAGGAACCGGTACAGCACATCGGGCAAATCGTAAGGGGCGTACACGTGGTAAACACTGCTGCCGAATACCGCTTTCACTCTCGCCGAACCGGTAGGTGTCATGGTGGTAACCACCAACAAGGCATCCGGGTAGCGCACCTGTAACTGTTTGATCATTGGCACCGCTGCCAGGGTTTCACCCACAGACACTGAATGGACCCAGATAACCTTGCGACCGGTTTCTATGCTCGGCACAAAACCAAACCGTTCAGCCCAGCGCTGACGGTATTCTGGTGATTTTTGCCCACGCCATAACAACCGCAACAAAATCAGCGGTGTCAGCAGATAAAATAACAATGAATAAATTGCGAGAGCCATACGTGCCAATGGAGGTTTTCCCCTGTTTTGCCGAAAGCATAAAGCCAATGGTCAGGGTATACTAGTGCGCCATGTACAAAGCTAAGAGTACAAAGCTAAGAATTTGAGCAGGCCACAACCAGCTCCTGGCAATGATGCAACTATGGGCCTAACAAACATGGGTCTAACACAACGCGCCGGAACCCTATCTTTATGTCCAACACTGTCCGCCAAACAATCACCTGCGATGTCGCCATTATCGGCGGGGGTATAGCGGGATTATGGCTGCTGAATAGATTGGTTAACGATGGATACAATGCCCTACTGTTTGAACAAACTGCTCTCGGCGGGGAGCAAACGGTCGCCAGTCAGGGAATGATTCATGGCGGGATAAAGTACACACTAAGCGGCACATTATCTGGCGCCTCAGAAGCTATTGCGGATATGCCTGCTCACTGGCAGGCCTGCATGGAAGGAAAAGGCAACGTAGATTTAACCGGTGCGACAACACTCAGTGACCATTTTTATATGTGGTCAAGCGCCAGCGCACTATCCAGAATGACCACCTTCCTAGCCAGTAAAGCGACCCGTGGCCGTGTGACCAAAGTTAGCCGCAAGGACTGCCCCTCTGTTTTTCAACACAGTGCATTTAATGGCAGCCTCTATAAGCTGGTAGACATGGTGTTGGACGTACCCAGCGTCGTAAAAGCATTGGCCGATAACTACCGGGAACGAATATTTCATATCGACTGGAACAAAGCTCAATGGCATCACCTACCTGACAAAAAAGTAACTCTGGACTTCACCTACGATGGCCATGTCCACCGCCTGAAAGCCGGGCAGTTTGTTTTAACAGCGGGTCAAGGAAACGAGAGCCTGCTAAAAGAACTAGGTATTGAGTCGCCCCAAATGCAACGTCGACCATTGCAACAAGTCATGGTCAAACATACCTACCCCCACCGTTTTTTCGGTCATTGCCTCGGTGCAGAAACGACGCCTCGCCTGACCATTTCCAGCCACCCCTGTGACGATGGTACGCAGGTCTGGTACTTAGGCGGCAGCTTGGCAGAAAAGGGTGCCGACCTCTCATCAGAGGAGGTGATCGTTAACGCCAAAAAAGAGCTTGAAGAATTGATGCCCTGGGTGGATTTATCCAAGGCTCGATGGGCTACATTACCCGTAGATCGAGCTGAACCCAGGCAACGTAATTTTGCTCGCCCCGACAAGGCCTTTGCCAGTGTTGCTGAAAAATGCCCGAATATGATTGTCGCTTGGCCCACAAAGTTAACACTATCACCCAACTTGGCTGACGAAGTGATTGAGCTACTTCACCAGCATTCACAGCCCCCTTCCCAAGGGGACGCACCTGAACTAGCATTTTTGGACCGACCACCCTTGGCGCCAACGCCTTGGGATGCGGCTTTTGGAGATTAGTTTTGCTACCCAAACGCCCCTTTGGCAGCACCGGTATTGATGTCAGCATTTTAGGCCTCGGCACAGTAAAACTTGGCCGCGACCAAGGCGTGAAATACCCTGAAGGTTTTATCATCCCTGATGATCGAAAGGCAGCCAATCTCATTAGTCTGGCCCGCAGCCTTGGTATTAATCTCATCGATACAGCCCCTTCCTACGGCAACAGTGAAGAGCGCTTGGGCTCACTGCTTTCAGGTCAACGAGATCAGTGGGTTATTTGTAGCAAGGTGGGTGAAGAGTTTGAAGGCGGCAAGTCGCGCTTTGACTTTACCCCCGAACACACTCGTTTTAGTGTGGAGCGAAGCCTTAAACGCCTGAGAACGGATGTGATCGACATTGTCCTGGTGCACTCGGATGGAAATGATGAAACGATCATCAGGGAATACAACACGCTGGAAGCCTTGGCTGATCTCAAGGCAGAAGGAAAAATTCGGGCTTTTGGTATGTCGACCAAGACCATTGCTGGCGGCTTGTTAGCGGCCGAGCAATCTGACGGTGTGATGGTCACCTGGAACCTACAGTATGATACTGAAGTCCCCGTTATCGATTATTGCCGCGATCATAACAAAGGGGTATTTATCAAAAAAGTGCTGGCAAGTGGTCATGCAGCACTGCCGTCAGATGAAGACCCCGTTAAGAAGAGCTTTGATATGATTTTTGGTCATGCCGGTGTGAGCAGTGCCATTGTGGGAACAATTAACCCACAGCATCTAGCGGACAATATCGATAAAGCCTGCCCATAGGACAGAATACCGCCTATCAAACACTTGAAGGCTTACTTCTCTGAGGGCTTACTTTTCCTGAATCTTTTCTACAATTGCCGTAGTCGAACAATCATCCAGAAAGTCCAGCGCTTTGATCTCGCCGCCATAACCTTCAACGATTTCCCAGCCAACCACCTCTGTACGACTATAATCACCGCCTTTCACCAGAATATCCGGCTTGATCAACTCAAGTAGTCGCTCAGGTGTATCGTCCTCAAATGGTACCACCCAATCCACCGCCGTCAGGCCAGCCAACACGGTCATGCGCCGTTCCACCGGATTAATAGGGCGGCCTTCGCCTTTCAAGCGCTTAACAGAGGCATCTGAATTGATCGCTAAAATCAGGCGATCGCCCTGTTTTCGCGCTTGCTCCAAATAACCCACATGCCCCGCATGAAGAATATCAAAACAGCCATTGGTAAAAACGATACGCTCACCATGAGCGCGGGCATCTGCCACATCGACCAGCAATTGCTCCTCGTTAACCACACCTCTTTCCGAACCTTGCTCCTCAGAAATTGCACGCCGTAATTCCGGCATACTGATGGTAGCTGTACCCAACTTAGCAACAACAATGCCCGCAGCAATATTCGCCATTGCCACTGCTTCTGGTAACGGCTCACCCGCAGCCAATGCGGCAGCCAATACAGATATCACCGTATCTCCAGCACCAGTCACATCGAACACTTCCCGCGCCCGGGCGGGTAGATGCAACTCCGGCATATTCTTGCGCAGCAGGGTCATACCACGCTCACTGCGAGTTATTAGCAGTGCCTCAATATCAAGCTGCTCAAGAAGTTCTGCCCCTTTATCCACAAGGGCCTGTTCATTTTGGCAAACACCCACCACAGCTTCAAACTCGGTCAGGTTAGGGGTTAACAGGGTTGCCCCACGGTAGGGCTCAAAATTTGTGCCTTTCGGATCTACCAATACAGGTACGCCTGCTTCGCGAGCTAATGAAATTATTTCCTGAGGGTTTTGTAATGCACCTTTAGCATAATCTGACAGTATGAGTGCGCCAACATTGCCCAATAATTGTTTGGCCTTCTGCGGCAACTGATCACCATCTTCTGCTTCGAAGGCATCTTCGAAATCCAGCCGTAACAACTGTTGGTGACGGCTAATAACCCGTAGCTTAGTAATGGTCGGCTTCGAATCAGAAACCTGAAAATCAGAATAAATACCCGCAGACTGAAGCCGTGTAGAAAGCGACTCTGCAGCCTCATCTTTCCCCACAATACCCACTAGGGAAGCACCCGCACCCAAAGAAGCAATATTCAATGCCACATTACCGGCACCGCCGATACGATCCTCTGACTGCTCCACTTTCACCACAGGCACTGGAGCCTCCGGTGAAATACGCGAGGTGGCGCCATGCCAATAGCGGTCCAGCATCAGATCTCCTACAACGAGAACTTGGGCTTTATCGAATCTAGGCACCGCCAGCTTCATGGGTATTATCCTTCACAATTTTCGGCTATCTTACCACAGGGTCTACGGGGATAATTCCGCAATGAAAAGAGGGTGGTGAGATAAAAAATTATCCAACAAAGGCTTAGAAACCTTCAATACAACGCCATGGAAGAAACCCTGACAGAATATGAGCTAACCAAAAGCTAATCACCCCCAATGTGAGCCACCTAACATGGCAAAAATACACTACTGTAGACATAGTTAGCATCTACCAGATATCTACCCCGATACTCACAATTTATGTTGTGTTCATTTTCTGAGACAGTAGCCAGGAAACACTCACGCTCCAAATCTAAACAAACGACCTACACTTAAAACAAACTTATCGAACAACTAACCTAAGGATTGTTAGCACCCCGGCAATACTGGGGCGACTCATTAATGAGGCCACTACTTTTTTCTTAAACTCACGCTTTACAGACTGATCAAAAACTGTCAGCGATAATATTTTTTTCATACAAAGCCAAAAACCAGCAAACTCTTTCAATGCCAAAGACTGCCCCCTACTAACAGCATGGTAAAAACTGGACACTTCACCCTCACTAAATATGAGACCACTCCCAGCCAAGGCATCATTCATTGCTTTTACTCGACTATCCGCATACCACTTCTTATTTTTTGTCTTGGTTGCCTGATCACCATGACGCCTGTAGTCAAGCACAACATCCGGAACATTACCCATCCGGACATTCTTTAATGACAGCCTCATCCAGAGATGCATATCCTCTATCCCCTGAAAGTCTTTCTGATACAGATTCTCTTCCAACACTGCACGCTTAGCCAATATGGTCGGATGAGCAAAGGTGTCATTTAAGGTCCAAATTGAAGCCTTGATTTCAGCATCGGTCTCTGGATATATCTTTGGCTTATCCAAACCAATACCGAAACGATTAATCCCCCCACCAACAATATCGAGATCATTTTTTATCAAATACTCAAACTGCTTTTCCAAACGGCTAGGCCGAGATATATCATCTGCATCCATTCTCGCTATATATCTACCGGATGCATGTCTTAGTGATTCATTTAGTGTGCGGACGATCCCCCTGTTTTCCTGAGAAAAAACCTTAACCCTGGCATCTCTGCGCCTATACTCTTCAAGTATTTTTAGGCTAGCATCCGTTGACCCATCGTCCACGGCTATAACTTCAATATCTGTGTAGGATTGAGACAGCAATGATTCCATAGCCTGGCGCAGAAAAGCCTCCCCATTGTAGACAGGCATCAAAATGGATATAAGTCTTCCAGGCATTACTAAGTCCGGCGACTCTAAGAGTTAGGCGCTAACTGAGAAGACACTAATGCCTTATAGCTGCGACAAAACCCCTCAAGAGAATGGTTTTGGAAAAGATAGTCATAAGCTTGCTCACCAGCCTCATTTAACTCACCTCCGCTCATTCTTAGAACATTTCGCATAACAGATGCCAATTCACTTTCATTGGCTGATTGAAAAACCCAGCCACCGGCACCTTCTATTAATACCTCTAGAGAAGGGATGTCTGATGCAATAGCAGGTACTTCCCCGCTCATTGCCTCCATCAGCGCCAGCGGCATTCCCTCGCTTAGGGAGGATATAACAAAAACATCAAATGCTCTTACGTATTTTGCTGCTTGTTCCTTCCACCCAACAAGTCTTATTTTTTTCTCCAACCCAGACTTCTCAATCAAACTTTTCAGTGCAGTCCGAAGGCGACCATCACCGATAATTACCAACTGGACATCTTGATCCACAGCCCCCAGCATAGCCATCGCCTTAATAAGGTATTCGTAACCCTTAACAGGCACAAGCCTTCCTATAGCACCAAAAACAAAAACACCCTTGGAAATACCAAGGGCCTCACGGGCATCATTTCTTGAAAATTGTTCTTGGTGAATACTTTCAATATCAATTGCATTAGTAATTACATGTGTATTAACCTTGCTGAAGCCACAGGACAGATTTATCAAATATTTTTTTACTTCATTAGAAACTGCTACAAAAGAACACTTATCTGTTACCAACGATCTAATAATATTTTGTCTATATTTTTGATCGTAGTCCCCTATACCATGCACAATACAAACTACCGGAATTTTAAGAAATCGATTTAACAATAACAGCATATGGATAGCTTTAAACCGATGAACGATGACAATTGAAAACTTATTTTTCTTAATATACCGATATAGCTTCCATATAGAACACCACCGAAAAACCCCTTTTAGGCTTTGCTTTGAATATCTAAAATAATGTGTTTTTTCTAAAGGCTTACCCAAGCCTCGCGTTGCTGACCCACGAAGATAAGCCGTAGTCACAGAATAATCTTTACCACCTAGCGCCCGCGATATTTGTTCTCCAACATATGCTGTTGCAACATCAAAATTTAGCTGCAATTGTAGAACTTTGACAGACTCACCATATTTACTCATAGACAATGATCCTCACAAACTCCTTTTAATCAGGTATTACCCACACCCTACTCTCAAAACATGCATGATTGCCTCCTACGCGATGCGCGGAGTAACAACATACACTAGTGGTCCAGTATCAGGTCACCCACTATAAGAGCCTAGGCTTTATCAAATATGAACACTACCAATTTCATAGGTATTGTCCTTTCACAATTTACGGCTATCTTACCACGGGATCCACTCGTATAATTCCGCATGGAGAGACGAGGAAACAATGAAAAGACTATCAAAAGAAGGCTACCTAACACTGCGTGAAGGTTCACGTGTCATTGAGTCCGATGCTTATGGTGACAAGGTGCTACTGCTTGCAAACGGCACCTATCTAAAGCTGTTCAGAGTGAAACGACTGTTAACAAGTGCCCGGCTTTTACCCTATTCAAAACGATTTTCTAAAAATGCACTTAAGCTGGTAAAACTTGGGGTTCCTACTGTTACAACTATAGAGGTATACCGCATTCCTTCCATTCATCGCACTGCCGTTCATTACTACCCTTTGACTGGAATCACATTACGTAATCTGCCAAATGGTGTTGATCTAATTCTTGCTGGCAAGCTCGGCAAATTTATTAGAAAGCTCCACGACAAAGGAATTTATTTTCGCTCTCTGCATTTTGGCAATATCGTACTGACCCCAGAGAATCAGCTGGGATTGATTGATATTTCTGATATGAAAATTTATAAGGAACCACTTTGTGAAAAGCTCAGGCTCAGAAATTTTCAGCACAGTGCGCGCTATGAAGAAGATCAGTCTTTACTGAAAAATAATCTAAACTTATTTATAGATGGATACAGGGGGGCTGACGAATTCACATCCATACATAAAAAAATGGCTGCCTTATTTAACAATATCACCTAAATTAACAGCGGCTACACATTGCACCGGTAGGGCCCTACACTTTTCCACTCGTTTACATCAATGGTAGCCTCTCATCGGAAAGGTGATGTTCTATAAGATCAACCTACACGATCAGGGTTCTAGAAAAACCGGAACATACGCTATTCTCTCAAAGCTTTCCTAGTGTTTCTTTACACTGTCACTAAACGCTCCTTCCCTTTTAAACAATTTCAAGCAGCCCGCCACAAATCTGTTAGTAAATGGATGTGCGTGTTGATATCAAAACGTTTCGCATTCTTGAACCCCTGGCGGCGCATTTCTTCTGGTACGGGGTTTTTGAGGATATCAACAAGCTCCTCGACTGAATCGTACAGAATGGCAGCCCCTCCCAGATAGTCTTCTAGATCGGGGCGTAGTCGGCGCATACAAACACCAACTCCTGCAGCTTGTGCCTCAGCTAAACTCAGCGGCCAACCCACGGTAGCCAGAACTGGATCGGCTGTATAGACCATCCACTGATGGTCTTTCAGTTTTTCTGCCATTTCATGTTGCTGTATGGGCAAATGCATTTTAACCGGACTGCCTGCTTGCTGGTTGACCTGCTTAATGGTTTCCGTTAAATAGCCTAAAGCATACAGATTGAATTCCAGCTCAGGTAGCAGACCAGCAAGACATATATAATCCTCAAAGCGTTTTTTAGGCATGCAGGCACCCAGGTTGATGATGGCACTACCGTTAGGCTCTTCATTATGAAACATGTCATAAGCAACCACCGGAGGAGCTTCAATCAATTTATTTTTTTTAACACCAGCCTCATACAACCGGGGCACAACATAAGGAAATCCCAGGACACCGAGGCACAATGAATCATTCATTATATCAATATAGCGACGTATTTTTACGGAGACCCCCCGCCCTACCAACTGGTGATACCAAGATCTTTTTTTCCACAATGTATCAAATGAATGAGAGCGTACTGTAAACGGAGTATTTAAATCTTTGGCTAGCTGATTTACGATTTCTAGCTGGCTGTACATCCAGTGGGTGTGGATAATATCCGGCTGAAACTGTCTGGCAAAGGCCAATATTTCTTTGTAAGAGGGTATATAGTGGTAGGAGTGCGGATTGCTGAATGGGTAATCTGGTCTTCTAAGCGAGATAATCTCCAATTCATAATCGTGATGTAGAGTTTCAATTTCCACCTTGACATAAGTTTGGGATATCTGCGGGTAAGCATCCAGAACATATAAAATTTTTTGCTTACTCATGGTGTTATTGTTACCTCTCAATGATACTAGTTGATATTCTAGAATCCCATACTCTTACCAATTGTACTGCCCGACAAGATAAGATGGCACCTTTTAAAGAAAGGCAGCTTTAGCTTTTCATACACCTTTTGTTTTTCCCCCTGTACCGGAATATTCTTTTTTTTAGCCAGAGCCCGCCAAGTATTTCTACGCTGTTTTCTCGATTGCAGGCGGTCAATTTCGCGGAGCCCATTCGACTTCATCTCATCCATAGGATTAATACAGGTAACTTCGTCAATAATAGCTACCCGCCTGTGTAATGAGCCTCCAAGATAATTCATATACCAGTAGTCCGCTCCCCAGCCAGTCAGACAAGAATCAAAAATATCCAGAAATCCAAGCAGTTTATCTGTTCTGAAAAGTGGGCAGGTCATTTCCACAAAATTGCAGTAACGCAGATAACATGATGGATTATGACGGGTGATTTTATAACTTACTTTTCCCCGGGGATCAAAGGCCGGTTGCAATAACCACAAATCCCGCTCTTGCTGAATGGAGAATAGGCGATTGATCTGCTGGCAAGATATGATGATATCGTCATCTATCACCAGGATGGCACGATACTGCTTCAGAAATCCCGGGTGTTGCTTATATAAGCATTGAAGATTGGAAAACTTCCCACCTTTGCTCTGCATGTAATACAGCGTTAATTCTTTGTAACGATTTTTCTGTTCACCGTAATAATTAACAAACAGGTCAAATTTTGGCTTACCATCCAGCCACCCATACAGGTTAGAATTATCGCCGGCAGAGGTAAAGACAAGAAAATTATGATGAGGTTCCATATCGCAAATACAACTCTTACAGGTGCAACTAGAATATTTTCTTAAACAGGCCCTCCTAAATCCATTTTGTATAAGCCACAAAGCTTATAAACCCGAACAGACAATATAAACGCCAGTTTTTATAAAAGCCAGCCCAGTTTTTCGCCCCCTCTCAATTTCCACAGAAACACAGCTTGAAACTCACAAAGTCGGCCCTTTCAAATATGTCTTTATCCCCATTTTCAGCTGGCTATTGGCTTCATGCCAGGTCCTCTCACGGTTTTAACAAGAAAATCCACACCCCATTGATAAACTTATTTCCTGTTAAACTGTATTCGGCATGATGAACCCTCACTACCATAAAGAGCATCACCTGAGAGAAAAAAACATGAAAATAGTAGTTGTAGGCTTGGGGTATGTGGGACTATCAAACGCCCTTCTACTCGCCCAGCACAACGAGGTGGTTGCACTGGAGGTCATAACCGATAAGGTCACGCTGATCAATTCAAAAGAATCCCCCATTGAAGACACCGAAATTGAGCAATTTTTAAGCGACAACCCTCTCAATCTAAAGGCTACAACAGAAAAATACGAAGCTTACATAGACGCCAATTTTGTACTTATTGCCACACCCACAGACTACGACCACGAGACAAATTACTTTAACACCAGCTCAGTCGAACAGATCATTATTGATGTTATGGATATTAATCCAACCGCTGTTATCGTTATCAGATCAACAGTACCTGTGGGCTACACTGAAAGTGCAAAAAAGGAATTCGGCTGTGAGAACCTGATATTTTCACCCGAGTTTTTGCGAGAAGATAAAGCCCTTTACGACAATCTCTTTCCTTCGAGAATTATTGTTGGTGAACGCTCCCCACACGGAGAGTTATTTGCCAACCTGTTGAAAAATGGCGCAAAAAATAAGGAAGTGCCGGTGTTGCTGACTGGCTCCACAGAAGCCGAGGCAATCAAGCTTTTCTCCAATGCCTTTTTAGCCATGCGAGTCTCCTTTTTTAACGAGCTAGATTCATATGCACTGGAACACGACATAAACACTCGGCAAATTATAGAGGGTGTTAGTCAGGATCCACGTATTGGCAACTATTACAACAACCCCTCTTTCGGCTACGGTGGATACTGCCTACCAAAAGATACAAAGCAGTTACTGGCCAACTATCTCGATGTTCCGCAGAACATAATTCAAGCAATTGTAGAGTCAAATACAACGCGAAAAAATTTTATTGCTGACCGCATACTTAAACTCAACCCTAAGCGAGTCGGCATATATCGACTTATTATGAAACATAACTCTGACAACTTCCGCTCATCCGCCATTCATGACATTATGGAAAGAATAAAATGCAAGGAAATTGAAGTTGTTATCTATGAGCCAGCACTAGATGACGCTGAGTTTCTTAACTCAAAAGTCACCAATGATCTCGACTATTTCAAACAAGCTTGCGATATCATTATTGCGAATCGTATTACCGAGGAAATTCAGGACATTAAAGAAAAGGTATTTACGCGTGATTTGTATGGCCGTGATTAGCTGTGAACCGTCAGATCCAGCCTGAACTTCTACCCGCTACCAGCTTTAAATTTTGCGCCTCACCCCCTCAAAAAACAAGACTAAAACGAGGCAGGCATCATTTTCTACGCGTATACCGCCAAGCTTTTAGTGCTTTACGTGCATAAGAAAGCTTAAACAACACACGCCAGTCCACCAACAAAGCTTTTCGGTAATAGCTTTCACACCCTGAATAATCCCCCCCAAAGAAGCAGGTACGAGAAATCGATAAATAGCGTTGTGCAGTAAAAGCTTTCTTAAGCCCCATAACAGAGACAGGCATTCTCCCAAGATCAAAAATCTCATTAATTAAGAGTTCGCCAACTGCTTTTGCAGTATCCACGTTATGCCGCATACTATCTCTATGCTTGTGTATTTTTACCACAGCTTTACTTTCAACAACTACAGGGTAGTTTGCCAACACAAATGCGAACATGGGTAAGTCTTCACTACTTTTAAATTCTTCCTTATAGCGATATTTATCAAATGTATCCCGGTGCATTGCCACTGCACCATTGGATAAGCTTATAGTTTTATCTAGCAAGTAGCTCCGTAGCCTTTGGCAAGAACCCTCAGGTACTGTGCTTCCTCTGTGATAGACCTCGCTACCACTTTCACTTACTGATATATGACCTGCAGCAACCATTTTGGCATGAGGTGCTCGAGCTATACCCTCTCGCAGTACGTTCAACCCATTGCCGAGCAGTGCATCATCGGCATCTAAAAAAACAATGTAAGCCCCAGAAGACTCATCGATGCCCCTATTTCGAGTTGCAGACAAGCCAACATTTTCTGTTTTTATATACTCGATTTCGCCGGGATAGATTTCCTGAAGACGGCCCACCTCTTCATCGGTACTATCTGTCGAACCATCATTAATAACCAGCAGCTCCACATCGCTAGTTTTTTGGATCAAAACAGATTCTACTGCCCGCCGTAGTGTGTGTGCATAGTTATGCGCTGGAATTACAACACTGAGAAAGGACTTAAGTTCCTTTTTTTCCAGTTTAATCCTTAACTCCTTTTATAGACTCCAGCCCCTTGGGGCAAAACTTTAATGACAGATGACCAAGGAGTCTTTTAGTTACATGACTTCCTTCAATACGCTGCACTTGGCGTTGGGTCAAATAATCCTTCCAACGCTGATCAAAATACTGCGCACCACCCTGTTTTCGCACCCATTCATATTCATGTTTCTGGGTACCATGATGCTCAAATTCCCAATAATTTTTCTGTTGAGGCTCGTAATCAAGGCCCACCCAGTCACAAATACCTTTTAATGTTGAATCTGGATCCAAAGCAAGTTCACGGTAAGTTATTGTTCTAAAGGGGAGCCCTGTTTTCCTCACAAACTTTGCGATCTTTCTATTCTGAGAAACCCATTTATAAATACAAACTGTCAGCAAATCTCCAAAGACAAAGAGTAAGAGTTTATGGGGGTGTTTCCGACATTGCTTAATGCGTTCTTGCAGGCCAATGTGTTTTTCTTCAAAACGCATTAACCATCGCCGGGCTAATGCTCTTGGGTCTCTAACTAAATGGATTAACCGTATATCGTAACGCTCATCATCGACAAAGTTTTTAAACCATTTTGGCTTCTTTGAGGCATCGACAAGAATCTCAACTTTATCATCGACTCGAGAGAACAGGGTCCCATACAGACAAGATTTTGGCAGCTCATCAACTCCATGAAACAAGCTGCAGCTATCGACCCCATCACAAAGAGAACAGTGGGATCCACCCTGCCTCTTAACAAGGTTTTTTAACTCACCAAGATGCTCCGCCTTTATATTACTCCCCAGCAAAAGAGAGAGAAAATGCGAACCACTATAATTTGATGAGAGGATAAAAATTAGTTTTTTCTTTTTCAAAATTTAACTGCCGCAGACATTCCAATTTAAATCAACTCAAACCATCTAAAAAATAATTATTTAATCCCCAGACAATAATACCTTTAGCGCAGGCATACCCCAAAATACGTCACAAACTGCCTCATCCGAAAAATAATCACTGACTCGCTGATCTAACTGATCTAACTGATCTAACTGATCACATTCAACACTATGCTGATCACTGTAGAGCCGCAAAAGTGCTTCAGATAGCTTCTCTGGATTATTCACCTCGAAAGAGATGCCTAATGAACCCACAACTTCAGGGCTTCCACCACAATTACTGTAAGCAATGGGTAGCCCCGCCGCCATCGCCTCAAGCAAAACCATACCAAATGGCTCATGGTCAGAACTTAACACAAAGCTGTCAAAGGCCTTATAGTAACGGTAGGCATCCTTAACAAACCCTAAAAAGTGTACTTTATCGCTAATACCCAGAGCATCAACCTGAGACTTAAGTTGTGATTCCAAGCCACCCTGACCGATAATCACTAAATGGGCATCATGTATTTCTTCTGAAGCTTTAGCAAAACCCGCAAGCAGTGTCTGATAGTCTTTATCTGGGTGAAGCCTGCCCACCGAACCAAATATATAGCCGTCACCAGCAACCCCTAGAAAAGCTCTCGCCGATAACCGATCGACCTGACTCTCTTTCACCGACTCAATATTTATACGGTTATATATTGTTTGTATTTTTTCAGGAGGGAAGGTTGGCAGGGCTTTTCGAATATCATCCCTTATCGCATCAGATACGCCCACTAAAACCAGTTGATTTTTCTTCTGCACCACAAGTGCTTTACGAAACCACCTATCATAGACGCCATAGGCATGATTAACGCCAACCACCTTCAGCCCTCTGACTGATAGAGCCAGATAAATTGACTTGTATCGGTGCGCCACACAAAAATTATATTGTTCTTGTAAATGAAGAGCCCTAATACGCTTTACCAACTTTCTTTTTAACCCACGCAAACCCTTGGAAGAACATTCAAAAAACAGTACCTTACCACCTACACCATTAGCTATTAGGTCGCTTTTTTCCCCTGTTAGAAAAACAGTAGTCAGATCATATTTTTTAGCATCAAATAGGCACGCCCACTGCCTAGCGACATCACCAAAAGGGGGAGAATATCCATGACAAATCTGTAGAATTTTTTTCTTCATATCAAACTAAAAATAATAACCAAATTCACTGACATCCCTAGAATATAAATCTTCCACTATTTTCTTAGATTCAGAACTATAGTAGTCTCTATAATGTCCTCTATCACTAGGATTTTCTTTGTCTAAAACCACTGATGACCGCATGCCTTTTAGACAACCAACCACCTTATTTATATCACTCTGCAATGTTTCAAATCTGCCAATAAAATCTATATCTATTACCCCATACTGGTTCTCTATAAAACGATACTGAGGTATAAAATGGGTATGATTTTCTATATTTTCCTTACACATCCATTTTCCAACAAAATCATCAAACCCTTCATATTTTCTAACTATTTTAGACAACCCAAAATCCCTCTTAATTGCGCCACCACGTAGAAGGTAACTGTACGCTGAGACCACTCTGTCCCACGGGTTTCTAACAATTGAAAATGTAAAGTACTCCGAACACTGCTTTGGCGCTATCCCCTGATACCAAATATATGGCATATGTCCCACTCTTTTCACATGAAAAAGATTTTTACAAATACTTTTTCCTGCCGTCTTAGGGATATGAATAAAAATTGCTTTTTTTTCAGAAAAACACTCTGGCATGCTCATGCGCCGAGCATGAATTCTCTTTTGCTGCATTCTCGCCAAAAGAGGGCTCGAGCTTAATGGTAATGACTGCTTTTCATTAGGTTTGAATCTCGACAACAGGGAAGAAAATTTCATCAAACCAGCGGCCTTTCTTTCTTACACACCAATACATCTTCCATAATCAAATACTGTAAATCCGAGCCAAAAAACATATTCAACGCATCAATCGGCGAGCAAATCATCGGCTCACCTCGACGATTCAGTGATGTATTAAGCACAACGCCATTGCCGGTGAGCTTTTCCATCTCCTCCATCAACTCATAATAACGAGGATTAAATTCTTGCTTGAGCGCCTGCGCACGGGCTGTCCCATCCTCATGAACAACTTCCGGCACCCGGGTTTTCCACTCCTCATTTACCTCAAACGTAAAGGTCATAAAGGGTGCGGGATGATCACTCTTGAACATTTTGGGTGCCACCCGATCAAGCATACTGGGACAAAAAGGACGCCAGCGTTCGCGAAACTTGATTTGCTCATTAATGCGAGCTGCTACGCCCGAAGAACTGGGACAGCCTACAATGGAACGTCCACCTAAGGCTCTCGGCCCAAATTCCATTCGCCCCTGAAACCAGGCAACAGGATTACCTTCGGCTAGAATCTTGGCAATACGCTGCGGCACTTGATCGATCACTTCATAAGCGGGGGCTTCCGGGTGCTCTTCACAGGCTTTTATACACTCTTCGTTAGTGTATTCCGGCCCAAGGTAAACATGCTCCATTTTCTCGGGCTGAATACCTCGCTTCATCAGCGCATAGGACGCGGCACCAACAGCCGTCCCAGCATCACCAGAAGCCGGTTGTACATAGAGCTCTTTTACTTCATCCCGAGCAATAATTTTTTGGTTTAACTTGACGTTGAGTGCGCCGCCCCCCGAAAAGGCCAGCTTGCCAGTCTCACGTAAGATGTCGCCTAAGTAATGGTCCATCAGCTTCAGAACAACTTCTTCAAATAACGCCTGAATGGTCGCAGCGTAGTCAATGTAGGGCTCATCGGCGATATCCCCATCACGCTTGGGACCAAGCCACTCAATGAGTTTGGGGCTGAAATAGAACGCAGCACCATCCTGCTTATGCCGCCTTAGACCAACGGTGTTTACCAGCTTGGTATTAACTTGAAAATCCTTGCCATCGAAGTCAATTAACCGCGAAAAGTCGTACTTGGTAGGATCGCCATAGGGCGCCATCCCCATAACTTTGTATTCACCATCGAGCATCTCAAAACCGAGATATTCTGTAATCGCCCCATAAAGGCCGCCCAGAGAATCCGGATCGTAAAACTCCTTAATTTTGTGAATTTTGCCATTTTCTCCATAACCAAAGAATGTGGTGGCATATTCTCCCTTGCCATCCACACCCATGATGGCTGTTTTCTCTTTAAAGCCACTCAGGTGATAGGCGCTAGAGGCGTGGGCTAGGTGATGCTCAACGGACTCAAATTCAACTTTATCGGGGTCGATACCCAAATCACGCAACAGAGAAAACACCCTGTCACGATATCGACGGTAACGACGATTACCGTTCAACAGGGCATCTAAAGCTCTATCGGGGGCATACCAGTAGCGCTTGGCAAAGTGCCAGCGGGCTTTGGAAAAAAGAGAAATAGGTGCAAAGGGTACGGCCACCACATCAACTGCTTCGGGCTTGATACCCGCATATTCCAGACAGAATTTTGCCGCTTGAAAAGGCATTTTTCCTTTAGCATGCTTATCGCGAATAAAGCGCTCTTCTTCTGCTGCAGCCACCAGCTTTTCATCAACATAGAGCGCGGCTGAGGGGTCATGATTTAATGCACCGGAAATACCGAGAACAATTGTAGACACAGTTAAACCTTTTTATTAATAAGTGTAATACCCGCCCGCTGGGCAAAGGGGCGTAGTAATTGTTCGAAATGCTGCCAAGTCTTGCCTTGCCAGTTATCCATAAACCGCTGTAAATCTCGGCTGTAGGCCTTTACAAACGATGCCTTGTATCGATGCCACCGCACTGCATCCAGATCAATCACCTGAAGCTGCTCACCCGAGACAATCAGATTAGTGGCCTTCATATCCCCATGGCTCACTGCACTGCGCCACAGAATATCAAATAAGCGGTGCACCTCAAGATTAAGCCACTCCGGCACCTGAGTTTCACTCTGCTTTAACAACCAAGTCTGTAAATTGTCGCCTACCGCACACTCCGTCACCAGGTATGCCTCCCGGCGAAATGGTCCGGCGCGATTTTCCCGCATCGCCAAGGGTGTGGGCGTAGCAATACCGAGCAATTCTAACCGATGGGCACTCTCCCAGGAAATCCAGGCCCGGCTGGGTCTAAAACAACGACTCAACCCATGCCAAAAATTCTTAATATTGTAGCGCTTCAAAACCCAGTCGCCACTATCCCCTGAGACCTTAACCACTGTTGCCGTGTTACCACGCTTAAGAAACTGAGCATGCCCAATGGCAACCTCTGGCTCATCCATTAACCGGCACAACTTGTCGCTCTTCTGGGAACGTGCCATTGTCACAAAAGCATCCGGTGATCGAGCCACCTCAAACTGGGAGCATGAACGGGTACTTTTAACCAGATAATGTTTAATCCGCCACTCTCGCATACGAATAATGGCAGAAAGGACGTCTTCAAATGGAGGAGCTTTGTCGCCATAGGCGTCTATCACCTCTGGCACCAGCTCATCGTAGTCGGGTGTCATCTGGGCAAAGAACAGCCCCAGATTATCCAAAGGACTGCGCAATGGTTCGATACCACCACCATCAATCACATGGAGCACCCCCCGGCTAAGCAAAAAGTTATCCAGATGAATGTCTGCCTGCATCCAGCCGGTACGATGCAACTGACTAATCAGGCCCAGCGCATCTCGTAGTAACTGCTTTAGCTGGCTGGGAGACAAACCCTGATAGCAGGCCTGCAAACTGACAGCAGCATCAAGAAACTCAGTGGCAAGAAAATAACCGCCATCATCATCCACCAGACTCCAGACTTCCTTTGGGCAAGGCACTCCGGCCTCGGTCATGGCCTTCAACCCAGCTCGTTCACGGTCGAAATATTTTCTCTGGAAGAACAGTTTGACCAACACCATCGCACCACCCCAGTGGGCACGAAATGCCAGACGCTTACCGGGTAAATGACGATAAACTTCCTCACAGACTAGCGTTTCATGACCAGGCACCGCTAACTGGAATGGTGCTGGCAGTCCTTGACCCGCCTGCTGTAGTTGCTGAAGTGTTAGCAGCACAGCCACCCTGAACTTACCCTTTTGCCATAATTTTATCGGCCACTTTTTTCTCTAAAGTGGGGAGAGACCAACGAATAGGAGAGGTTTCAATATAAGCTTCTAGAAACTGCTGTCGGTCTTCAGGTGTTAGCTCACCAGTGTGGCGCAACAGGGTCGCCAGCTCTTTCGGGCCACGCTCCTTTGATATCATGCGCTTGCACTTTTCAAGGTCGATAAGCCTTATGTCATCCGGTTCAGAACAGGAAAAGTAAATGTGCTTGGTGTACAGACAACCATGCCTCAACCCCATAGCGTGCAAACGTCCAACCAGTCTACCCAACACCTGTAAACCATGCTTCCTTTCAACCGGAGAAACTGTCTGCTCTAACCATGGAGACATCGGCTGATAACCATCTAGCGCACAAGTAACCAATATTGCTCGATCAGTATTTTTCTTATCTCTACCATAACAAGCAACATCCATGGTCAAAATGCCGCCTTCTTCTAACTGACGAATATTTAGAACTTCTCTAATCGCCAATGGAATCCCTTGCAAAGGACTCTTTAATGTTCGGCAATTATGGTTTTCCTGTCGCTTCAGATAAAACTGTTTTTCAACCTGTGTTTCAGCATCAGTGAGAGAAAAGATGCCCACGTCACTATGGCCGCCCCGGCCCACATTGGGGTCATCGACAATCTTGACCTCGGCATTCCACAACGCCTCAAAACTATCCAGGCCGTTGGCACGAAATAACTCGGCACAACTATCATCTAGATGAAAAAATTGTCTTTCCATTACTCTAACTCTCACTCATGTACATTGTGCCTTACGACAAATGGTGCCTTGCGATAAATTGTGCCTTACGGTAAAAAGCGTTACTTAACACCTTCAACACACTGCCTTAACTGTGATACCCCTTTCGGATACCCTTCTTATGGAGCTTGTCGGCCTCAAGCCTAACTGAAGACCAAATATCTTTTCCCTCATCGAGGGCCTGTCGTAACGATTGCTGCTTATATTCACGGATAAAACAAAGTGCATCACGTTGATCAAACCCCACCCGCTTTGCTGAGTAATACAGTGCCGACAAATCTTTTTCCCTCCACCGACGAGGGGTGCGGTGGCGTATTTGCATTCGGTGAAGATCAATCACATAAATCGGCCGCTGAGATACCGGCACACCGGCATAACGATCAGAGGTATCCAGCAGAAAATGACAAAGGTAATAGTCCCGATGATTAACACCATTGTCATGTAGCATCCGAGAAACTTTTGCCAGTCGCCTAACCAGTGCACGCCTCTCTGTCACTCTCATCGCAACCAACACCTGTGGATTACAATATTCATCCAAGGGTTCGGTGGGTTCTAACGCCTCAGTAATCAGAAAGGATTTCTCACTTGCAGGATTAGAACCTTGTCGGCCAAATGCGACTGGTGTCATGGTATCCACACCCAGCTCTTGCAGCTTTTCGATGGCACGATATTCATTTTCTGCACCCAGTACGGGAATACGCAGATAAAGCAGGTTTTTCAGAATTTCACCAAAACCCACACCAGCATGGGTTTTCACAAAATAAGCCTTGGCATCAAATTCAAAACGGGTGGTGCATCGATCACCCATATCCCGGTAGACCTCCCCCGTTAGCGAAAATGCTGCTTCAAAAGGATCGCTATCAGCCCAACGAGATGCAAAGGGTTCAGCCAGAAATAATTTCACACTTTCTCTCCAGCATCCGATCTCTCCAGCACTCGGTCTATCACATCAGCAGCCCTGACCGGCATACCGTAAATATCTGCCTCACGGGCAAAGATAGGGCCATTTTCCCGCCATTTTTGTTTATCTGCCAGCAACATTTCAACCAACTGCGTATTAAGCGCATCCTGAGAGAAGGGAGAAGGCAAAACCTGACCCGCATCCGCTTCCTCAACATAATGTGCATAGCCACAAACATCTGTCACTAATACCGGCAATCCCGCAACCACCGCTTCCAGTAATACTGTACCAGTATTTTCTGCATAAGCAGGGTGAATCAGAATGTCTGCCCCCTGTAAAAACCGAGGCACATCGTCACGACCAGAAAAAAAGGTGACTTGTTCAGTCACCCCCAAACTATTGGCCAAAGATTTGAATTCGGCGGGATCATCCTGGCCAATGACAAACAGCCGGGTACGACTTTTCAGCGAATCCGGAAGCAAAGCTAGCCCACGCAGACTCCGATCCAACCCCTTGGTACGGAACCCGGAACCAATCTGCAATAGCAGCAGGTCACTGGCATCGAGGTTAAATTCCCGGCGGAACTCCGACCTGACTTCAACTGCATTTTCAGGTGCACAACGACTCCGGCTAATACCCGGGGGCAACATGGTCATGCGAGATGCCTCAGTACCGTAATACCTCTGAAATAGTGCTTGCTGCACACTCGAAATCATCAAAATTTCAGCCGACTGTCCCGGATTAAAAATTGCCTGCTCGTAGCCAGAGAAATGTCGATAACGGGAAGAGAGCCGATACCACCAACGGCGTAAATGCCGGGATTTATGTTCAAAGCAAGGGTCGGCACAATAGTACACATCCAGCCCAGGCATCTTGTTGAACCCCACCACCGTATCCGCAGGACTCTGCATTAATCTCTGCGCTAACCAATCTGAAAACTTCCTATACTTTCTTGGCCCGCTTATCGCTTTCACTGGCGCAATCACCACCTCCAACCAATCCGGACAATCACCCTCCCAGCTGAGTGTATAAACGGTGACTTGATGACCTCGGCCAGTGCATTCTTCAGCGATGCGGAGAAAATCCCGCTGCAACCCCCCATAGGGGAAATATTTGTAGAGACAGAAGGCCAGCCTCACCCAGCGCCCCCGTCTAATAGATTATTCAATGCACTGATCACCCTGTCAGGCAGCAAGTCATTCAGGCATTTCATCTGCATCAAAGGGTCTGACAGTGGGCACTCCCGCTTAAAGCAAGGGCCGCAATCAACAGGTATCGAGAGAATAGCCACCTGCTCATTCAGCGGAGGCGTAAACTCTGGGGAAGTGGAGCCATAGATCACGACTAAAGGACGATTTAGTGCAGCAGAAATATGCATTAGCCCGGAATCATTGCTCACCACTGCATCGGCAACGGCCAACAAGTCTATGGCATCCTCAAGTTCCGTTACACCAGCCAGATTCTGGCAGTGATCCTGCTGCGCCTTTGGTAACGCATCAATAATGGATTGGGCTACTGGCTGATCTTTTGCCGACCCCAATAACCACACCTGCCAACCATCTGAAATTTTTTGAGCTGCCACCGCAGCATAATGCTGCTCAGGCCATCGTTTGGCTGGCCCAAATTCTGCACCCGGACACAAAGCCAGAACTTTTCGCTCACCGCTCAAACCAAGCCGCTGACGCAGATCGGGCACTCGCTCCAGATCTGCATGCAGATCTGGCGCAGGTAGTTTCTCGGAAAGGTCACTGCCTTTGGGCAGTGCCAACGCATCAAAACGCTGAACCATTAATGGATAGCGCTGCTTGTCCAATACGCGCAGATCATTGAGCAAACCATAACGCATTTCCCCTTTCCAGCCTGTGCGCTGGGGAATTCTGGCAAACCAGGGAATCAATGCTGACTTTAAGGAGTTCGGCAGAATGATCGCTTGATCATAACCTTCTTTACGTAACTCTCGACCCACACGACGCCGGGCCGACCACATCAGACTGCCATGACCCACCGGCATATCAATAGCATGGCGAACCTCTGGCATCCTGGCAAGAATGGGTCGACTCCAGGCTGGAGCCAATACATCAATAATGCCATCGGGGTATTGCTGCTTGAGAAGAATAAAAAGCGATTGAGCCATCGCCATGTCCCCCACCCAGGAGGGACCGATGATCAGAATTTTTTTGTCAGCTGCCATGAAGCCTCCTGGGGAGCTCATGCGGGGAGTCTATCCGGAGAGACCAGACTTTACTGCCCCTACAGGCGCCAACCATTCTGAGTGCTCCGCCCGGAGGCCTCGCACTAGATCAAAATACTGAGACTGCAACTGCTCAGTAATAGGGCCGCGCTTACCGTCACCCAGGACTCGACCATCTAACTCACGGATAGGTAATACTTCTGCCGCTGTACCCGTAAAGAAGGCTTCGTCTGCCACATACACTTCATCACGGGTAATACGCTTCTCTACCACCTTATAGCCGTCTTGTTCGGCCAATTGCATGACCGTTTTTCGGGTAATGCCATCCAAACAGGAGGTAAGCTCCGGGGTGTAGAGCACGCCATCGCGAACCACAAAAACATTTTCACCACTGCCTTCAGCGACATAACCCTCTGGATCAAGCAGCAGAGCTTCCTCACAACCGGACTCCAATGCCTCACGCAATGCCAACATAGAATTAATGTAGTTACCGTTGGCCTTTGCCTTGGTCATGGATATATTCACATGATGGCGAGTATAGGACGATGTACGAATCTTAATACCCTGCTCCAACGCTTCAGGGCTCATATAAGAGGGCCACTCCCAAGCAGCGACAATCACATGCGTCTGTAACCCATCAGCTCGTAAACCCATCCCTTCAGAGCCAAGAAATGCCATAGGACGCAAATAGGCCTCATGCAAATCATTGTCACGAACCACTTGTTTCTGGGCTTCGTTCAACTGCTCCTTGCTGTAGGGCATATTCATCCCCATGATTTTTGCAGAGCGAAACAGTCTGTCGGTGTGATCTTTCAACCGGAAAATAGCTGCCCCCTGATCGGGTGTTTCGTAGGCGCGAACGCCTTCAAAAACACCCATGCCATAATGCAAGGTATGGGTCAGAACGTGAATCTTCGCATCGCGCCAGGGCACCATCTCGCCATCAAACCAGATGAAACCATCACGATCGGCAAATGACATCTACTGTCTCCTAAAATAATAAATGCGGAACGACCTAATATTCAGCTACTGCCTAGCAATCGCTGCCAAACTGCCGATACCTGTTCCCGCTCAATAGCAAACTCTGCGGCACTAACAACAACTGGCAACTGCTGTAGCTGTAGTCGATGACCAACGGAGCGATAATTTTTATAGGCTCTCGTCAGAAATTCTGCATCTTCAGATGATATAACCCCTGCCTCCTCTAAACATTCGAGGATGCGAACATTATCGC
Organism: uncultured Cellvibrionales bacterium; assembly: GCA_913062605.1. Classification (GTDB taxonomy): domain Bacteria; phylum Pseudomonadota; class Gammaproteobacteria; order Pseudomonadales; family Porticoccaceae; genus Porticoccus. The sequence goes on from CAJXWQ010000001.1 coordinate 51,925, forward strand.
TCCAGCGGGTTAAATCAGGAATTTCATGGGACCAAGCCAAGACCGCAAATTGAACCATAAATTCGATGTCAACGATACCTCCGACATCCTGCTTGAGGTTGAAAACCCCAGCCTCCTCTGCTTTACCACTACCCAAATGCGCCCTCATCTTATTGCGCATCTCTATGACATCAGATGTTAGCTGTTCAAGCTGGCGCTGCTGACTGAGCACTCGATGGCGGGTCTCGGCAAAAGCTTTCGACAATCTGTTTGTGCCGGCAACGGGTCGCGCTCGAACCAACGCCTGATGCTCCCAAGTCCACGCATCTTGCAGCTCATATTTTTCAAACCCCACAAGGGATGAAACTAACATGCCAGAATTCCCCGAAGGCCTCAGGCGCATATCCACTTCATAGAGATCACCTGAGGTCATCTGCGTCGTTATGATATGAATAATGCGCTGCCCCAAACGCATGAAGAACGTGGCATTGTCGATACTGCGATCACCATCCGTAGACTTGTTCGGGTTGGCATCGTGAAGGAACACCAGATCAAGATCAGAACTATGGCCCAGCTCAATACCACCGAGCTTGCCGTACCCCACAATTAAAAAACCGGGCTCTTCACCATTATCACTAGCGGGGTGCCCATAACGGTCGACCATCTGATCCCAGGCTATCTCCAACACATGACTTAATATCGCCTCCGCCAACCAGGTCAGATAATCACTGACTTTCATCAACGGCAGTATTTCCTCCACCTCACAAGCCGCCACATGCAGGCTGTGGGAGCGCTGAAAGTAACGCAACACTTCCATTTGAGCTTCCAGGTCATCACCTGGCACACGCAATAGTTGCTGACGAAGTTCATCTTCCAGCTCATATCGATCTGGCAAAGAATACAGTGTGCGGCTGTCGAGCAACTCATCAAGCAATGCGGGGTATCGACAGAGCTGCTCTGCAATCCAAGGGCTGGCTGCACAGAGCTTAATCATACTCTGTAGCGCGACAGGGTTTTCTTTCAGTAGCACCAGATAGGCACTCCGGCGGGCAACTGCCTCCACCAGTTTTAGCACTCGCCCCAAAGCCTCGGCGGCATTATCAACTAATGCGCAGGCGGCAATTAATACGGGCATCAAGCTATCAAGACGTCCACGGGTATCTGCCGCCATGGCCAGAACTGATCGACTTTCCTTCAGTGTATTTATAAACCCGGCAGCCTGCTCAATGTCTTTATAACCAAGTGCCTCAAGCTGCTGAGACATCGCGTCTTCAATCGTGTGGTCTTGCCAAATCTGGACAGCTAACTGGTGTTCTTCGCCGACATCCTCATCTGCGTCCTCCCGGCGCTCATCAGCAACAACCTCCTCAAATAACTGGCGCACCAGCGCCCGATGACCATCAAGAACGGTGAGAAATTCAGGCCACTCATCAAAACCCATAAGGTATGCCAACCGAAGCTGCTCCAGCTCACCTTCAGGCAACATCTGAGTTTGCTTATCCTGCCAACCTTGCAGGGCATGCTCCACATTACGTAAAAAGGTATAACTCTGGTAAAGCGCTACCGTATCGGCAGCAGGCAGCATCTCTTCAGAACCCAGCAGCGCAAGCACATCTTTCAGTGCTGTCGTCTGAAAGCGTGAATCGCGACCACCGCGGATAATTTGGAAGGTCTGAGCCACAAACTCAACCTCCCGAATCCCACCAGCACCACGCTTCACATCATTGGACATTCCCTTGCGCTGCACCTCACGGTTAATCAAGGCCTTCATGTCTCTCAACGATTCGATGGCACTAAAATCGATATATTTTCGATAGGTAAATGGCCGCAACATAGCCATTAACTCGGCGCCTGCCTGATGATCACCTGCCACTACTCGGGCTTTGATCATGGCATAACGCTCCCAACCCCGACCCTGTGTCTGGTAGTACTCCTCCATGGCATCAAAATTCAGTACCAGCGCACCACTCTGACCGTAGGGGCGCAACCTCATATCGACCCGGAACACAAACCCATCAGCCGTGCGAGCATCAAGAGCCTTAATCAACTTCTGCCCCAACCGAATAAAGAACTCCTGATTGCTGAGGCTACGGCGCCCATCCCGAGTCTCACCACTCTCCGGGTAGGCAAAAATCAAATCAATATCAGAGGAGACATTAAGCTCCCAAGCACCCATTTTCCCCATACCCAACACAACCATGTGTTGAGGCTCACCCAGAGAATTTACCGGTGTACCCCAAGCCTCACAGGCCTGGGGGTAGAGGAAATCCAGCGTACATTGCAGACAAGCTTCCGCAAGCCAAGTCATGTCTCCCGTTGTCTCTTCAAGATGAGCGGTGCGGGTAAAATCTCGCCAGACTATGCGCACCATTTCTCGATTGCGAAATCGACGAAGCTGCTGCGCCAGACCTTCCTCTGTATCAACTTCCGCAAGAATAGCTGTCAGCCGATCTTGCATCACCTCAGAGGTATAACTTGTGGCCAAGTCGCCAGACTCCACCAACGCCCTAAACATTTCAGCGTTAGTACTACAGGACGAGGCCACAAACTCACTGCAACTCCACACCAGCTCCAGCTCATCGGCAAAGGTGTCACCACTTTCAGCACGTGTGTTCAGCGCATGATCCAACCACTCAACTAGATCGGGGGACGCACGGTGATTGAAATGCTCCTGATGCAAGAGCCACTGCTCTTTCAGCGCGGGGGGTAATAGTTGTCGATTCACTGGTTGCTGGTTCACTGGCCGTCGACTCATGGGTTGTTGATTTACGGGAACACGCTGGTATTCGAAAGACTGGCACCGAGGCCCCTAATATTTATATCCCTGACTATTTATTTCCCTGACTCAGGTGCAACCCTCATCACCTCTTCTACTGAGGTTAACCCAGCACCCACCTTCTGCGCCCCACTAAGCCGAAGGGTTCGCATCCCCTCTTTCATGGCTTGGATACGAAGTGCTGAAATATCAGCGTCGGTACTAATCAACGGCCTGACAGACTCATTAATAGGCAATATTTCATAGAGCCCCTGCCTGCCAAGATAACCCGTATTTCGACATTCCAAACAGCCGACCGGCCGATATAACTGTTCAGGGGACTTAACCTTCCATGGCCGCACCAGAGAATCCCAAGCACCTTTCTCCGTGGGCACAGGCTCTTTGCAGTGCTGGCAAAGTGTGCGCACTAACCGCTGAGCCATCACACCATTGAGGGTCACTTTAATCAGGTGCGCAGGGACACCGAGGTCAAGCAGCCGGGTTATCGCCGAAGGCGCATCGTTAGTGTGTAGAGAGGACAACACCAAGTGCCCCGTAAGTGCTGCCTGGATCGCCATTTCTGCCGTTTCCAGATCACGAATCTCACCCACCATAATAATGTCTGGGTCTTGACGCATTAGGGTGCGGATACCGGCGGCAAAGTCAAAATCAATTTTTGGCTGTACCTGACTCTGATTAAAGCTGGGTTCCACCATCTCAATGGGGTCCTCAACGGTACTGACATTGACGTCTTCTGTGGCAAGCCGCTTGAGTGTGGAATAGAGGGTTGTGGTTTTACCCGACCCCGTAGGGCCTGTAACAAGAACAATACCGTGGGGGCGTCCGGTCATTTCCTCCCAGTGTTTCAGGTCATCGCCGCTCAACCCCAAATCAACAAAACTGCGCAGCAATACATCAGGGTCAAAAATACGCATCACCAGCTTTTCACCAAAGGCTGTGGGCAGCGTTGATAACCGCAACTCCACCTCATTGCCCTCTGGGGTGACCGTCTTCACTCGACCATCCTGCGGCCTGCGTTTTTCTGCCACGTTCATGCGCCCAAGAATTTTTAGACGGCTGGTCACCGCCGTCATCACCTGATCAGGCAACTCATAAACCTGATGCAATACCCCATCGATACGAAAACGAATTTTGCCTTTCTCTCGACGTGGCTCAAGATGAATATCACTGGCTCTCTGGTCAAAGGCGTACTGCAACAGCCAGTCCACAATATTGATGATGTGCTGGTCTTGTGCATCGGGATCTTTCAAAGAACCTATCTGTAAAAGCTGCTCAAAGTTAGAGACGCCAGAGCGACTTTCACCCGTCTGCCCTCGTGCACCAAAGACAGACTTCGCCAACGAATAAAATTCAACCGTATACTTGGCCACATCCAGAGGATTTGCCACCACTCGGCGTATTTGCTTACGAGTGGTCTGCTCAAGGTCTGCAATCCAGGAGGTCATGAACGGTTGGGTGGTGGCAATGACCAACTCGTCACTCTCAGCATCAATACAAAGAATATTGTGACGGCGGGCAAACTGGAATGACATCACATCAGTGACGGCCGTTACATTAATGCTCAACGGGTCAATATGGGCCACCTCAAGACCGGCCTTATCCGCCAACCAAGCGGTCAACGCCTCAAGTGTGAGCTGCTTGCCCGGTTCGAGGAGGTTTTGGGGGTGCTGCCCGGCAATGTAGGCAAATGGGTGCAGCAACGCCTGCTCTCTGCTTCGCTGGGTACCGGCAATACCATTGGCATCCATACGATCCAGCAGACCATCTGCCACAAGATCATTGAGTACATTGCTCAAATCCAGTTGACGCTCTACTACCACTTCCCCGGACATAATCACCACCCAGTATGATTAATAAACTATGTGTTATACATGCACTGGATTGTAGCGACAATGACCAGCCAACATCTACACCTTATATTTTCCACAAACCAACCCATTACATTAGTATCCACATCAAACTATTGAAATAACGTCATACACAGCTTTCCGACAAACAGCCTTCTCCTACACAAAATATGTACTAACCTAATAGTATGAGCCCTAGCTTCGGGTTCATACGGAGGGTGTTGGTATGTCAATCCGGCAGGGTGAAAAAGAGTGCGTCCATTTTCGATCAGAGCGTTTCGAGTGCGTGAATGGCAAATGGTTTGTTGAGATCCGAGAGGAAAAAAAACCTATGGGTCCGTTTGAGACCAAGAAACAAGCCCAGAAGTTTGCCGATGCCTATGCCAAAGATATCCTCTCCGGCCGGTCACCAGTTAGCTCCTTGTCAGACCAATATCTCTTCAAGGCCTTTTCACCTAAGTAGTCCGCAACTGAATGGCAGTATCTCTCCACTGGAATACCTAACCTAGAACAACCCCGCTGAAATGTCTCTACGGAGAGGATATTAGCTGCCCCTGAGAATCTCATTCCCCCTCCAGTATTACTTCTGCCAATTGCATTTTTACCCACGCACCGTACACTCAAAAAATGCAATTTCTCCCTATGCTCCAAAGGCTCGTCGCCAGCAATTCCATCAGTAGTGTCAACCCGACACTGGACCAAGGCAATCGCGAGGTGATTGAGCTTCTCGCTGGCTGGCTCAATGACTTGGGGTTCACCACTGAAATCATGCCCCTTGCCGACCCACGAAAAGCCAACCTGATCGCCACCCTAGGAGCCGGCTCTGGCGGACTGGTACTGGCAGGGCATACCGACACGGTTCCCTGCGATGAAAAGCTATGGAACAACAACCCATTTGAGTTAATTGAAAAAGAGCAGCGCCTCTACGGGCTGGGCACCTGCGATATGAAAGGGTTTTTCCCCTTGGCCATTGAGGCAGCCAAGCCATTTCTCAACCAACCACTGCAACAACCCCTGATTATTCTCGCCACCGCAGATGAAGAATCTTCAATGATGGGCGCTCAGGCTCTGGCAGATGCAGGAAAGCCCAAGGCACGCTATGCCTTGATCGGTGAGCCCACCGGTATGAAGCCCGTCAATATGCATAAGGGAATCATGGTTGAGAAACTCGTTATTGAAGGGCGGTCCGGCCATTCCAGCGACCCCTCTATGGGCATTAATGCTATGGAGACCATGCACAAAGTGTTGGGTGAACTACTAACACTCCGCAACGAACTGAGAGACAACCATCACAACCCGCTGTTCAGGGTTGATTACCCCACCATGAATCTGGGCTGTATCCATGGCGGCAACAACCCGAACCGTATTTGCGGCCAGTGTGAACTTGGCTTTGAAATTCGCCCGCTGCCCGGGATGGATATGAATGTATTACAAAAGACTATCCGGGAACGCATTCTGCCCTTTGAACAACAGGATCAGGTGTCTATTTCCATTAACCACTACCATGTCCCCGCCTATTCCGCAGACCCGGACTCAGCCATGGTCACGCTCTGTGAGTCACTGACGAATCACACCAGTGAATCAGTGTCTTTTGCCACGGAGGCACCGTACCTGCACAAACTGGGTATGGATGTGGTGGTGCTTGGCCCCGGCAACGTTGACCAAGCACATCAACCGGATGAGTATTTAGCACTTGATCGCATTCAGCCAACCATTGATTTTTTAACTCAACTTATTGGCCGCTGTTGTTTATAATGTTTTCCTAATAAAAATCAGGTACATACTGTGACTGGCGACGTGCTGTGACTGACTACGTAAAGTTCCTTCGTGAGACATCCCCCTATATCAATACACACCGGGGGAAAACCTTTGTCCTTGCCCTCAGTGGCGAGGCGATTGCTCATGCCAACTTCACCAACATTGTTCACGATATCGCCCTGCTACACAGCCTGGGCATTAAACTGGTTCTGGTTCACGGTGCCCGTCAACAGATCAATGAGCGGCTGGAAAGCTGCGCCATCACTGCGCAATTCGACCAAAATACCCGAATCACCGATAGCGCCACGATGGCTTGTGTAAAAGATGCCGTGGGCAGCACCCGGATTAATATCGAAGCACAGCTTTCAACCGGTGCAGCTAATTCACCCATGCATGGTGCCCGCATTCAGGTGGTGGGCGGTAATCTGATCACCGCAAAACCACTGGGTGTCAGAGAGGGTATCGACTTTCACCACACCGGCGAAGTCCGGCGCATCGATCAAAAAGGTATTCACCGGCAACTTGAAGATGGCGCTATTGTGCTGCTCTCGCCCATTGGCTATTCACCCACGGGCGAAGCATTCAACCTGAACTATGAAGACATCGCCACTCAGGCCGCGGTTAGCATAGGGGCTGAAAAGCTGATTATGTTCAGCGCCAGCGAAGGTATTTCTGATAACACAGGGAATCTATTAAAAATGATTTCTCTGAACGAAGTACCCCGTTGTCTCGATGACCTCATCAGCAATCTTGCACTACAACACGCACTGATGGCCTGTTATCAAGCCTGTGAGAATGGTGTAGCCCGAGGCCACATTATCAGCTATGCCGACAATGGCGCACTGCTGACAGAGCTCTTTTCTCGAGATGGGAAAGGGACGCTGGTCTTGAAGAATGGCAAGGAAGTCGTTCGGCAAGCAACCATCGATGATGTGGGCGGCTTGCTGGAACTGCTTGAACCCCTGGAAGCAAAAGGTGTGCTGGTCAAACGTTCTCGGGAGCTATTGGAAACCGAGATTTACCGGTTTTCTGTCATGCTGCATGCCGAAGGTATGCTGGTGGGCTGCGCCGCACTTTATCCATTCAATGGCGATAATGCTGCGGAATTGGCCTGTGTGGTCACGCATCCAGATTTCCACAATCAGGGTTTTGCCAGCCAATTGCTCGAACACATTGAAACACTGGCAATCCAGCAGGATATCAAGCAGTTATTCGTACTGACGGTACAGGCCGGTCATTGGTTCAAAGAAAAAGGCTTTGTCGACGCCTCCTTGGATGACTTGCCAAAAGAGCGACAGTCACTCTACAACCTCCAAAGAAACTCGCAAATTTACTGTAAGAATCTTTAAGCGCCGCTAATCATCTGAACTACACTTTGGTATCCTTACGCCCTGACTAACTCATTAGTAGCCACATTATTAGCCACACTGATTGAAAGGTTTTAACCATGCCAGTATATCGTTCACACACCACCACCAAAGGTAGAAACATGGCGGGGGCACGTGCCCTGTGGCGAGCCACGGGCATGAAGGATGATGATTTCAACAAACCCATTATCGCTATTGCCAACTCGTTTACCCAATTTGTTCCGGGCCATGTACACCTAAAAGATATGGGTCAGCTCGTAGCTGGGGAAATCGCCAAGGCGGGCGGTGTGGGCAAAGAGTTCAACACCATCGCTGTGGATGATGGCATCGCCATGGGCCATGACGGCATGCTCTACTCACTGCCTTCCCGCGACATTATCGCGGACTCAGTGGAATATATGGTCAACGCACACTGCGCTGATGCCCTGGTTTGTATTTCCAACTGCGACAAAATCACACCCGGCATGCTGATGGCCGCTTTACGGCTGAATATTCCCGCCATCTTTGTCTCTGGTGGCCCGATGGAAGCAGGGAAAACCAAACTGTCCGAACACAAGCTGGACTTGGTCGATGCCATGGTCATTGCTGCTGACCCGTCAGTCTCCGATGAAACGGCGGATGAATACGAGCGTTCGGCCTGCCCCACCTGTGGTTCCTGTTCAGGCATGTTTACTGCCAACTCCATGAACTGTCTTACCGAGGCCTTAGGGCTTTCACTACCCGGCAACGGCACCACGTTGGCCACCCATGCCGATCGACGCGGGCTGTTTGAAGAAGCCGGCCGTTTGATTGTGGAAATGAGTAAACAGTATTACGAACAGGATGACCTGTCCGTACTGCCTCGCTCCATTGCCAGCTTTAACTCATTTGAAAATGCCATGACCATGGATATCGCCATGGGCGGCTCCACCAACACGATTCTCCACCTGCTGGCTTCAGCTCAGGAGGCGAATGTTGATTTCACCATGGCTGATATTGACCGACTGTCTCGCAAAGTGCCTCAGCTCTGCAAAGTGGCCCCCAACACCCCCGAATACCATGTTGAAGATGTTCACCGTGCCGGTGGTGTCTTCGGTATTCTCGGCGAACTAGATCGCGCCGGATTGCTGCACACCGATGGATCAACCGTCCACACAAAAACCCTGGCCGAAGCATTGGACCAGTGGGACATCATGCGCCCTGTTAATAAGGAGGCTGACGAAGCCACCAGCAAATTCTTTAAGGCAGGGCCAGCAGGCATCCCCACCCAACAAGCGTTTAGCCAAGATACTCGCTGGAACTCACTCGATGCCGACAGAGCCAATGGGTGTATCCGCAGCTTGGAAAATGCCTACAGTCTAGAAGGTGGGCTCGCCGTGCTTTATGGCAACATCGCCCTAGACGGCTGCGTGGTAAAAACCTCTGGCGTGGATGAATCTATTCACAAATTCTCTGGCCCCGCTTATATCTGCGAGAGCCAAGACCAAGCCGTTGATGACATTATCAATGACCGCGTCAAAGAAGGTGATGTAGTGATTATCCGCTACGAAGGCCCAAAGGGTGGCCCCGGTATGCAGGAAATGCTGTACCCCACCAGCTACCTGAAATCCAAAGGACTAGGCAAAGCCTGTGCACTAATTACCGACGGTCGCTTCTCGGGAGGTACTTCTGGTTTATCCATTGGCCATGTCTCACCCGAAGCTGCTGCTGGTGGCGCTATTGGTTTGATTGAACAAGGGGATACCATTGAAATTGATATTCCAAAGCGGACAATCAATGTTGCACTGTCTGATCAAGAGCTGGAAAGCCGAAGAACGGCTCGTGATAAAAAAGGCTGGCAGCCGGAAGAAAAACGGCCTCGCAAGATTACAGCGGCATTGAAAGCTTACGCGTTGCTGGCGACGAGTGCAGATAAAGGTGCAGTACGAGATTTGGATCTGTTGAAATAAGCTAATTTCTACTGATTACCAAACCTCCCTCCATTAAACAAAAAACCCCGATAGAATCATCTGTCGGGGTTTTTATTCAAAAGAATTCGTTGCATTTACATTGTTGTCTAATAGATTTCATCATCCAATAGCTGCTCAAAAAATAATCGTTACGCCCCCTTTAATTTATATTCGATAACCACGCCTCCCAGAGCAGATAGATCCAAAGTCATTTTTATGTCTATTCAGCTTCGTATCACCTAGTTTAGAGCGTGTGAATGTTTTCTGGCACACAGGACATTGAATTCGATACTTTGGATAGATTGATGCTTGGCGGTTGGCTGACCTGCTGGTTTTAAGACGTGGTACTACCCCAGCACGAGGATGTTGCGAAGTCCTACGGATGGGAGGCATGGATATAGATCCAGTTGCTGATATTTCAACAGGATATTTCTCAACATACGGCATATCGGTCAATTCTATTAATTGTATTTAATCAATGGAAAATGCTTTAACGTGCCCTGCTTCACGCTCATATCCATAAAACAACCGATTTCCGTTGTTAGCTGTCCTGAATGAAATTGGTTCTATTGTCCTTTGCTTATTGCTGTATATCATCAGAATACAAAGTCTATTTGCAGCGGCAAACTGAACTTTATTCAGACCAACCAAGTCAGACTGATATAGATTATTTCTATCTACATTAAATACGTCTCCTGATACCATTGGAGATTGCGGCAATTCTTCAACATCAAGAATACCATTGAGCCAGTCAAAAAATGGGCACAAGTCATCCCAGAATGTGTCCATAGGGGGTAGGCTAGGTAATTGGTGGGCTAGCATATTCTCCCACTGAGGTTCTAATTCGTTAAGCTTTTCATGTGATTCAATATCTGCAAATGTTGGGACGTCCATTTCTTTGTATTCGCATTTTTTTCTTAAAACATCTATAACGCCCATAGGGTTTGTAATCATCTCTCTATTTCTAAAGAAATGAACCACGTCATATAAATCCCGAGGTCTGATACGTTGAGCTAAAGCTCTGATTTTTTCGGCAACAACCTCCTCAAATGAGTAACAGTTAATATGAATAAATTCTTCAGGCTCATCGGTATAAGGGTGCTGAACTCTCCTTCTATCTAGACCCATAACCAACACCTCATCAGTAGTTAGATCTAGCTTTATCGTTGCAACACCTTGCGTCCTGCTTAATGGTCCGTTGAAATGTATTTTCCCCTGCGCAGATAGAAGGCCATTATTTTTTTCTATTATTTTGAATTTAAATCTTTCTGGGTAGAATATAATGCCTGTCTTATCACTTAAGTTAGCACATATATCCTTAAACAAATCTAAAAGGAAATTCTCATCAAGGTGAGTATTATTCGTTAGCGTAAAGTCGAGGTCTTCAGAAAATCGAAACGTATCAAAAAAACATTTCTTTAAGCTTGTACCGCCTTTGAATGCCCAGTTTGTAGTGGTTGAGTTTTGGTTTATTCCATCTAACATCCATCCCAGGATATAGTCCTTTTCAATAGTGTCGGGACGCAATCCTAAGTTTCTTGAAATATTTAATACTTCATTTTTTTCTATCATATTGTTTCTTCCATGAATCTGTTATTTTTAGTTTCCATTTGTCATTTGTCAGATTGCCTTTTATCGTCGTATCAAAGAACGAATAACCTGATGATATCTCTGATTGGAATAGGCATAAGGTATCATATGGTATTTTGTCTGTATGTGTTGCTTCGGTTAAAAACCCCAGTCTTTTCATTACAGTGCGGTTATTTATTGACCTGGCGTATTCAATTATTTTTTCCAGGTTGAAATAATCTGAATCTAAATATTCCCGGTATATATCTTCAACGATTCGCATTCCACCAACTAGTTTTGGGTCTTCAATTATGTCAATTAATGTTTTCGTAGGGTCGCTAATAAATACTTTTTTAGACCCCATCCAAATGCTTTTCAGTCCAAATATTTTGTTAGGTTTTATAGTCTTTATTTTAAACTTTGTTGAGTTGTATGACGGACTTCTGTCTTTGACTTGCTTGGAAGTAAAGTAATAAGTAGTTTCTATAATTTGTTCCGTCAAATCCCAGTGCTTGACCGCGCTAAAACCGCCAATATAGCCTGGGCCATATATAGAGTCCGCTACGAAGTAAGGATCTTCAATGACGGGACTATCAGATGTGGAACTCAGCGGTACGGGTATATAAACCCCCCTTTTCACTCTCTGAACCCAGCCATTTTTGTTCCAGCGATACAAAGATCTACTAGCTTCTTTTCTGCTTATATTTAGGATTGATGCTACCAACTCAGAGGTGACAATTGGCGGATTTGACTCTAAGACGCGACTCAGTCGCTCCCTTCCTATTTTGCCAATACCTGCGATTTTAGACATATCACAACCCTATATCAAATATTCATTAAAACCCTTAATGCGGCATTAAAAGAATAACATATATAGGATTGTAGTCTAATGTTTACGAAATTATGGGGGGGGGGCAAAGCCCATTAATCTTAACCACAGATTTACTAGTTAGTAGCGACTAAAGCAACTGACAACCCCCAATCTTAACCCCACTCTCAATCAAACGATCCCGACGTATCGCTTCGCCTGACACATACTCAACCCATTTCTCGGCAGTTACCCGGCCTTTCTGGTCCTTAGCCGCATCACGAAATACCTCAACGGCATCCTCGTAGCAGTGCAAATTCACCAGTGCATTGCCCAGCGTCATCTGCGTATAGGATGGCTTTTTCAAGTTACCTTTCTTTAAGGCATTACGTGCAGCGTGTACGGCTTTGGCGTGCTCATTCAGATCCAAATAGACCATGGCGAGACGAGACCAAATGGCACCTTTATCCGATAGTTTTGCGGCCTCCTCCAGGGCAACCAATGCCTTTTTGGTTTCTCTGGCCTGCTGCCAGGCACCGCCGAGCGTTTCCATATTTTTGCCCGAACGCTTAACCACACCTTGCTTCATACCCTCTTCTATAATCTGGGCGGCACGGTTGGGAACACCGGCACCCAAATACAGGTAAGCAAGAGACATTAAGTCCCGACTCTTGGTCAGTGCTTTATCCAAATAGAGGATATCCAGAGAGGCTAAACGATGGCCTTCCTCTTCCATCTGACCATACATGCCACCGAGCTGATGCCAATAGCTGTGGCTTGGATAATAGGTGATAAGCTTCTTCAGAATAGAAACGACTTTTTGATAGTCTCCCGTCTTTCCTTGAGAGTCTTTTGTCTTTCCTTTAGAAGCCGTTCTTTCAAAATAAAGTACTTTCTGTAGCGACCACCAATGCTCTTTTGGTATCCCACCTTTGGCCTCCACAGACTCAATCGCAGAACTGACCAGCTTCAATGCTTCTGCTTTTCGGTCTAACTGATAGTAAGCCTGAGCCAATAGGACTTTGCCGTCGGGACTGACAATGGCCGATGCCGTCATCCAGGCTTCAAGCTGTTGCGCCGCGCTACGATAGTCTTCAAGCATCAAATAGAGTTGGGCTAGTGTGTAAAACGTATCTATTTTTTGACGTTCATCCACATCAGGTTCAGCCACCATTGCCCTGTAGCTGTCCGTGGCCTTTGGGTAGTCATCTAACGAGTAGTACACAAAACCCAGCAGATTGTAGACCTGAGACTTCTCATAGCTGCTGCTACAGCTCTTCGTCATAAACCCGTTCAACTGAGTAATAAGTCCTGACAACTGCTGATTATTGGGCTCGCCTTCACTGCCCTCACCTTCACCCCCATCACCTTCACCACCAAGGGCATTTTGTACCGCCTCCAGCTTGGTGGCACATTTCTGTCCAACGGACTGCCGCTTGCGGGTTTTGGCATTCTGGAATTTTCTCTTATCAGCTTTATCTGACTCGGCATTTGTTTCATCGCCATAGGCAAAGGCCATACCTACAAGACTAAGACCTACATTCAGCCCCCCATCGAGACCGGAAACGACCTGTAACCCAAGGGGAAAAATCGTCAACACAGAACTCAGCAGCAGCCATCGTAAACACTTGCTGCTGAACCGCATTTTATCTGCCCACTCTTCTGTCATGAGAGTCCTGTCATAAGCGTTCTATCATTGGCCAAGCCAAAAAAATCTCTAGTTTGCCATCTGAAAGCTGAACTTATAAAACACGCCGGGGACTTCTTCCGCCACGCCATCAATCACCCGCGGTTTGTACTTCAATTTTTTAGCCGCTCGCAATGCGTATTTACCGAACCCCTTATTCTCTGGATATTCCTCGATCAGCTTGGGGTCACGTACACCACCTGTCTCAGTAATGGTGACCTCAATCACTGCGTAGCCGCTGATACCTCGCCTCCGAGCCATGGGAGGGTAATCCGGCTGGGGAACATAGACAGGAATATAATCCGAGTCGCGGGCAAAGCTGCCACCCAACCCTATTTTTAACGCGTCCATATCGGGTGCCGCCATGCTCACCGCACCCACAGGCGCAGCAACCTCCATTTGAAGGTCGGGCAAATCCGGGGGTGGCTCTACGGGCGCGTCAGGTTTCTCTGGCGTAAGTGCTTTGATTTGATCCGCAATGGAACGGTCCGATTGCCAGATATCGGCAATTTTGTGAATACGGTTGTCCGTTGATGCACTGTCACCCGATGCTATCAGTACAGACATCACCACAAACAACCCAAAGGTCACTGCGGCCCCAAATACTATCGACAATCCCAGGCGAGCAAGCCTCATGGAAACCACTGATTTTATCTCCACTCAGTTATTTCACCCGGGTTGCCACGGAAACATCCACGATACCCGCAGACTTCGCTGCATCAGCAACCAGTGCCAACATTTCAATATCCGCCTTTTTATCGGCTTGAATCACCAACCCGCCATTGGGGTTTTCAGCATGTAACCGGAGGATATGTAACTTGATCGCTCGTGGATCTACTTTTTTCTTGTCGATCCAGATTTCATTATGTTCATTAATGGCCACCAGAACGCTGACGTTTCGCTTATTGGCTGTTATCGCCTCGGTGCGCTGTACATCAACACCGGTCTCTTTGATAAACGTGGCAGTCACAATAAAGAAGATCAGCATAATAAACACCACATCGAGCATGGGTGTCAGGTCAATGGCCTGAACTTGCTCCTGAGAGCTGACTAATCTTTCACGTATGCGACGCACACTTAGCTCCCCTGTGATTCATGTCTGGCAGCTCATGGCTAGCGATCCATACCTAATGATCAAGAATCAGGTGATCAGCTAACAGCTGCTTTTCCCGATTGGCGATTCGGCTGATATAAGTGTTGCCAAACACCCCTGAAAGGGCTGCTACCATACCGGCCATGGTGGGAATGGTGGCTTTGGAAACACCGGCCGCCATGGATTTTACGTCGCCACCGCCGGTCATTGCCAGCACATCAAAAACACCGATCATGCCTGTGACCGTGCCAAGTAAACCCAAGAGTGGCGCCAGTGCTACCAGCGCTTTGATCATCGGAAGGCCTGCGTTAATGTTCAATGTTACCCGTGAAATAATCGCCTCTCTCACCTGATGGGCCCGAACGGACGTTCGATCAGAACGGGCTTCCCAGGTAGACAACGCATCCCGGCATTCCGTTTTCAGCGCTGTTTTAAAAAACCATAAACGCTCGAACAGCAAGGACCACATCACCAGAAGCAAACCCGCGATCATGAACAGTACCGGGCCGCCCATATTAAAAAATGCTTGGACGCCCTCAAATGCCGCCGCCAACGGGTACATGGTTAACCCTCGACCTTCTCAGCAATAATACCCGCGCTCTGTTCCTCCAAAATATGCAATACACGCTGTGCCTTGCTATTCAACAGGGTATGGAACAACACCGTGGGAATGGCCACGAACAAACCCAATACCGTGGTGACCAGTGCGGCGGAAATACCACCCGCCATGGCCTTGGGGTCACCCGCACCGAAGATGGTGATGGCCTGAAAGGTAATAATCATACCGATCACTGTGCCCAACAAACCCATCAGAGGCGCAACCATGGCAATAATTTTCAGCAGGTTTAGCCCCCCTTCAATGGCCGGGCGCTCCTTTAATACCTGCTCATGTAATTTCAATTCTAAAGACTCCGCATCCATCCCGGAGTGATCTTCACCCACTTTCAAAACTCTTCCAAGAGGATTGCCCGTGTCAGCCACGTCACTTTTCAACTGATCACTAACCTTACGAGAAACGCCCATCAGAACCACAAGACGCCAAAGAGCCAGAAGTAGCGCAAACCCACCCACACCACTAATGAAGTAACCCACCAAACCGCCTTGGTGCCAACGCTCCACACGACTCGGGCTATTAATCAACGCGGCCAATAGCGAACCACCGCTTGGCCCTGTGGGGTCGATACCGACACGGGTAAACTCACCATCCGCTGCCTGTAGCTCAGTAGCAGCTCGCGTATATTGTCGCTTCGGCTGACGTGCCAGCTCAGTGACCACACCGGTTCCCGGCCTGAACGTCAAATAAGACCCATTGGACAGTAAGTTAAAGGCCCCAATGCGAACAACCTCTTGCTGAACCTGTTCACCACCTACCTTGATCACGGTGGCTGGAAATTTAACTACCTTCCCGCCTTCGACCATTTCATGATTAATTTCGTACCAAAGCTCTTCAATTTCTTCCATTGAAGGCAACTGGGTTTGGCTGTTCATTTTGACAATCAATTCATCAAGAAACACTGTACGGCCAGGAAATTGAGTACTCACAATGGACTGATTAAATGTTGCGCGTGCATCGCCAGCGGCGGAAGTCATGTGACCAAACATTTCGCCCAGCGTACCAAGACGTTTTTGGAGCTGCTCCTGTAATGCCACCACCTTCAGTTCGTTCTCGGCATAGGCTTTTTCCAGCTGCTCTGAACGATTCTCTTCAGCAACTTTAATAGCCTGTATTTTCTTCAGTTGCTGAGCCTGCTCTGCTTTGGCACGTTTAAATTCAGACTCTCTCGCCGCATGTTCCCTGGATTCACTGAACGTTGCGTTTTTGATCGTCTTCAACAGTTCGTCCAGCGTTGTGGCGCCCCCAGTGGTTTGAACATCGTCAGCATGAACAGTCGCAGAACTGAGCATGCCCGCACTTAAGCAAATCAGTATCAAACAGATCGCAAAAGGGCCTCTTAGTTTCGTGTTCCTTGGTTTCGTGCTGGGCAGCTTGATGTTCATCGTGCCACCTCCGGAGCCTGAATAGGCAGTGACAATATATCCACGGCCACCTGCTTCTTGGCCATTCGAATACCCTTGGCCACGGCACTGCGATAGTCGCTATCTTCCAACACAACCCACTGTTTTGTTTTCTGATCCCAAGCTGCTGTCACTTTCTGATCAGAGGTTTGATACATCAGAGCGATACGACCCACGCGGAGGATATTCACCTCCCGGTTCTGAGTACCTACGGAGACAATATCGGTGTAACTATCAATTCGCGTGCCGTACTCACTTTCAATTTTGTACGCTTCCAAAACCTGCCTAAATTTCTCGGCGGCACTCAAATCGGCACGGCTTAAATTTTCACGCAAATGGGCCACACGTTGGTGGCGCTCATCCAATAAAAAGGGAATATCGAGATTAACGAATTGTTCCAGAGAGTTAATCATTTTTAATGTGAGCGGTGTGATTTGTCGCTCCATGACAGCGGCATTTTCAATGGATGCGTCCAGGTCTTCCATTGTCTGCTGTTGATGAGCGATCTGGGCTTCCAGCTGAGCGTTATATACTTGCAGACCTTCAACTTGTTTATTTACCTGTTTAAAGTCCTGGAATAGGTCACTGGTTTGGTCGGACACGCTATCTATACGCTGCTGGGAAGCTTTTGCTGCTGCCGTTTTATTCGCACTGGCGTCCAGTGCTTTATCCACAGAGGCCGCACTGGCGCTAACGCTCATCAGTGCCGAGAAGGTCACTGCCAACAAGGTTGTAAAATAAGCCCTTATGTTATGTCGCTGGTTTTTCATATGGTTCTTCATGTGTTTTTCAGCCCGGTTCCTGTCGCTTCGATATTTATTACGTCAACACTTGCTGTGTCGATTCTGGGCCTAGCAGGCCTGATGTGCCCCTCGGGCAGCTCGCTCCAACACCTGAAAGAAATAAGGCGTATCACCCTGCACTTCTGGTTCTTGACGGCTTACTTCTTGCCAATCAGCTTCGTTGTATTCAGGGAAAAAGGCATCGCCCTGAACTGTCGCCTGAACCCGAGTGATATATAACCGATCCGCTAAATCAATCGCCGTACGATAGATTTCTTCACCCCCTATCACCATTACTTCCTGTGCTTCTGTACTTACCCCTTCACTTATCCCTTCGCTCTCATCCTGCTCAGCCGCCCTCTGCTCTTCAGCAATAGACATAGCCTGCTGTAAGGAAGAGGCTGTTTTAACGCCAGGATGCTGCCATTCGCTATTGCGAGTAATCACAACGTTCAAGCGCCCAGGCAATGGTCGACCAATGGAGTCAAAGGTTTTACGTCCCATCACAATGGGCTTACCCATGGTCACGGACTTAAAATACTTAAGGTCTTCGGGCAAATGCCAGGGCAACGTATTGTTCAAACCAATAGCACGGTTTTTGGCCATAGCGACGATGAGTGAGAGCTTAACGTCAGTCATTGACTTAAACCGCTACTGGCGCAGATATGGGTGGGTGGGGGTCGTAGCCCTGTAATTCAAAGTCATCAAATTGAAAGCTGAACAGATCCTTCACCGATGGATTGATGGCCATCACAGGAAGCGGGTGCGGCTCCCGACTGAGCTGCTCTTCCACCTGCTCAAGATGGTTTGAGTAAAGGTGGGCATCACCAAAGGTATGGACAAAATCGCCGGGACGAAGACCGGCAACCTGGGCGATCATCAACGTCAACAGTGCATAAGAAGCGATATTGAAGGGCACCCCTAAAAGTACATCAGCGCTACGCTGATAGAGCTGACAGGACAAGCGTCCCTCGCTCACATAGAACTGGAACAACGTATGGCAGGGCGGAAGGCCAGATTTCGCCATGACAGGAATATCTTTGGGGTTCCACGCGGAGACAATTAAACGACGGGAATCCGGGTTATTCTGGATGTCGGAAACTAGCTGGGCAAGCTGATCGACACCCTCAAAATTACGCCACTGGTGACCATAGACTGGCCCCAACTCACCGTATTGAGCAGCAAATGGCTCATCGACTTTTACTCGCTCGACAAATAGCTTCTTCTGCTCCCGCCATTCGGGGGTATACATGGGGAAATCTTGATCCTGTCCGGTCTCTCTCAGCCAGCTCTGAAAAGGCCAATCATTCCAGATATTTACACCATTCTGCGCCAGGTAACGAATATTCGTATCACCCCGAATAAACCACAGCAATTCATGAATAATAGACTTGAGGTGAACTTTTTTGGTGGTCACCAAAGGAAAACCCTCTTCGAGAGGAAAGCGCATTTGGTAGCCAAAAACGCTCATGGTGCCAGTGCCGGTGCGATCTTCCTTCCGCACACCGGTATCCCGAATATGTCGCATCAGGTCAAGATATTGCTTCATTCAACGTCTCTATTTATGGGGCTATTTATCGTAACAGCTTGGGCTTTCGGGCCAAAATAGCCCCAAAGAATTAATCCAGCACCCACCGCAAACATGGGCAGACATAACAGCTGCCCTCTCGTCATCCAGTCAAACAGATCAAAACCGATATGACTATCTGGCTCCCGAAGGAATTCTACAGAGAATCTAAAGCTGGCATAGAGCGCTAAGAACAAGCCACCCACCACACCTTTAGGTCGTGGTTTTCTTGAAAATATAATCAACACGATACTCAGGACTATACCTTCCAGAATGGCTTCATAAAGCTGAGAGGGGTGCCTCGGTAATTGTTGCGGATCACCCGGAAACAGCATACCCAACCAGCTATCGGTGGGCCGACCCCAAAGCTCCTGACCAATAAAGTTTCCCAGCCGTCCCAAGCCAATACCAATGGGCACCATCGGTGCCACAAAGTCACCCAGAGCCAGAAATGGTTGCTTAATTTTCCGGCCATAAAGCCACAGTGCTGCCAACACACCAAGTAACCCGCCATGAAAGGACATACCGCCCTCCCATATTCGAATCAACCACACCGGGTCGGACAGCCATTTTTCAAAATTGTAGAAAATCACATAACCAAAACGACCACCCAAAATTACACCGAAGGCGCAATAGACAATAAGGTCTTCCACTTGAATTCGCCGTACAGGCGACCAGGGCCGCATGCTGCGCCGGAGTGCCAACCGCCAGGCAACCAAAAACCCCAGAAGGTACATCAATCCGTACCAATGAACGCTGAATGGCCCCAGCGAGAAGGCGATAGGATCAATATCTGGATAAATTAGCATTGAATAACTTAGGTCAAAATCAGGTTGAATGGATCATAGCCTGTTCCCTTGCTGGGTTACAATGCCACCATGTGCTTGATTGTTTTTGCTTGGAAATATCACCCCGATTATCCACTGATTATGGCGGCCAACCGCGATGAATATTATCAGCGGCCCACGGCACTGGCAGATTTTTGGGAAGACCAACCTGACATTCTCGCTGGCCGGGATCTCACGGGTGGTGGGACTTGGCTTGGGATCAATCGCCAGGGCCAATTTGCTGCTGTCACCAATTACCGTGAGGGGCACCAGCAACCCGCACCTCGATCCCGAGGCGAACTAACCACCAATTTTCTGAGCAACGGCACCGACATCAGACAATATGCACAGCATGTCATTGATGAGGGTGATCAATACAATGGTTTTAACCTGCTGCTAAGCGATGGAGACCAACTGTACTATTGCTCCAACCGTCAACCACAGATACAAACAGTGTCCCCCGGCATCTACTCTCTCAGCAATCATCTACTGGACAGCCCCTGGCCAAAAGCCATCCATGCCAAAGAGGCACTGGAACCGCTGCTCAAAACAAATGCTGTGGATCAAGGCCTACTGATCCAGAGCCTTCAGCGACGAGAGCCTTTTGCAGATGAGTACTTACCTGATACGGGTGTGGGACTGGAAATGGAACGCATGCTTTCACCGCCATTTATAGCGTCAAAAGACTACGGCACTCGCTGTACAACGGTGCTCTTGAAAAATAACCAGAGGGAAACGACGCTAGTGGAGCAAACCTATGGGAATGATGGCTCTCAAGATGAACGAAGGACGTTCAATCTAACCGGCCCAGGCGGCACCGATCAATGAATTTTGGCACGACGAAATAGCCCGGCAACTTCCGGTTTTTTCAACGCATCTTCCATGTGTTTCAAAACAGACTGGGCATCGGGCATCTCCATTACCTCTTCCAGTAGCTCCTCTGCTTCTGTCAGGCTCACTTGGCGCAAAATGGCCTTCACCTTCAGCAAGCTGGTTGCACTCATTGATAGCACACGGAAACCCAATGCCATCAGCAGCACTGCACCGACCGGATCCCCTGCCATCTCACCACAAACACTGACGGGCGTATTTTCTCCCTTGGCACCCTCGACAATAGACCACAGCGCCCTCAACACACTTGGGTGACAAGTATGATAAAGACTTGCGACCCGTGAATTATTTCGGTCAACCGCAAGAAGATATTGAGTGAGGTCATTGGTGCCCACAGACAGGAAGTCTACCCGGCGGGCAATTTCGCGGATCTGGTAGACCGCTGCGGGTACTTCGATCATCGCCCCCACATTAGGCATTTCAATCTGGTAGCCTTCTTCCTCGGTCAGTTCGTCATATACCTGATAAATCAACTCCAGCGCACTTTCCAGCTCAGCCAAATTAGAAATCATAGGCAAGAGAATACTGAGGTTGTTCAGCCCCTCACTGGCACGCATCATGGCTCGCAGCTGTACTAGAAAAATTTCGGGGTGATCCAGACAAATACGGATACCGCGCCAACCAAGAAACGGGTTCTCTTCTTCGATGGGGAAATAAGGCAAGTCCTTGTCACCACCGATATCCAACGTTCGCATGGTTACAATTCTGGGCGCAAACATTTCCAGCTGCTCGCGGTAAGACTTGCGCTGCTCTTCTTCAGAGGGAAACCTGTCCAGCAGCAGGAAGGGAATTTCGGTGCGATATAGGCCGACGCCCTCTGCGCCACGATCAAGAGACAGCAAAGCATCCAGTCGCAACCCGGTATTAACCCAAAGCCCTAGCTTGTGGCCATCTGCCGTCACACAGGGCTCATCAGTTAATTTTTCGAGGTCAGCCGCCAGTAATTTTTCTTCATAGATTTGCTGGACATAAGTCTCTCGCACCTCATCACTCGGGGAAACAACCATCTGGCCATTGTGGCCATCGACAATGACCTCCTCGCCCTCCAAGCTCCCCCACGGCAAGTCGACCACCCCCATCACTGTGGGTATACCAATGGCACGTCCAAGAATAGCCATGTGGGAGTTACGAGAGCCTTTTACCGAGACAATAGCCGCTACTTTCTCCAACGGGACATCAGCAAAAGAGGCCGCAGATAGCTCCTCACCAACCATCACCATATTATCCGGGTAAGTGGTACGCTTGGTTTCCGATTGTTGCAGGTAAGCTAACACCCGGCGCCCCAAGTCCTCCACATCAGTAGCCCGCTCTCGCAGATACGCATCCTTCATACTCTTAAACATTCGGATATGACGCAGCACGACTTGGGACCACGCACTTTGTGCGCATAGCCCTTCCTTAATTAAGCTAGTAACCTCACCACCTAGAGCGTGGTCATCGAGCATCCTTACGTAGACATCAAATAGAGCTCGCTCTTCATCACTGAGTTTGCCCACCATACTCTCATCAAGTGCATGGATGTCCCGCTTGGTTTGCTCCATCGCTTGACGAAATTGACACAACTCAGCCTCAATATCCTTTATATGTCGGAGAGGGACAACATTGAGGTCTGCTGATGGCGCAATCACCACCACAGTACCAATGGCCACACCAGGGGCACTGGCCACACCAGGATAGATGCGCTCACGGGCATCTTCCCTTGGATTTATGAGTCGATCCAGCTCACCTGTTGCATCAGCATGGGCAATAACCCCAGCCAGTTGCGCCGAAACAGTCACCAGAAATGACTCTTCACTTTCATCAAAGCGCCGCTGCTCCTGCTCCTGAACCACCAACACACCCAGCACCTTGCGCTGATGGATAATGGGCGCACCCAGAAAAGAGCGAAAGCTCTGTTCGCCCGTTTCAGGAAAATAAGCAAACTTGGGGTGGGCATCTGCCACTTCAAGGTTGATTGGCTCAGCTCGAGAAGCGACCAAACCTACCAAACCCTCTTCACTGGATATGCGAACATTGCCTACTGAATCGGGGTTCAACCCATCGGTAGCCATCAGCACATAGCTATCATCTTCGGGGCTGTAGAGGTATACCGAGCACGTACCGGTTTTGGTTACCTGCTTGACCAGGTGAACAATCAGCTTAAGGACTTCAGCGAAGTCCTTGGCCGCATTGACTTCCTGTACGATGGTTCTCAGTGATTCCAGCATCTAGCCTTGGCGCTCCATTTCACATTGCAATGGCGATAACTCTTTTAATGCCCTGCGATATACATCTCTTTTAAATTCGATGACCTGGTTGATGGGGTACCAATAATTCACCCACTGCCAGCCATCAAACTCAGGTTTTTCACAATGATCCATGCGAACTTTGCTCTCATCCCCCACCAATCTCAGCAAAAACCATTTCTGTTTCTGACCAATACACAATGGCTTGGAATGTCTTCGCTGCATAGCCTTTGGCAGGCGGTACCTCAACCAACTTCGAGTACAGGCTAACAACTCAACGTCGTGGGGTTCAAGCCCCACTTCTTCGTAGAGCTCCCGATAAAGTGCCTGTTCTGGCTTTTCACCGGGATTAATACCACCTTGAGGAAACTGCCAGGCATCCTGGCCAATTCGCTTGGCCCATAACAACTGGCCCACACCATTAGAGATCACAATACCCACGTTCGGGCGAAAGCCCTCTTGATCAACCACTGCCTATACCCTTAAAAACCTGTACCCTAAAACATAGCCCGTTAATTCGAATTCTGTACACCAGAGCCTTCGAAACCAGCAACCCAACATTCACTCCGACACCAGAACTTACATTAAATACATAGTTGAGGACAGCCCTATCTCTCGTTAAGCTATGGCGCCTTTTTTACAAATAACCTGCGAGAAACCCATGCCACTTGCCATCTTTGATCTTGATAACACCCTCATTGCAGGTGACAGCGATCATAGCTGGGGGGAGTTTCTCGTCGCCCACAATATTGTCAACGCTGCTTATTACAAGCAAATGAACGATCAGTTTTACGATGATTACCAAAATGGCAAGCTGGACATGTCTGCTTACCTTGAGTTTTCGGTGGCGCCCTTAGCCAAACTTAACTCGTCAGAACTAACAACACTCCACGCTCAGTTTATGACCGATGTTATTGAACCTATGTGGCTGCCTCACGCTGAGGCACTACTGCAACACCACCGAGACAATGGCGACACGCTGATGGTGATCACCTCCACCAACAGGTTTGTAGTGGAACCCATTTGCGAGAAACTTGGCGTAGATCACCTTATTGCCACTGAGCTGGAACAACACAACAACCGCTACACTGGGCGAGTGTCCGGGATACCCAGCTACAAAGAAGGGAAAGTCGCTCGCCTGAACAGTTGGCTGACACAAACCGGCCACAGCATGGACGGTAGCAGTTTTTATAGCGATTCTATCAATGATCTGCCACTGCTTGAGATTGTTGAGCGCCCGGTAGCGGTCGACCCCTGTGACCAGTTAAAAGCCGTAGCGATCAAGCGTAACTGGGAAATCATCAGCCTACGTGGTGAGTAAAGCTGGTACTCTGTGACTACTGCTTTCTGACTCCACCAGACTGGCATCACCAAAGATTGAGAGTATCCAGCCGCATGACGGACCCTTCATTTCAACTCCTAATGCAACAACTTAGTCAGGTAACCGGCCCCCAGTTATTGGTGGCCGATGAGAATCTTAGGGATGCCCCACTTCATTTGTTGCTCGCTGACACGATTACCCTTATTACAAACCGCTATGACATCTACAACCAAGCTCAGTCATCCGGCCTAAGTTGCCATTTTAACGATTTTGATTTTTCTTCTTTTGGCGACAACAGTTTTAGCCAAGTGCTATACCGGGTTTCCAAAGAAAAACCGGTGACTCATCACGTCATCAATAACTCCCGGCGATTACTAACCAACAACGGCACCCTGGTACTTTCTGGCGCGAAGACTGACGGAATTAAAACCTATACCGATAAGGCCGCCCGCTATTTTGGCACCCGAGCCACGCCGGAAAAGCATGGCAGTGTTTACCGCGGGGTGATCCACCATCAGTCTTCCACAGAACAACCTCTGGACGACCAAGATTACCAGCAGCTCAGACCTTGTATCTCATTAACTTCTCCCTCAAACGACTACCTGCTTTACAGTAAACCAGGGTTATTTGGCTGGAACAAAGTAGATCAGGGCAGCGCATTTTTGGCTGAACACCTGCCAGCTTTTTTTGGGCGCTTCCGGAATACCCCCCGCCATATTCTGGATCTGGGCTGTGGTTACGGTTATCTCTCTGTCGCTGCCAGACAATGTGTTGAAGCAACCATCACTGCCACGGACAACAATGCCGCAGCGATTGCCGCATGCTCAAAAAACTTTTCATTGGCTGGCATTGATGGAGAGGTTATTGCTGGTGACTGCGCTGAAAATATCACCAAAAAATTTGATGCAGTGATCTGCAACCCACCTTTTCACCAGGGTTTCACCACCGACAACCAACTTACCCAACGGTTCGTCACGAGCTGTCACCAGCACCTGAAGACTGGCGGTATGGCGTTATTTGTGGTCAACCGGTTTGTACCTCTGGAGAGCTGTGCTGAGCCTTTATTTCAAGTCAGTAAGTTCGGCGAGAACAAGGGTTTTAAACTGGTACTTTTAGAAAAACACTAGAAATATAACGGATGAAAAAGCCTGCTATAAAAAACCAACTGTAGAGAAACGCCGGAAGCTTCCGATACGCTTTCAGTAAATTCCGAGATCAGTTGTGCCAATTTTTGGGCCATCCGCTATTGCCCATCTATCCGCAGAATACACCTCCTATCACTGAACCAATCACTCTGTTATGGCATAGGATGAAAAACAAGCCTGTGATTCTGCTGCCCGCAACACCAGCTTATTTGGCAGAGATTATTTGACTTAATAGCCTCTGCAAATCGCGCTTTACCGCACCATTACGTCCTGCCAAAGGAAGCCCCTGCCGCGCCAGCTGTTCTGCCAGTTGCAACTGGGCCATCGCAAAATAGTTAGAGGCCATTACAAGGTAAATTTCTGGTTCCGTATGATTAATTCGTAGCGCACGCTCCACCACTGCATTAGATCGGTCGTATTCCCCGACCCGATTATACTCCCAGGCATCCGCAACCAACTGAGCCACCGCGCTGTTAGATGCCCTTTCTGGGGTTGGACTGCTGGGCACTATTACATCACCAAGCACATCACCTCGTACACCGCCTGGCTCATCATCAGGTAGTGTGGCCGGTGCAGAGGGGGTCGACGGAGGCCCACTGACTGGCGCCATCATCGGCGCACAGCCCGTCACAAACAACAGCACCAACAAGATGCTCAAAGGGTACTTCATTCTCACCATCCCAATTTATCTTTTAACCAGTCAACAACATTATCCAGTGGTTCTGGCACACAACGCCCTTTATCAACAGGCTCACTACCATCAATAAAAGGCAAATATCGAGAGCCTGCACACCCCTTTCTGCCCAACAAGCCCGTATCCGTCTCTACCCAATGGTAACTAACACCCTCCGGCTGATTGAAGACTAACGAGCGATTATCAAGCTCAGACATAACATCCGTCCACAACTGCAAGGCGCCCGTGCCCCCGGTTAGCGGGGTTTTTCCGTTATCATCCCTGCCCATCCAGACAACACTGAGATAATTGCCACTGAAGCCAGCAAACCAGCTGTCACGCTGATCATTTGTCGTCCCTGTTTTACCGGCTAGCACCAAATCTTGCGGCAACCGTTTGTAGGCACTTTTACCGGTACCCTCACGCAACACGACCTGTAATGCATAGTGAATCAAATGCATCACGGTTGGATCAAAACGCTGCTCTGCGGCAAAGGGGTATCGCTTTAGGGGTACATTCTCAGCGGTAAATACTGAGTTGATTGCACGTAGCGGAGAGTAAAAGCCATTGGCCGCAATGGTGTGATACAACTGAGCCACATCCAATGGTGACATTTCCACAGCACCCAACATCAGAGAGGGTAGTTCCCGCATACTTCCCTCATAACCCAACCGCCTAACGGTATTGATAATCGCGGGCAAACCTACGTCCATCCCCAACTTAGCCGTAGCCTGATTATAGGAGTGCCCCAGACCCTCATAGAGTGGTATCTGGCCATGGCTCTCACGCTCAAAATTGCGCGGCTGCCATACCTCACCATTCTCGGATTCCACCGAGATCGGGGTGTCGTTAATTTGACTTGAAAGCGTATACAACGAGGGCTGTTCAAGCGCCGTCATATAAACCGCTGGTTTAATTGTCGACCCCATGGGTCGCCGTGCATCCAGTGCACGATTGAATCCCGCATATCCAGGCTGACGACCACCAGCGATGGCCAGAACCTCTCCTGCTCCCACCCTGATGACCACCGCTGCACCCTGCAAATCTCCAGCAGTAATACGGTAACCCGACTCCAGGTTTTCAATCCGGCTGACCATTCGACGTTCTAGCTTGCGCTGTACCTGTGGATCAAAGTTAGTAAAAACCCGCAAACCTTCTGTCTCTAGGTCTGAGGCCTGATAATCCTCGCGAAGCTGACGCTTAACTAAATCCAGATAGGCCGGATATTGCCAACGCCCACCCCCAGAACGAGAGGACACCACACCCAACGACTTTTTCTGGGCTGCCGCTGCCTGTTCAGTGCTGATGACACCTTGGCGAGCCATCACATCAAGCACCAAGTCGCGTCGCTGCTGTGCTCGATCAGCATGACGCCAGGGATTGTAATACGAGGCACCCTTAACCAGCCCCGCCAATAACGCTATTTGGTGCAGCTCCAACTCTTCTACCGGTTGCTGAAAATAATGACGACTAGCCAGCCCAAAACCATGAATAGATCGCTCACCAGCCTGGCCTAGGTAGACCTCATTAAAATAAGTTTCGAGAATTTCATCTTTACTGAAGTGAATTTCCAGCAACACAGACATGATGGCTTCGAGTGCTTTTCGTGTCAGCGTGCGCTGTTGATCCAAATAAAAGTTTTTAACCAGTTGCTGTGTGAGCGTACTGCCACCCTGAGCTATCCTTCCCTGTTTTACATTGGCCACAAATGCACGGGATATCCCTCTAAAAGACACACCGTGATGGCTGTAAAAACCCTGATCTTCCACCGCCACCAATGCCTCCACAAGTGCCGGAGGCAATTGCCCCAGTTGCACCAATTCCCTGTCTTCCTTCTGCGCGGGATAAATGCCACCAATGATCATTGGCTCCAGCCTTGCCAATGGCATCTCAACCCGTTTTGCATCCACCAGACCAGATACACTATTCCCAGCAAACGTTAACGTCATTAATCTCGCAGGCTCACTACCGTCCCAGAACTCAAATCCACGAGAAAAAATTTCCACACGACGGCTGGATACACTGTACTGCCCCGGTGCTTTAGCCGCAGCCACCTGCCTATAGCCTAGGCTATCCAGCTCCCACTTCAACTGCTCCCGACTCAGCGGCAACCCTTGGTAAAGTTCAAGTGTCCGACTGTAAACATGAGAAGGTAACGACCACTTCTTGCCAGTAAACTTTTGATAAACCACCGCATCAAGTGCAAGAAGGAATAGCAATCCAACCACGACCGACAGCCAGAACAGCCTTGTTAGCCAGCGCCATCTGGAATTGCCTTTGCGCTTACCCGGCCTTTTTTCTCCCCCCCTTGTTTTTGCCAAGAAGTTACTCCTGTTTGGTTATTTATACCCACTACATTCCAGTAGCGAGTCACATCAAATCTTTACTCCGGCTCCCACACGGGGATAATAGCCGCCTCATTAATAACCATAAATATGATTGATCATGGCCAAATATCACGTCTACGGAATCGGCGCAGCGCTGGTGGATACAGAAATTGAAGTTACCGAGGGCGACCTGCAACACCTGCATGTTGAGAAAGGCCTGATGACTCTGGTTGATGAAGTACACCACGACCACTTAGTAGAACACCTACACCACCATCTTATTGCCTCCCGGCGTGCCAGCGGCGGCTCAGCAGCAAACACCATCATCGCTGTCAGTAGCTTTGGAGGCAAGGCTTTCTATTCCTGCAAAGTAGCCGATGATGACAATGGTCGTTTTTATCTGAATGACTTGGCTGAAGCCGGTGTAGATTTTCACCAGAATGGCGAACAAGTGGAAGGTATTACAGGTAAGTGTCTGGTATTGATCACCCCAGATGCAGAGCGCTCCATGAACACTTTTCTTGGCGTCAGCGAGACCGTCTCTATAGACAACCTAAATACGGATGCCATCTCTCAGTCCGAATATCTGTATATGGAGGGCTACCTAGTCACTTCCGATACCGGTCGTGCAGCCGCCATCCGGGCCAGGGAAGTTGCTGAACAGCATGGGATAAAAACGGTACTGAGCTTGTCTGACCCAGGGATGGTGACCTTTTTTAAAGCCGGCCTTGAAGAAATGATGGGGGATAGCGTAGATATACTCTTCTGTAATGAAGCCGAAGCATTGGGCTGGACGAACAGTGACACGCTAGAAAATGCCGTAGAACGGCTCAAAAACTCAGCTAACGCCTTTGCGATCACACTAGGCAGTAATGGAGCATTGGTTTTTGATGGAGACAACCTTCACCGCATACAGCCACACCCTGTTACAGCAGTAGACACCAATGGTGCTGGCGACATGTTTGCCGGGGCTTTTCTCTATGCCATTACCCACGACTACAGTTATGAAGCTGCTGGGAATTTTGCCAGCTTGGCAGCGGCCAATGTGGTGAGTCAGTTTGGTCCTAGGCTCAGCGTTGAGCAATACCCGGAAATTTTACAGTCACTCGTGCCGGCTCTATGACAGTATTTTAAGGCGGGGCATTGTATTCACAATGTGGGTGATTTCAGGTTCGCCAGCGGCATCGGTTTAGCAATCAGGAACCCCTGCGCATAGTCCACGCCAATTTCTTGCAACATAGAAAGTTGTGTATTGTTTTCAACACACTCAGCGATTGTCTTAATACCCATAATATGACCCAAGTGATTGATGGTGCTCACCATGGAATAGTCCACTTCATTTAGTTCCATTTTCTGAATAAAACTGCCATCAATTTTCAAGTAGTCTACGGGCAACTCCTTGAGATAACCCAGTGAAGACAACCCACTACCAAAGTCATCCAGTGCAAAAGAACAGCCTTTATCCTTGAGTGCACGAATCAAATCCATGGCCCGATCAAAATGTCTGATAGCCGCCGTTTCTGTCACTTCGAACTGAAGCCGCGCAGGATCGACACCGGTACTGTCAAACTTGCTAATAATGTAACCCTTTAGATCTTCATCACAAACAGTATTCCCCGATAAATTCACCGCAAAACATTGATCACCTTTTGGGGTCTCTTGCAAATAGGTAAAGATTTTATCGAGCACCCAACGGTCAATATCCTCCACCAAACCATAATGCTCTGCAGCAGGAATAAACTTGCCGGGAGGAATGATACTGCCTTCACGATCAAGCATTCTAACGAGTATTTCGTAGTGTCCAACCCGCTTGGCGCTCTTACCATCGATGCCACTTCCTACCAACACGATCGGCTGACAATAGAGCACAAAACGGTCTTCCTCCAGCGCCTCAGAAATAATGGGTATCCACTGGGCGATACTCTGGCGCTCAGCCACCTCAACACTGTGATACTGAAAATGGATACGGTTGCGACCCGACTCTTTGGCGGAGGCACAGGATGTCCCTGCCGCTACCAACACATCAATTTCTGACGTAGTACCTCGATCAATTACTGTGGCGCCAATACTGGCACCCACCTTCAAGCGCCTTTCGCCCCAAGGGAAACTGAACTCCTTGATCTGCCAAAGCAGTTGTTCAGCCAGATTACGGCTCTCATCCACACTGAGATCATTGAGCAACAGTGCAAATTCATCGTTACCGATTCTTGCCACCACATCTTTTGGGCCAGCCTGCGTTTCAATCATACGAGCAAATTGGCACAACAGCTCATCACCCGCATTATGTCCGCAGGTATCATTGATTACTGAAAAATTATAAAGATCGATATACAACAACGTATGAGTGCTATCACTAAGGTGGGCCGCATCAATTGACTTGAGAATTTCATTTTCAAGGTAGCGGCGATTACCGAGTTCGGTCAATGGGTCATGGGTTGCCTGCCAAGTCAGCCTGGTGGAAACCCTCCGGGCCTCACTCACCGAACGAAACACCAGTACTGCACCCGTAATTTCATTGACCCTGTTGCGCAATGGTGTTGCTGTCGCCACGACTTGAAGGGGCGCCAGCCCCCCGACCTTCAACATCGTATTGTCAGCAACAGTAACCGTTTTCCCTCTGGCCAAGGCTGCCAGGCAAGGAGATTCCACCTCCTCACCATCTTCACCGACCAACACCATCAGGTCATCAATATGCAGATTAGGCTTGGAGTCATTTACCTCCAACAACGCCATACTGATCGGATTAAGGTGCTCGACAAAGCCGTGTTTGTCGACCATCAAAATACCATCTACCACCTGACTAAAGACGGCACTCAATAATTTTCGCTGGTGGAACAACGCCTCAAGATTCACCGAATGGAGAGAAATATCCTGAAGTGCCACCACATAGTTCTCAGAATTGGCTGCTGACTGGAAACATTCTGCCCGTAGACTAAGATCCTCTCCCGCTGCAGTGGCGCCCTCTATAGAACCATCACCATCACCGCCTACAGCATACTCAAGGGCTGCCTTGAGATCAGTGTCTGCATTAGTACCAGGTAACAATACCCTTAGTGGTTTCTGTTTGAGCTGTTCTAGCCTGTAGCCAAAGAGTGTCTGTAATGACTCATTGGCATCCAGAATAAGATGATGATTATCAAGCAGTAATAAAGGTATATTTGAGGATTCAAGATACGCAGGAAACGCACCTCTTTGATCAACTAAAGCTTTCGACGGTCGCTCCCTTCTGGCCTTAGCTGCAATCGGATCAAATGGCGCTTCACTAATTTGCACTAAGCAGCAGCGGCCTAAATCTGGCAACTCAACAGGCGTGAAACTCACTCTATGCAAAGGCATCTCACGGCGGCCACCAGCCATCACTGATTCAATAAAATCCAGACGATCCGGGTCGATCTGCTGTGTCCAACAAGTAAATCTATTTTGAAATAACGCCAGATCAATTGCTCCGGCACAATCAGTTCCCACCAAGCTGGTAAAAAGAGTATCGAATGACCGCCCAGAAGTATCGTCGGATGCCAACCCAGTCCACTCGACCAACCATTGGTTCCAGCACCGAACTCTGAGGCGCTCATCCAGTAACATCACTCCTAAATCCTGACTATCCAGAATAGCCAGAGCCAATCCATCATCGACAGCAACCGATGTTTGCAAATTGGGGTGAATGTCAGTATTCATAAGCCACCTGCCCAGTTCCATTAACGCACTGGCGTCTTAGTACCAATAAACCCAATTGGGCTTAAAGTCTATCGGTTCAGTATAAACTGCCTTCCTTCTTATCTACTGAACTTCAACATAGTTTGTGAGAAATTTAATAAAAAAGCTTCAATCTTGGCCGTACAGCCTCTAGCCCTGCTCTAAAAGCTCACGCATATTTATTAGTGCGGCATTAGCACGACTGATGTAGGAGGCCATCACTAAAGAGTGATTAGCCAGAAAACCAAATCCACTGCCATTAAGAATTACCGGACTATATACCGACTCCTGTGTTGCCTCTAACTCACGAATAATCTGCTGCAAGCTGGCACGAGCATTTTTCTTTTGCAGGACTTGATCAAAATCTACTTCAATGCCCTTAAGAAGCTGAATTATTGCCCAGGTACTACCTCGGGCCTCATAAAACACATCATCAATTTCCAGCCAGGGAGTCTTTACCTCAACTTCACCTGGCGTACCCGTAGACTGCCTTCCTGCACTATCACCGGCCAAATCTATATTGATCCGACGCTGACCGACACTGGCACTCAACCGTTGCGATAGGCTACCCAGCCTAGTTTCTAATGTGCCCAGCCAGTAACGCAAGTTATCTGCACGGGCATAAAACTGAGCGTTGTATTCATCTTCATCCGCCAGCCGTATGAGATAGCTCTTGAGATATTCAACACCCTCCCTGTATTCTGATTCAGAGGCAGGGACCATCCAACTATTATGATCAAAATTGAACCGTGATTCCGCCAGCGCTAAGTCCGTATCCTCTGTAGATTGAGACTGGGAGCGACTAAACGCTTCCCGCATTGCCTTACTAAAGTCTCTTACCTGAATCATGACCCCATACTCCCAATTGGGCAGGTTATCGAGCCAGATTCCGGGGGGTGCAATATCATTGCTGAGGTAACCACCACGCTTGGTTAACAGTGTATCTATCACGCCAATTAATGCGGCCGTAGAGGTAGTACCCCCTACCACATGGTCAACCTGTGCCAGAGCATTGACTTCAACATCAAATGGCTCAGGCTCTGTGCTCCAGAACCAACCCAGTAAAAGAGTTAGCAGCAGGTAGGCTGTCACGACCACCAAACTGATGCGTAGCCAGGGCGGTCCTTCCCTGCGTGCATCTTCCTCTCCAGCAAGGCTCTCGACTAACGATGCGCTCACCTCGCCAGCCCGACTGAAGCATTTACCCGCCCATTCAAATCCCTTCATTTAGCCTTTTCCCTCACGAAGCACACTACGCACCGGCATGGTTACCACCACTTCGGGGCAGCCTTCGAAAAAGAGTGTCACCCTATACTCTTCACCATCTGACAAACTATTTTGTAGGCCAAACAGCATCAAATGATAACCGCCAGGCTCAAAGCTAACTGTCTCTCCCGCGGGCAAGGCGACTTCCTCAACGGGGCGCATCGACATTGTTCCATTATGGTGGGTATGAGCATGAATTTCAGCGCTACTGGCAATAGGTGATGCTGCGCCCACCAACCGACACTCTTGGCCTAACCTATTGTCCAGTGTCATAAATGCAGCAGTCACAGTCTGCCCTGGAGGCAAACCTCTAATATAGGCATCACTGACTGTCAGACCATCACTACATGCCGTCACCGCCAGTAGTACCAACAACATTCCTGAATATTTGCTTAAAGACAACTCGATAATCCCTTTGACTGAAGGTGGCGACTATAACACTGCGCCCGGAACTTCAACACTCAGACCTCAGCACATAACACCTAACACTATAATGCCTAGAGTTCAGGACTGAAAAATGTCTCTCGCACCCCATGTCTCTCCTCCGTACAATAACGAACTGCACTTTGGTTGACGGTGTCCAATACGCAGTGTCCAACGCAAAGCTGGCTCAGTGAAGAGCACCCAACGAGGAAAACGATGCCAAGTCGATTACTACATATTGGTCTCTACTGCCTGCTGCTATTAGTGCAGCCTATCTATGCAGAAGATCTATTCCCCCCATCCAATAGCGCCAACTCGCTGGAAGAAACCGTTCAATTCCTCCCCGTTGAAGATGCCTACAGGCTACTGCCTACGATAGAGGGCAACCAACTGCTGATTAACTGGGAGGTTGAGCCCGGCTACTATCTTTACCAGCATCGCTTCCAGTTTCTGAACCGTGACCTTACACCCCTGAGTGCTACACCAGAATTTGAGCCAGGAAAACGCATCTATGATGAATACTATGAAAAAGAGCTAGAGGTCTACTACCACCACACGCTCATCCGCCTGCCGCTGAATGCAGACTACTCAGAGCTCATCGTAGAATCACAAGGCTGCGCTGACGCAGGGCTCTGCTATCCACCGCGCCGCCAAACAGTCTCCCTGGACAGAGCGAATACTATGGCCACCGTCACTGAGACGGTGAATCACAACCCTAATTCTGGAATGGGCATCCAGCCACCACAAACAGCCACCAACTTACTACTAATGATGCTGTTCGCCCTGTTGGGCGGGGTCATCCTCAACCTAATGCCCTGTGTGTTTCCAGTGCTGTCCATTAAAGCGCTCAGCCTAACCACTTCTCACCTCAGCAAACACGGCAAGCACCTTCACGGACTCGCCTATACGCTAGGCATTGTTCTCAGCTTTATGGCTATTGCAGCTCTGCTGATGATGCTGCGTCGTGCCGGCGAAAGCATCGGCTGGGGATTCCAACTGCAATCACCCCTCTTTATTGGCTTACTGGTTTACCTCTTCGTGTTAATGGGCCTGAGTTTTTCTGGCGTATTTACCATAGGAACCCGACTAATGAATATCGGGCAATCCACCACCGAAGGGCACAGCCTTTCATCCTCGTTTATGACTGGCTTGCTAGCAACACTGGTAGCAAGCCCCTGCACCGCCCCGTTTATGGGTACAGCATTAGGGTTTGCCCTGGCTCAATCAGCTTGGGTGGCAATGTCTGTCTTCATCGCGCTGGGCCTGGGCATGGCTCTTCCATTACTTTTGCTATCCTGGTGGCCCGGTATGGCAGCGAAAATGCCTCGCCCCGGTGCATGGATGGAACGATTCAAGGAATTCCTGGCGTTCCCCCTCTACCTGACCGCCGTATGGTTACTATGGGTGTTTGGTCGACAAACAAGTAGCGATGCCGTTGCAGCACTTATGGGCGGTATTGTCCTACTATTATTTGCCCTCTGGGTGCTAAAAACCCGCAAAAGTGCCCTGACCATTATCACCGCCCTGATAGCCACAGCTCTCGCCCTGATACTTCCATGGCAAACCCACACCAATGGCGACAACAGCACCACGCCCTGGGAACCCTACAGCGAGACAAAACTACAACTCTTGCGCGTTAAAGGAGAGCCCGTATTTGTCAATTTGACTGCTGACTGGTGCATCACTTGCCTAGCCAACGAAAAACTGGCCCTCAGCTCAGACCTATTCTTAACGACACTGCAACAAAAGAAAATTACCTACTTAAAAGGCGACTGGACCAAGTACAACCCTGAAATCACCCGGTTGCTGAATCGACACCACCGAAGTGGGGTTCCTCTCTACCTGTTCTACCCAAGGGGAACAGGTAATCCGCACATTTTGCCCCAGTTACTGACAGAAGATATTGTTTTGGAGGCGATTTCTCTACAAACTGAGTGAATATTTCAAAAAATATCTACACGTTAGACGAAGTTGCTGCATTTCCTGCCATTATGCCGGTATAACTCTCGAAACACCTGCGAAGTAGAGCCAACTGTTTAATTACGACCCTACCCGGCGTCTCGAAAAGGCATGACTTTCACCTAAACTTGCAGCGAATAGAGTCAAAAATCCTAAAACTACAAAAAATTGGACAGCACTAAGCTTTTAATGCAGACTGCTTTCAGCAGCCTCTTTTTGGGCTTAACCACCAACATCCTTTGAACACTCAAATCTAGCAGGGACACCATGGCGACCATACTGGTACTACACGGCCCCAACCTGAATTTGCTCGGCTCTAGAGAGCCAGATGTTTACGGTAAAGACAGCCTGGACAACATCAATCAAAACCTAACCGATACCTGCATCAAAAAAGGGCACCACTTATTAGCCCTGCAAAGCAACGCAGAGTACGAACTGGTGGACCGTATTCACGATGCCCAAAAGGAAGGCGTGAACTTTATTATTATCAACCCCGCCGCCTTTACCCACACGAGCATCGCACTGCGTGATGCTCTTCTAGCGGTAGACATTCCTTTTATTGAGGTCCATCTATCCAATGTCCATACTCGGGAAGAGTTCAGGCATTACTCCTACTTTTCTGACATAGCCAACGGTGTTATCTGTGGCTTTGGCAGCTTGGGCTATGAATTAGCCTTGGATGCAGCATTAGACCAACTAAATTCCTAACAACATTTTTACCATTTGGAGTAACCACAGATGGATATTCGTAAAATCAAAAAATTAATAGAACTGATTGAAGAGTCGGACATTAACGAGCTGGAAATTAAAGAGGGTGAAGAATCCGTACGCATCAGCCGTGGCGGGCAAATAGTTGCCGCCGCACCCATGATGGCGGCAGCACCCGTGGCCGCCGCACCTGCACCGGCCGCCCAAACACCATCTGCCGAAGCACCTGCCACTGCCGAGCCTGAAGGTCATATCCTAAGGTCTCCAATGGTTGGCACGTTCTACCGCTCATCAGCACCTG
This sequence comes from uncultured Cellvibrionales bacterium, assembly GCA_913062605.1. Taxonomy (GTDB): domain Bacteria; phylum Pseudomonadota; class Gammaproteobacteria; order Pseudomonadales; family Porticoccaceae; genus Porticoccus. The sequence continues at coordinate 88,861 of CAJXWQ010000001.1, forward strand.
GCGCAAACGCCTTTGTTGAAGAAGGCCAACACGTTAATGCAGGCGATGTACTCTGTATTGTTGAAGCCATGAAGATGATGAATCAAATTGAGGCCGACAAATCAGGTACCGTTGGCGCTATTTTGGTAGCAGACGGTGAACCTGTTGAGTTCGATCAACCTATGATCACCATCATTTAAACCGCAGAGGACAGGAGCAACAGCTATGCTGGATAAAGTGCTTATTGCCAATCGCGGTGAAATTGCCCTGCGGATTCTACGAGCCTGTAAAGAGCTTGGCATCAAAACCGTAGCCGCGCATTCAAAGGCCGACGCAAGCCTGAAACATGTATTACTTGCCGATGAAACCATCTGTATCGGACCAAACTCTTCGGCACAGAGCTACCTAAACGTGCCCGCTATTATCAGCGCCATGGAAATATCAAATGCCCAAGCCGTTCACCCCGGCTATGGCTTTCTCGCCGAGAATGCCGACTTTGCAGAACAGGTAGAAAAAAGTGGCTTCACCTTTATTGGTCCAACCGCCGATGTGATTCGCATTATGGGCGACAAAGTAGCCGCCATCGACGCCATGATAAAGTCTGGTGTTCCTACGGTACCCGGCTCCAATGGCCCTCTGACAGATGATGCTGCTCGTAGCAAAAGGATTGGCCTTGAAGTTGGTTACCCTGTCATTATTAAAGCTGCCGCAGGTGGTGGCGGTAGAGGCATGCGAGTAGTCCGCAGTGAAAACGAACTGATCAATGCCATACAGGTTACCAAGGCCGAAGCAAAAGCTGCGTTTGGCGATGGCACTGTCTATATGGAAAAATTTCTGGAAAACCCACGACATGTGGAAGTTCAGGTGCTGGCCGATGGTCAAGGCAATGCCATTCACTTGGGTGACCGTGACTGCTCATTACAACGTCGCCACCAAAAAGTACTGGAAGAAGCACCCGCCCCCGGCATTCCAGAAGACGCTCGCAATGGTGTTTTAAAGGCTTGTGTTGATGCCTGTATCGAAATTGGTTATCGCGGCGCAGGCACCTTTGAATTTCTCTACGAAGATGGCTGTTTCTTTTTTATCGAGATGAATACTCGGGTACAAGTGGAACACCCTGTAACTGAGATGATTAGCGGCGTGGATATTGTTAAGGAACAACTCTTAATTGCCAGCGGTGAAAAACTCAGCATTCGCCAAGAAGACATCACCTTCCGCGGCCATTCTTTCGAGTGCCGAATCAATGCAGAGGATTCCACCACCTTTATGCCCAGCCCCGGAAAAATTACTGCCTATCATGCACCAGGCGGCAATGGCGTGAGAGTCGACTCACATATCTATGCGGGTTACACGGTACCGCCACACTATGATTCCCTGGTAGGAAAAATTATTACCTACGGTAAAGACCGTGATGCTGCCTTGTCACGTATGGCCAATGCACTAGATGAACTACATATCGAAGGCATCAAAACCAATACCGAACTGCAAAGAGACTTGGTATGTGACACAGAATTCCGTAAGGGTTGCGTCAACATCCACTACCTAGAAAAGAAACTGGGCCTATAGATAAACAGCCCTACAACTATATTCTACTAGCTCAACAAACAAAAAAGCCCCGCATGTCGGGGCTTTTTACTCATAGGAATTCCTCATAGGAGCCACAATGCCCTGGCTACAACTCAGAATAAACAGCTCAAGAGCACAAGCCGAACGCATTGAAGATTTACTGCTGGAAGCTGGTGCAGCTTCAGTCACCTTTGAAGACAATGCCGACGAACCGATACTGGAACCAGCACTCGGTGAAACGCCACTGTGGGGGCTAACTCAGGTCACCGGATTATTTGATGCAGAAACCGACACTGAGGCTACCGATCAGGCTCTGGAAGGTAAGCTGGGGCAATCACTGCCAGACCATCGCTGGGAACAGCTGGAAGATAAGGACTGGGAACGAGAGTGGATGAAACACTACCAACCCATCCAGTGTGGTGAACGATTATGGATTTGCCCCAGCTGGCTAGCTCCTCCTGAACCGGAGTGCGTTAACCTATTACTTGATCCCGGTCTAGCTTTTGGTACGGGGACTCACCCAACGACATTTCTCTGCTTGCAGTGGCTTGATCACTTGGCACTGGAGGGGAAGACGGTGACAGACTATGGTTGCGGATCTGGCATCTTGGCCATTGCCTCATTACTACTAGGCGCCGATTCTACAATTTGTGTGGATATCGACCCCCAAGCCCTCAACGCCACCACTGATAATGCCCAACGCAATGGGCTGACAGCAGATCAGACACCGGTTTACCTGCCGGACAAAGCGCCCGAAACACCCACCGATGTGATGATAGCCAACATACTGGCCGGGCCATTGGTATCACTGGCACCGAAACTAGCCTCACTCACCAAACCCGGAGGAAGACTTTGCCTGTCCGGAATTATCGAAAGCCAAGCTGAAGAAGTGATGGACAGCTATCAGCCCTGGTTTGATTTTGACCCACCCGCCATCAGCGAACAGTGGGTACGACTGACCGCTGTTAAGCGTTGAGACATCCCCGTAGAATAGACAGAGCTAGGTAACGGTTCTGCCCGCACATCATGACTGAGATTATCACCCGCTGCCCAGGTTGCTCGGCGTCATTCCACGCATCACTGGCTCACCTCGAAGCAGCCAATGGCCAAGTAAGGTGTGGCTCCTGCTTGTTCATATTTGATGCCTGCGCCCATCAGATAGAAGAGGAGCAACCGAGAGACAATCCCACCGAAAACAACCTATCTCTCGATAGTGATGACTTATTAATTTACGACGATATGGATATCAGCGTACTTGATGGCTATGAACAGGAACAAGATGAGCCTCTCCAGCAAGACCTACTGACAACAACAGAGCAAAGCTCAGCACAAACCGAAACCGAAACCGAAACCGAAACCAGCTTATTCGGCTCTGATGAGATAACAACAACCCCTGATTTTCTAATCGCGCCAGAATCAGCTCCACGCAATTACCCAAAAATACTGCTTTGGCCATCACTCTCAGTGCTGGCAATGATGGCTCTCATTTTTCAATACATATATTTCCACGCAGATATACTCGGCACCGATCCAAGCCACCGCCCCTGGCTCATACATTTTTGTAATATCACCACATGCAAACTGCCTATCATGAGGGATACAACAAAAATTCGTAGCAGTAAATTATTAGTGCATAGCCACCCAGATATATCTGGCGCTCTCATCGTCGACGCCGTCATTATTAATGAGGCCAACTTCAATCAACCGTTTCCCGAGCTAGCACTCAATTTTGAGGATCTACAGGGCGCCTCCGTTGCACGCCGTAACTTCAAACCCGATGAATACCTGCACGGAGAGATGACCGGAGTGACCATCATGCCCACTGGCCAGCCAGTGAGGCTTACACTAGAACTACTGGACCCTGGACCAAAAGCTGTCAACTACTCACTGCTCATCCCGGAATAAACTTTTTCCTAGAGCCAACAACAGGTATCATAACGGCCCTTTTCCAACCCCCACCGACAGGCAATCGAGGCGCTATACCTTGGTAAAAATTGGCGATCATGTATTGGCAAGCCGGACTATTCTGGCCCCCATGGCGGGCGTCACAGATCAGCCCTTTCGCCAACTCTGCCGCCAACTTGGTGCAGGTTTAGCTGTATCAGAAATGATCACGTCTGACACACGCCTCTGGAAGAGCAGAAAAAGCCAACAACGGCTAGTCCACCGCGATGAATCTTCCCCCCGATCGGTTCAAATTGCCGGCAGCGTACCATCCATGATGGCTGAAGCAGCCCGACAAAATGCTACCCTTGGCGCAGAAATTATTGATATCAACATGGGATGCCCTGCCAAAAAAGTCTGCAAGAAAGCAGCAGGCTCTGCGCTACTAAAGGACGAAGCCCTAGTACAAGACATTCTCAATGCCGTGGTATCAGCGGTCGATATTCCCGTCACCCTTAAAATTCGGACTGGATGGGATCATCAACACCAAAATGCAGTCACCATTGCCCAAATTGCAGAGGATTGCGGCATCAGTGCTTTGGCCGTTCATGGCCGCACCCGTGCCTGCCGATTTAATGGTCAAGCAGAGTACAACACGATTGCCTCCGTCGTTAACGCAACCACCATACCCGTATTTGCTAATGGCGATATCAGCACAGCACACAAAGCCAAACGAGTTCTAGATCACACTGGTGCAGCCGCAGTTATGATTGGTCGTGGAGCACAGGGAAACCCCTGGCTATTTCGGGAAATAAACCACTACCTCGCACATGGGATAATGCCAGACACCCCATCAAAGGAAGAGCTCGCCAGTACGGTCAATCGACATATTGAGGCTATCCATCAATATTATGGCGAATATCTTGGAATTCGGATTGCCCGAAAGCATGTGGGCTGGTACGTTGGAGCTCTGCCAAATGGTGAAGTATTTCGGAAATATTTCAACCAACTGGAAGACCCCTACCTACAAAAACAAAGCCTGCATGAATTTTTTGCAGCACCAAAAAATAATTGGGACCAAGCCGCATGAGCGCTATTGATACTTTTACTATTCAGGCAGAGACAGATGCTGAACCAACCACTGTTACTCACCACCATGAGTCACTGCGCCAGTGTGTGGAAAATGCTCTGCATCAATATTTTTTACATCTGGACGGACAACCAGCCAACGACCTTTACCAGCTGGTACTCAGCGAAGTGGAAGCACCCCTATTGGAAGCCGTGCTGACCTACACACGCAATAACCAGAGCAAAACTGCGCAAATGCTGGGCCTCAATAGAGGCACATTGCGAAAAAAGCTAAAACAATACGACTTACTTTAAAACGGTGAGCTTTAAAACTACAAGCGTCAAACTGACGAGCTTTAAAAACTACTGACGAGGACATCATGAGCGACCTGCGTAAAGTTTCCCGCGCCCTGATCAGCGTATCTGACAAAACCGGTATTGTTGAATTTGCCAGAGAGCTCAGCGCCCAAGGCGTAGAACTTCTCTCGACAGGCGGCACCCACCGCCTGCTTAATGATAACGGTATTGCCGTGCGGGAAGTCTCCGATTACACAGGCTTTCCTGAAATGATGGACGGTCGAGTAAAAACACTCCACCCAAAAGTTCACGGCGGTATATTGGGTCGCAGGGGCATCGATGACGACATCATGGTCGAACACGGCATCCTTGGTATTGATATGGTTGTCGTCAATCTCTACCCCTTCGCGGCAACCGTGGCCGACCCGAATTGCGACCTACCTACCGCCATTGAGAACATTGATATCGGCGGCCCGACCATGGTTCGCTCTGCGGCAAAAAACCACAAAGACGTCGCCATCGTGGTTAATGCCAGTGACTACAGTGCGGTACTGGATGAAATGAAGGGGCAAGATGGACAGCTGGGTTATGAAACCCGCTACAACCTGATGGTTAAAGCCTTTGAACATACTGCAGGCTATGACGGCATGATCGCCAACCACTTTGGTGCCCGTAACACAGCCAACGAAACACGTAATTTCCCCAACACCTTCAACGCCCAGTATTTCAAAACACAGGAAATGCGCTACGGTGAAAACCCCCACCAGAATGCCGCTTTCTATGTAGAGGAAAATCCTGCCGGAGCAAGTATTGCTACCGCCAAACAGTTACAGGGCAAAGAACTCTCCTACAACAATATCGCCGACACCGATTCTGCACTAGAGTGCGTCAAACAGTTTGACCAACCTACCTGCGTTATTGTTAAACACGCCAATCCCTGTGGCGTCGCTGTGGCCACAGATATTAAAACGGCCTACGATTTAGCATTCGCCACTGATCCAGAATCAGCCTTTGGCGGCATTATCGCCTTCAACCGCGAGTTGGATGCAGAAACCGCCGAAGCCATTTGTGAACGTCAATTTGTTGAAGTGATTATTGCTCCCAGTATTTCTGATGCGGCCAAAGAAGCTGTCAGCGCCAAAAAGAATGTACGCCTGCTGGAGTGCGGCGAGTGGGATTCATCGACATCTGCTCAAGGCTTTGACTACAAACGCGTCAACGGCGGCCTGCTGATTCAAGACCGCGATAAAGGCATGGTCACTGCCGATGACCTGAAAGTAGTTACCAAGCGCAAACCGACCGAGGCAGAATTCGACGACATGCTGTTCGCCTGGAAAGTCGCCAAAATGGTGAAATCCAACGCGATTATCTACACCAAAAACAACCAAACTATCGGTGTGGGTGCCGGGCAGATGAGCCGGATAAACTCCGCCCGAATCGCTGCCATTAAAGCAGAACATGCCGGTCTGGAAGTACAAGGTGCCGTTATGTCATCCGATGCCTTCTTCCCCTTCCGCGACGGCATCGATAATGCGGCCAGCGTTGGTATCAGCTGTGTCATACAGCCCGGCGGATCGATTCGTGATGATGAAGTAATTGCCGCAGCCGACGAGCACGGCATGACCATGGTGTTTACGGGAATGCGTCATTTCCGCCATTAACAGATAAACCTTATCATGCACTTTTGCGGCGATTGCACCTTCCCGTGCACTAATTCAGGGTAATCGCCGTTTTCATTTTAGGCTCGACCGACAGGAAAAACCTCCATGAATATTCTGGTGATTGGCGCAGGTGGCCGTGAACATGCATTGGCATGGAAAGCAGCCCAAGGCGAAAATGTTGAAACTGTTTTTGTCGCGCCCGGCAATGCTGGAACAGCACTGGAACCTGGGGTAGAAAATGTCTCCATAGATGCTGGCGACTTTGAAGCCCTAGCCAATTTTGCCAAACAAAACAATGTCGAGCTGACTATTGTCGGGCCTGAACAACCGCTGGTAGATGGCATCGTCGATTTCTTTGCCGCTCGCGGATTAAAGGCCTTTGGCCCCAGTAAAGGGGCTGCCCAATTGGAGGGATCCAAGGCCTTTACTAAAGACTTTCTTGCTCGCAACAATATCCCCTCTGGCGAGTATCAAAATTTTACTGAAATCGAACCGGCTCTCGCCTACCTTCAAGAAAAAGGCGCACCCATTGTCGTAAAAGCTGATGGCTTGGCCGCAGGTAAAGGCGTAATAGTCGCCATGACCTTGGAGGAAGCAGAAACCGCGGTTAAAGATATGCTGGCAGGCAACGCCTTTGGCGAAGCGGGCCACCGAGTGGTGATTGAAGAATTTTTAGCCGGTGAAGAAGCCAGTTTTATTGTGATGGTAGATGGGAAGAATATTTTACCCATGGCCACCTCTCAGGATCACAAGGCCAGAGACAATGGCGACAAAGGGCCAAATACTGGCGGTATGGGAGCCTACTCACCGGCACCCGTGGTCACGCCCGAGGTTCACAACCGCGTAATGGATGAAATTATTCGCCCCACCGTAGAAGGCATGGCGAAAGAAGGTAATGCCTATACAGGTTTTCTTTATGCCGGGCTGATGATCACGCCGGACGGCGCCCCCAAGGTCATTGAATACAACTGTCGGTTTGGTGACCCCGAAACCCAGCCGATCATGATGCGCCTGAAATCCGACTTAGTTGCACTCTGTAACGCGGCAATGGATAAAAAACTGGATCAATGCACCGTGGAGTGGGATTCAAGAGCGGCACTAGGCGTGGTTCTCGCCGCAGGCGGCTATCCAATATCCTATGACAAAGGCGATATTATTTCTGGGCTTCCCGCATCAGATACTGATAACCAAAAAGTCTTCCATGCTGGAACCAAAACCATCGATGGCCAAGTCACCACAAACGGTGGACGTGTTCTCTGTGCAGTAGGCCTTGGAGATACAGTGACCGAAGCACAACAACAGGCTTATCAGCTCACTAATAAAATTTCATGGAACAACGTCTATTACCGCACAGACATTGGCTACCGTGCTGCAGCTAGGGAAAAGTAACTCTCTGCCTGCTTCTTTGGATGTCTTATGATGCACTGGGGCACTCTGAATAATTTACTATGCCTACTGTCTGGACAGCCAAACATCCAAACCTTGGGCATTGAGCTGGAAGTCTAGCGCCAACACTTCTCTCATTACCTGTAAGTCTGTTTGTGGCTGCATGGTTTTAATCAGCGCCAATGTCATTTCCTTTATCTTGCCAAGAATCATTCTCTGCCGGTCTGGTACATTTTTTAACGACAGGGCAATCTGCCGATATGCTTCGACCTGCTCACAAAGTAATTTCGCCACATTTTCAGGCTGCTCAAGCACGCTGTAGTGGGTCAAATACATTCTCTGTGGACACTTGCCCATCATTAACCCAATGGAGCCTAACAGCTTGTCTGGATCAAATTGTACTGGCGATGTCGTGGGTATGATAAATCGCTTATCGCCAAATATTAGTTCCCGATAAGAGATGCCAAATGTGTCTCCAGTAAACCACCCTCGGCTCTGGCGATCCCAAACACAAAAATGGTGCTCAGCGTGGCCCGGTGTGTGCCGAATTTCTAACGGCCTTCCACCCAGATCCAGCACATCTCCATCCTCGGCAACTATCACCCGCGCTTCTGGCACAGGAAGAGGCTCACCATAGAGTTCAGCAAATTTTTTCTCGCCATAAACGGCTTTCGTACCAGCAATCAACTTGCTCGGATCAATCATGTGACGGGCACCCCGCGGATGAATGACCAGCTTGGCACCGCTATACCGCTGTATCAGCACACCAGCACCACCTGCATGGTCAAGATGCACATGGGTTGGAATAATGTATCGGACGGTATCAGCGGGAAGATTCAGGTCTGCCAGCGCTTCAGCAATAGCCACTGCCGTATAGGCTGTTCCAGTTTCGATAATGGCAACCTCATCACCCTCTACCATCAGGTAACAACAGGCCACACCAGGATTGATATAGCGGGCATCAATACAGTAAATACCGTAACCCAGGCTTTCCACAGGACTGACCATCATATGACCTCCACACAACAGGGCCGTTGATTTTGCTACAATAGCTGCCGGTTAAACAGCCAAATGGACAGATTAATGAGTTTACGACGTCTTTCACCTCTCGACGGACTACTGCTTCAGGTAGACCGCGCGCTGCGCACACTGGCTGTGGACGCACCTGCGCATGAGAGATCTTCTCCGGCCAAAGCAGCTACTGAGCAGGATCTTTCTGATGAGGAAAAGCGTCATGCTGCGGGCCTAATGCGGGTAAACCATACGGGTGAAGTCTGTGCGCAAGCCCTCTATCAGGGGCAAGCTCTCACAGCAAAATTGACCTCTGTTCGGGGCGAAATGGAACAAGCTGCTGACGAGGAAATTGATCATCTGGCCTGGTGCCAGGAACGGGTCAAGCAACTCGGAAGTCACTCCAGTGTCCTAAACCCCATCTGGTACGGACTATCATTTGGCATTGGCGCCACCGCGGGACTGATCAGCGACAAACTCAGCCTGGGTTTTGTGTCAGCTACGGAAGACCAGGTCTGCCAGCATTTGGAGCATCACCTCAAAGAATTACCGCCCAAGGATAAGAAAAGCCGTGCCATTGTGGAACAAATGCTCATCGATGAAGCAAAACATGCGCACTCTGCACTCAATGCTGGAGGCCTGAAATTTCCAGCACCGGTCAAAGGCCTGATGACCTTATTATCTAAGGCAATGACAGAAACCAGCTACCGCATTTAACTAAGGTTTTTTATTGCGGGTGTAAGCGAGCAGCCTTTTTTGCTCTTTCCTGAATTTCTCTGACAATACCCACAATTCTTTCTTTCACCCATTGGTGGGCTGGAGACTTAATGGTTCTGGCATGCTGCACCAGCACCACAGGGACAGTGCTATCGAAGTCCAGCTCTTCTGGGTAGGGCTTACGGACAATGTCGTACGTTTCCCCTTCAATTTTCAAGTCGTGCATGGTCGCCATCATCAAGCAGTCTGTCTGCCACAAAGCATCCATTGCTGTCATCAACTGGGTGGTGACCAAGCTTTTTTTCCGCTTCAATCCAAGCTTGGATAGCTCACGATCAAACCGGGTTTCTACCGCAGCTGAAACCACCCCTGACAAGAGTAGGTAATATTGAATAAAGGGGTACTCAAGCATTTCTTTCAGGGTGAGCGTTTCTTTTTTTGCTAGCGGATGCTCAGCCCTCATCCACACCGCTGGCGTGAAAGAACCCAATGGAGTCACATGGTATTCATCGGAATATGGCCTGGCAATTTCAATGGCAAAATCCAGTTCACCATCCCCCAGCACACGCTCCTCCTCATGAGGCTCACTGGTCAGTGTTAATGACATATACGGCGCTTCATTAATAAGCCGGCTGGTCAATGTAGGTATCACCTGAACAGCAATAAACTCTGCTGCCATAATGCAAATTTCACCTTCATAAGTCAGTGGGTCAAATTGGCTAGGGGCTACTAAGTCAGCCACACCCGATAACAATATAGGCAACTGTTGCCCCAGCTCAGTAGCTCTTGGGGTTGGTATCAACCCTCGGCCACTGCGAATAAAGAGAGGGTCATCAAATAATTCCCTAAGCCTCTGCAGGGTCTTACTCATTGCTGGCTGAGTAATAAATAATCGTTCTGCAGCCCGAGTAACACTTTGCTCTTCAATCAGCATCTGAAGTGCCACCAACAAATTCAGATCAACTCTCGATAATAACTTGGTATCCACAATACATGCCTTGTAGTTATGATAATCATTATCTTAATACATTTGAATCATGAGTGCATGATCCTTATATTACCAACAGTCCCAGTGAAGCTAAGTCTTACCAACCAATGTAGGTAACGACTTGGAAGCTTCACTAAGATCAAGTTTATATCTCTATACTCCCTCTATATCCCTTAAGGCAGCGCTAGCTGCCTTTTTTTTGCATGCCAAATGCCCCTCTCACATTTTGAGAATAGCCACACAGGCTTGCTTGTCCCGAAGAGTAGGTATTAGGCTCAGGACGACGACGCTAACAACAAGACCAGTTTTCAGACGCGGAAAACAATAAAAGCTGCTCTAGAGAGCACTTTTCAGGAAAATTGAATTCTATTCTGGAAGCTATTCTGAGAGCTATGCAGGTGATCGAATTTCGTAGCTGTGAGTAATGTCTACACCGCCCTTCGCCAACATAATCGATGCTGAACAGTATTTTTCTGCTGATAACTTCACGGCATTACGAACCATGCTCTCTTTCAAGCTATTTCCAGTAATCACAAAATGAAGGTGGATTTTAGTAAAAACTGAAGGTACTGCATCAGCGCGTTCTGCCTCAATCTCAGCAACGCAATCTATAACATCCTGGCGGCTTTTCTTGAGGATATGAATGACATCAAAGGACGAGCATCCCCCCATACCAATCAACAGTGTTTCCATCGGGCGAGCGCCCTGATTCTTGCCACCGTGATCCGGTGGGCCATCCATGACAATACTGTGACCTGTTTCTGACTCGGCAATAAATTTGGCGTCTCCACCCCATGTGATTTTTGCTTTCATAACACCCTACGTAACACCATAAATTTTAAAAGTAGACCCCAAAAGTGTCGAGAGCCTAACATAAATGGCGTGCTTTTAGCCGTAGAATCGGCTACCCGGCAGACACTTTTTGTCATAAGGAGCCGCATAACCATGATAAATTCGAGCTTGGCCGATGATGCTTTTGTGCCCATAATGGATTCTTTTTACACGAGAGATCGCAAGAGGGGAGAATCCGAGTTGGCACCGGCACCAATAACACCTCACATTCCTAATGTGGAAGAGTTCCTAGTTCACTGCCACCGCAGAAAATATCCTGCCAAGAGCACCATCATTTATGCGGGTGATCAAGGTGACACGCTGTCCTATATCATTAAGGGCTCAGTGACGGTTCTACTCGAAGATGACGACGGCCGTGAAATGATTGTCGCCTACCTCAACGCAGGTGACTTTTTCGGAGAGATGGGTCTGTTTGAACAAACCGACAGAACTGCCTGGATTCGAGCTAAAACCGAGTGTGAAGTCGGTGAAATCAGCTACTCAAAATTTCAGGAATTGTCCAAAGACCACCCCGAATTCCTGTTCGCGATTGGCATTCAAATAGCCGGGCGCCTGCGGGATACCACACGAAAGGTGGGCGACCTTGCTTTTCTGGATGTCACCGGACGCGTTGCTCGCACGCTGCTGGACTTGTGCAACGAACCCGATGCAATGACCCACCCCGATGGCATGCAAATCAAGATTACCCGACAAGAAATCGGACGTATTGTTGGTTGCTCTCGAGAAATGGTCGGGCGAGTCCTCAAAACACTGGAGGAACAGGAACTGGTTTCCGCAAAAGGAAAAACCATGGTGGTATTTGGAACAAGGTAACCAGACAAACTCATTGGTGTTCATGAGCACCAATAAAGAACACCACTAAAAAAGGCCTCAATTGAGGCCTTTTTTGCAGCAAACACTCAATCTTCTCCTGCAGCCTCAGTTAAACATCTCTACCAGCTTCAACCCAGGCTCATCAGCCCGCATAAACGTCTCGCCCACCAGGAAGGTATTCACATCGTGACCTCGCATAGCAGCCACATCATCAATGGTGAGGATGCCACTTTCAGTGACAACGATTCGATCATCCGGGATTTTATCCAACAGCCCAAAGGTCGTGTCCAACGTGGTATCAAAGGTGTGCAAGTCACGGTTATTGATGCCTATCATCCGATTATCAAGCAGCAGTGCCCGATCCAGCTCAGCCTCATTGTGTACTTCGATTAACACATCGATGCCCAGACCGACAGCCACACCATGCAACTCCTCCATCTGTGTCTGAGTCAATGCGGCAACGATCAACAGAATACAATCTGCACCCAACACATAGGATTCATAAATCTGATAGGGATCAACCACAAAGTCCTTGCGCAGCACGGGTAAGCGAGTCGCCGCCCTCGCCATTTTCAGATACTCGTCTGCACCCTGAAAAAAATCACGATCTGTCAGCACCGACAAACAGGCCGCACCGCCCTTTTCATAACTCCGGGCAATACTCACTGGATCGAAATCTTGACGGATCACCCCCTTACTTGGTGAGGCTTTTTTTACTTCTGCAATCACTGCAGCCATTCCCTGATCAATTTTTGCGACTATAGCATCAGTAAAACCACGGATATCACGGCTTTCCTGACATTGGTCCTGTAGCTGGCTCAATAAAATATTCGCACTTCGCTCTGCCACTTCTTCAGCTTTTCGAGCAAGGATTTTCTTTAAAACAGTAGGCGTGTTCAATGCTGTATTCATAACGACTATTCGGTTTCTTTTAAACAATGGGTAAAGGCAACAAGGTCACTAATTTTGGCTTTGGCCAAGCCACTACCAATAGCATCCTGAGCCAAGCTGACCCCCTCCGCCAAATCACCAGCAACTCCTGCGGCATAGAGTGCCGCGCCGGCATTCAGTGCGACCATATCAGAGGCTGAACCAGCGCTAGCGCCCTTCGATTTGCCACCTTTAGACTTATCAACTTTAGATAATGCCTGCTTAATCATCTCCAGGCTTTCTTTTGCATCGGCAACTTTCAAATCTTTGAGGGAGCCTCGGGTGATACCAAAATCCTCTGGCATCACGGAATATTCAGAGATATTGCCGTCTTTCAGTTCTACTACCCAGGTTTCAGCGGCAACACTGATCTCATCTAAGCCATCAGTAGAATGAACCACCAGCACATGCTCACCACCCAGCTGTTTCATTACCTCAGCCACAGGGCGAAGCCACTGTCGATCAAACACTCCCAACAGCATGTTCGGCACTTTCGCCGGATTGGTTAATGGCCCCAGCAAATTAAACACCGTACGCACGCCCAGCTGTTTACGTGGGCCAATGGCGTGCTTCATGGCGCTGTGGTGGTTGACTGCGAACATAAAGCCCACGCCCACCTCTTCCACACAGAGTGCCACCTGCTCCGATGTTAAATCCAGTTTGACCCCGGCACATTCCAGCAAATCGGCACTGCCACTTTTACTGCTTACAGAGCGGTTGCCGTGTTTTGCCACACTGGCACCCGCGGCCGCAGCCACAAAGGTACTGGCCGTGGAGACATTAAAAATACCCGAGCTATCACCCCCGGTGCCGACAATATCAACCAGATGCTCACCAGAGACTGACACAGAAGAAGCCAACTCGCGCATCACTTGGGCGGCACCGGTTATTTCTTCCACGGTTTCACCCTTTAGGCGTAAACCCACCAGAAAGCCGCCTATCTGGGCATCTGTGGCCTTACCAGTCATAATCTGCATCATGACCTCACGCATCTCAGTGGTATCGAGATCCCGGTTTTCCAATACTGCAGAAATTGCTTGTTGAATATCCACTGCTTAGCCTTTCAGTCAGCTTTTGAGAAAGTTTTCGAGCATATCGTGCCCGTTTTCCGTGAGAATAGATTCTGGATGAAACTGCACGCCTTCCACGGCGTACTCACGGTGACGGAAGCCCATGATTTCATCAACATCTCCACCTTCGGTCTGAGTCCAGGCGGTCACCTCAAGGCAATCCGGTAAGCCCGCCTGATCAACGATCAGGGAATGGTAGCGCGTTGCCTCAAATGGATTGGGCAGCCCCCGAAAAACACCCTTATTATTATGATAAATAGGGGAGGTTTTGCCATGCATCACTTCTCTTGCTCTCACCACTTTGCCACCAAATGCCTGACCAATACTCTGATGACCCAGACAAATACCAAGAATCGGGACTTTTCCAGAAAAGTGCTCAATGGTGGCCACAGAAATCCCGGCCTCATTGGGTGTACAAGGTCCAGGTGAAATCACTATTTTCTCTGGTGCCAATTCGGCCACCTCTTCCAAGGTGATTTCATCATTGCGAACCACCTTCACATCTGCCTTCAACTCACCCAGGTACTGAACCACGTTGTAGGTAAAGGAGTCATAATTATCAATCATCAATATCATGGTCAGGGCTCCTTAGACCACCAAGTCCGCAGCACGAAAGATGGCGCGCGCCTTGTTCATGGTTTCCTTCCACTCAAGGGCAGGAATTGAATCCGCTACCACACCAGCACCCGCCTGTACGTAAAGCTTGCCGTCTTTGATCACAGCAGTACGGATAGCAATCGCTGTATCCATATTGCCATTCCAACCGATGTAGCCCACTGCACCACCATAGACACCTCGCTTGACGGGCTCTAGCTCATCAATAATTTCCATGGCCCTAATTTTCGGAGCGCCACTTAAGGTGCCTGCGGGCAATGTGGCTCGCAGTACATCAATAGCACTCGTGCCGGGCTTCACTAGCCCGGTTACATTGGAAGTAATATGCATCACGTGTGAGTAACGCTCTACTTTCATCTGTTCAGTGACTTTCACTGAACCAATTTGTGATACCCGCCCAGCATCGTTGCGACCCAGATCGATCAGCATCAGATGCTCCGCGATCTCTTTGGGGTCATTCATCATGTCTTCTTCTAGTGCCAGATCTTCCTCAGGCGTATGACCACGGCGACGAGTCCCCGCAATGGGGCGTACCGTCACTTCACCATCTTCAAGTCGGGCCAGAATTTCCGGCGAAGAACCCACAATATGAAAGTCGCCCAAATCAAGGAAATACATATAGGGAGAAGGGTTGAGACAACGTAATGCCCGGTATAAGTTTAACGGCTCTACATCAAAATCCGTAGATAGCCGCTGGGACGGAACCACTTGCATGGCGTCACCCGCCAAAATGTAATCCTTCACCTTATCAACAGCGGCCTTAAAGTTTTCTTCACCAAAACTGGAAACAAATGCCGACTCATCTAGCCCCCCACCATTAAGGTTTACCGGAGGTAGCTCAGGTAATGGGTTCTTTAGTTTCGCCTCAAGGTCATCGAGCCTGGACTGCGCCTTGGTCCAAGCATTGGGCTCCTCGGCATCTTCATGCACCACAAAAATCAGTTTTCCCAGCAAATTATCAAAAATGACCACCTCATCAGAAGCCATCAATAAAATATCGGGGTTACCCAAATCATCCTCGGGCACCGAGTCTTTTAATCGAGGCTCCACATAACGCACGGTGTCATAACCAAAGTAACCCACCAGTCCACCCGTAAATCTGGGCAGCTGTGGTAACTCCGGCATTTGATACTGGGCATGGAAGTCTTCAACATCCTGTAAGGGGTCATCGGTATTACGTGATACCAGCACCTCACCTTCCCGCTCAATCACCAGCTTATCACCGTAAACTTTTAGGATAGTGGTGGAAGGCAGACCAATCAGGGAGTAACGCCCCCACTTTTCTCCGCCGTGTACGGATTCAAATAAGTAGGAATAAGGCCCGCGGGCCAACTTCAAATAACAGGACAGAGGCGTTTCAAGGTCCGCCAGAACCTCTCGTACCACCGGAATACGGTTATAGTTCTGCTCAGCCAATTCGGCAAATTGTTCGGGGGTCATGGTAATTCCCTTGCGCATACCAGCGCAGAATGATCAGACAACAGACAGATAAGGGCGGCGCCTGAATTTAGGCGACCAATCAGATCACTGACTACGCCATCGCCAACCCAGCTGGGCATAATATCGTTGAGCAGAAAAGAAACGTTGACGGTTACCGAAAATCACCGGTGTCTCCAAAGGGTAAAGGGCAAAAGTTCAAAGGGACAAAATCCAAAGTGGCATTCTAATCGATTCAGCCTATGCTGAAAAGTCAGCCTGCCTGTGCCAGTTCAGCACGCATGGCGGCAATAGCTTGCTCGTAATCTTCAGCGCCATAAATAGCAGAACCCGCCACAAAGGTATCGGCACCCGCTTCGGCAATTTGGCGGATATTATTGACTGTCACCCCGCCATCAATTTCCAGACGAATATCAAAACCACTCTCATCAATGAGTGCTCTAGCCTCTCGTAGCTTATCAAGGGTAGCTGGAATAAATTTTTGACCGCCAAATCCGGGATTAACCGACATCAGGAGAATCACGTCGACTTTATCCAGCACATGCCTCACCTGCTCCAAACCAACAGCAGGATTCAACACCAACCCGCTCTTGCAACCCGCATTACGAATCAACTGAAGTGAACGATCCACATGCCGTGAAGCTTCGGGGTGAAAAGTAATCCAACTGGCACCCGCCTCAGCAAAGTCGCCAATCAGTTGATCCACTGGTTCGACCATAAGGTGTACATCTATGGCTGCCGTGGTGCCGTAGTTGCGTAATGCCTTACACACCATGGGCCCAATCGTCAGGTTCGGTACATAGTGATTGTCCATCACATCAAAATGCACCACATCGGCACCGGCATTGAGAACCGCATCGACTTCCTCTCCCAAACGGGCGAAATCGGCAGAAAGAATAGAAGGTGCTATCAGGTAGTCAGCCATTGGGCGTTCCATACTGGAATCAATTTTGGCGTACTATGCCGTAGAACGTAGCCTGCTGCAACGCGCTAACACCATAGGCTATCGACTAGCCTCAGCATACATGCGCTGAAAGCGATCTGCACTAAAACCGCTCATCTGTTGTTTTCCCACCAAAATAATGGGTACACCACGACCATTGAGCTTGGCAAAATCCTGCCGACCTTTACGGGATGCTTCAATATCGTATTCCTTGAAAGAAATACCTTGCTGCTGAAAATAACGGCGCGCCTTCTTACAAACACCACACCATACAGCGCTGTACATCACGACCTGCCGACGATCGAGAGCATCAAGAAAATCGCTCTCTGAAATACTGGGTGAGGTAATAGTGTTTACCTTTACCGCCACCTGCTCAACAACACCACCAGCTGGCTTTGTATCACTAAAGTGTACCTTCCCGGATTTATCAACCCACTTGTAGATTTCACCATAAACCACTGGAGTCAATAAGCAGGTACTGACAACCACCCCTATCCAAAACCTATATAAAGCCATCATCACCACATCCCTGCTCATTACCAGTTTATGCTACTGCCGACTCATACTTCTCAGAACACAGAAAACGTCCCCCTTTAGATGAAATCTAACACAATATATGCGACAGTTTCTCTTTCTAAAGGAAGGCATCAATAGCCATGAGCACACATAACTACCGCTTGATCATTTCCTGCCCGGATCGCGTTGGTTTAGTCGCGGCAGTCAGCTCATTCCTTGCCTCTGAAGGCGGCCTACTCACAGAAGCCAACTATTATCGCGACCCCGAATCCAGCTGGTTTTTTATGCGCCAGGTAATCGCTGCCGACTCACTGCCCTATGGCCCAGAGGAACTCAAACAACGTTTCGCCCCACTGGCTGAACAGTTCAACATGGAATGGCAGCTCACAGATACCAATGTGCCAAAACGCGTGGTATTACTGGCCAGCAAGCAGGCCCACTGCCTGTCTGACTTACTCTACCGCTGGCGCAGTGATGAGATGAAGTTTGATATCCCCTGTGTGATATCCAACCATAACGACCTTCGCAGCTATGTGGATTGGCACAATATTGACTACCACCACACACCCGTGGATGCCGATAATAAGACGGAACACTTTGCCACGGTGGAAAAACTGATAGAAGACAGTAATGCCGATGTCATCGTTCTGGCTCGCTATATGCAAATTCTTCCACCAGAAATATGTACTAAATATTCCGGTAAAATCATCAATATCCATCACAGCTTTCTACCGGCATTTGTGGGTGCTCGCCCCTATCACCAGGCCGCAGAACGAGGGGTTAAGCTAATTGGTGCTACTTGCCATTACGTCACCAGTGATTTGGATGCCGGGCCCATTATTGAGCAAGACGTGGTGCGAATCAGTCATCACGACAGTATTCCGGATTTGATTCGCAAAGGAAAAGATGTGGAGAAAACCGTTTTGGCCAGAGGTCTGCGAAACCACCTGGAAGATCGGGTGTTACTGCATGGTAATAAGACGATTGTGTTTGAGTAGTAGCCTTCCACCTGTGCTTACAACTTTTTTCGATCTGCCACCCAGAATTTTTGCATTTCTATATACATAAAAGAGGCTGTCCAAGCGATGAGGATCAACCCGGTGAGCCCTTCTAACCCAGACAAAAAACGTATATGCCCAAAAGGCTCAATATCGCCAAACCCCAAAGAGGTGTAGTTGGTAAACGAGAAATAACTGCAATCGAGCAGTGAGCCATTAAAGTTGCCGCCCAGTTCACTTTCCGTATCCCACTTCAGCATCAAGTAGTAACCCGCCGCAAAAATCCAAATTTCTACTACGTGTGCCAAAAATGCTCCGGCCACACCCACTAGAACCCGAAAACGGGGAGCAATTCGCAAGCAAGGCAACAGTAAGGCCAAGCGATACAATGCTTCGTAGTGCACCAGTACCGCAATACTGATAACGACGCAGTTGAAAATAAATACAGTGGCCAAGCTATTCAAGGGTTAGCTCCCGCTCTTAAATTGTTAGAAATAAATAGTGACGAACCTAATTGTTGAGTGTCACTGATACCTTTATTTCAATCCATCCCAATGATAATAACGCCATACCTTTGTAAATCAATCGGTTAATACACATCTGATCCAGCGGAATACTATAGAGAGAGTTGCAATCCCTCCGCATTGTCGTAACACTTGTTGCACCTGTATTTTTGACCCCATTTATAACCTGGCTAAACACAACAATGAAACACTCCGATCTACGAGAATTTATTGATTTTCTGGAACAGCGCGGTGAATTAAAGCGTATAGCGGCTGAAGTTGATCCTAATCTGGAAATGACTGAAATTTGTGATCGGACCCTCCGTGCCGGTGGCCCTGCACTATTGTTTGAAAACCCCAAGGGATTCGATATTCCGGTACTGGGCAATCTGTTTGGCACACCTGAACGGGTTGCTATGGGTATGGGACAGGAAAGCCTGTCTGCTATGCGTGAAGTGGGTGAGCTGTTGGCTTTTCTGAAAGAACCCGAGCCGCCCAAGGGCATGAAAGACCTGTGGGAAAAACGTCATCAGTTTAAACCCATTCTGAATATGCCTGTGAAGGTGGTGAAAAAAGCCCCCTGTCAGGCCATCATCATTGAAGGTGAGGAGGTCGATCTGGGCAAACTGCCTATCCAAACCTGCTGGCCCGGTGATGCCGGGCCGCTAATTACCTGGCCGCTGGTGATTACCCGCGGACCGGAAAAAGAACGCCAGAACCTGGGCATCTACCGCCAGCAGGTTATTGGTAAAAACAAGCTGATTATGCGCTGGCTGTCCCATCGTGGTGGCGCACTGGATTTTCGTGACTGGCAATTGGCCCACCCCGGTGAGCCGCTCCCTATTGCTGTGGCACTTGGAGCTGACCCCGCGACTATATTAGGGGCGGTCACACCGGTACCTGATAGCCTGTCGGAATATGCTTTTGCCGGGTTGTTACGCGGCGAAAAAACCGAGGTGGTGAAATGCCTAGGTAGTGACTTGCAGGTTCCCGCCCGTGCCGAGTTTATTCTGGAAGGCTTTATTTACCCGGATGAAATGGCTGATGAAGGCCCCTTTGGTGACCACACCGGTTACTACAATGAGGTGGATCAGTTCCCGGTATTTACCGTGGAGCGTATTACTCACCGCAAAGACCCTATTTATCACAGTACCTATACCGGCAGACCACCGGATGAGCCGGCTATTTTGGGTGTGGCACTGAACGAAGTGTTTGTACCTATTTTGCAAAAACAGTTTCCAGAAATTACTGACTTCTATCTGCCCCCGGAAGGTTGCTCCTACCGAATGGCAGTAGTCACCATGAAGAAACAATACCCCGGTCATGCCAAGCGGGTGATGATGGGGGTGTGGTCGTTCCTCCGGCAGTTTATGTACACCAAGTTTGTGATTGTCACTGATGACGATATTAATGCTCGGGATTGGAATGATGTGATCTGGGCCATGACCACTCGCATGGATCCACGTCGTGACACAGTGATAATCGATAACACCCCCATCGACTATCTAGACTTTGCTTCTCCCATATCAGGTCTAGGATCAAAAATTGGTTTTGATGCGACCAATAAATTTCCCGGGGAAACTAACCGGGAATGGGGCGAGCCAATTGAGATGGATTCAGTGACCAAAGAAAAAATTGATGATATATGGGACTCGCTGGAGATTGATCTATAGCAAGACCAAATCAATCAACTCATATCTTCCCAGGGATTAACTTTCTCAAATACCACATCCTGCTCATAGCCTGGCATATGTATCCGGTCGCAGGAAATGTCGATCTCCCCCTCATCAATTAACGACTCACCAAAACGGTACACAACCTGTACCTCACCATTGTTAGCTTTATGAGCATAACCCTCTGCCACTCGGCGAGTTTGCTCTCGACGCTGCTGGTAGTCCGGCATCGCCGCACCGTATCGGCTGGATAACATTTCCTCTACCTTGCTTGGAGACAACACCACAGCCGTGGCATTGTTACCGCCAAATCCTTTTGAGTTAATAAACGCCACATCCATTTTTCGATCACTGACGTCCAAGTCCTGCAATGGAAAAAGCATATTCTTCTGAGCCACATCCCCAGCAATTTTATCCACCGTTTTAATGCCCGGAATGAGGTCGTACTTGAAGGTGCCTAAAGTAAAGATCAACTGATCACCGCTGGCACCAGCCAGAGAGTGCCCAACGTACGCTTTTGCCGCCGTTACAGGCCAATCATGAATATCAAAGGCCTCAGCCACACGATCAAAAATTTCGGATTCTGTCACTCTATTTGCTGGGGTACTGGAACCGTGGGCATGAATGAAGCTATGTTGACGAACAGTCTCTTCACCCACAACAGTCATCGCAGATGCCACTGCTTTGGAAAAGGAAACATAATTTCCGGCACCAGGTGCTGATATGGATTTTTTAATGCCATCGGCATTGATAAATACGTCAGGCACAGCACCGTGAATATCAGCACCTAGCTCCATAGCCAGAGCATCGTCCATAAGAACTGTATATTGGGCACCCTCACCAATAGTGAAGCCACAGTTTTCACCAAATGGCCTACTGGCTCGTCGCCAATCAGGCACGTCCGTGCCATCCAACTTACAAAGATTTATATCGGTGCCCAATGCACCCATATTGGTAAACCCTTCCATGATTTCTGGTGTCAGGCCGGCCTCTGCACTCCCAACAACCGCCACCCTCCGACGACCACTGCGGATATCCTGAATTGCCGCTTGCAAGACATAAAGAAACGAAGCACAAGCCCCGGTAATAGCTGCGGTGTGACCTACACTTCCCAACACATAGGCATTGATGAAATCTGCCGGCATGGAATTTAGGGCCATGGCATACTGTTTCGAGGTTGTTCTCTCACCCTTCAGTCTTGCCTGTAGCAACCCACCCAGTCCGTCCTTCGTCACCTGGCCCATGATACTGGTGCAATACACACCCACCTCATCAGGCTGAACACTTGCAGCGATGGTCTCCCAGGGAATACCCACGGAAGATAACGCATCACTGGCACCTAATAATGCCAACTGTAAGCCTCTGGGGTGAAAGCGAGAGTTGTATTGTGTTGCAGGGTCAAATCCGGAAGGTAGCTGCCCTGCTGACTTGGCTTCCTGCTCGGAATAAGTGGGCACTAAGAATTCTCCAGCACCATGAATATGAACTTCAAAAGAACCTCCATCCAGAGGCTTCACATCCCAATGATCAGGAATCGATGAGGGCAACTCACGTTTGCTCAGCTTGAAGGTGATGCCGTCACCATTTAGCGCCTCAAGGTGAACACGTTTGTGGCCATAGATTTTTTTTGGATCAAATAATGAATCTTCTAAGCGACGAATTAAGGTGCCTTCGAGAACCCGGTCACCAAAGGTGTCCACCACTTGCTCTGCATTGTGCACATTGTTATCAATATCGCGATAGCACTCACCATCCCATGCCACCAATGTCATCAGGCAAGCAAGGCCAACAATAGTTTTTTGCTGCTCATCTTTGGAAAGTGATTCAAGTACGGTCCGGCGAAAAGCCTGGTGAGAAGAACTCCGACCAGCGGCGTTATAGCCCCCAAAACCTACGATAACGGGTAATGCTTGCATTTAAACGGCATCCTCATCTCTGAATACAGGGCAGTCTATCAGGCATACCTCTTTGATTTTTGTCTAATCAAGACATATACTTATCCATTATGGTCAAAAAATCACCTTCAAACCCACCTTCACTGCGTATCGGCACACTGCTTTATGATAATTTTCTAGGCACCAGTGCCACCCTCCCGGTAGAAATGCTTCGCACTGCACAAGCCTCAGCACGTGCCCGCGATCCAAATGCTCGACAAATTGAAGCGTTGACCCTCTCCATTGATCATCAACCCGTAGTCTCTCCATCCGGTTTTAATATTGTCCCCTCAGCCACCATTGCTGATACAGAACCTTGCGATATCATCAGCCTACCTGCACTATGGCGAAATCCGCGCCCTGCACTCAGTAAATACCGTGACTATATTCCTTGGCTACAACAACAGGTGGCATTAGGTGCAACTGTGATTGCCGTTGGTACCGGCGTCTGCTTTCTGGCCGAAGCGGGGTTGCTGGATAATCAACCTGCCACCACCCATTGGCATTACTTTGATCGCTTCCAAAAGGACTACCCGCAGGTTGAGCTTAAGCGGCAATACTTTGTTACTCAGGCAGGAAGTCTCTATTGCGCAGCTAGCGTTAACGCCATGGCTGAGCTAATGGTGCACCTAGTTTCACGCCTCTATAACCGCCAGGCTGCTACCCAGGTAGAAAGAAACTTTTTCCATGAAATTCGAAGTTCTTTTGAGCCCACCAGTTATTTTTCTGATGATGTACAACAGCACCCGGATGAACAAGTTGTGCAAGCACAGATTTGGTTTGAAGATAATTTCAGCAAGCCAGTGAAAATTACTGATGTGGCATCACAATTTGGTTTTAGTATGCGTACCTTTGATCGACGCTTTAAAAGTGCACTGGGGAAAACACCATTACAGTATTTACAGAAAATTCGCTTGAACAATGCTCGGGAGTTACTCCAAAAATCTAACCTATCTGTATCTGAAATATCAGCCCACTGCGGTTATCAGGGTACTGCGTCTTTCAGCAAAATATTTAATCAACACTTCGGAGCCTCTCCGACGAAATACCGCGAAACGGTGAGAGCCAAGCTATTTAGCACTCATTGATGAAATATCAGGAAGTCAGTAAATCCATTCCATCAGGTGATATAGAGAAGCCACTCACCCATCATTGCCGGCTTGTTACCACCCTGAATATCCATAATGGCTTCAACCGTCAGTAGTCTTCCGTCACCTTTGGCCTCATCTGAAATAACTTTCCAGTTAAGCCGGACACTGCTTCCCTCATGGACGGGCGCAATAAAACGTAGTCGGTTCACGCCGTAGTTTAAAATTGTAACCTGGCCGATCTGACCGAGTAGCTCATCCAGCATTAAATGAGGCAAAAGCGAGAGGTACAAAAACCCATGAGCAATAGTGCCACCAAGAGGGGTTTTAGCCGCCCGCTCTGGATCAACATGAAGGTACTGATGGTCTTGGGTGACATCTGCAAATTGATTAATCTGGTTCTGATTAATGGTAAACCAGTCAGATTGACCACAAAGTTGTTCGCTCATGACTACCTCTTCAAAAGTGAGATTTGAGTCAGTTTTATTTATTGAGAAAAGTTGAAGCTCTGAATCCTTGCTGAGCACTCATCATTCCCACCTGATAACACCCGTGTCCTATGGTTTTCACCATCGTGAACATCAACCATAGGCTTTAACCATGAACATAGGTGCCGGGGGCGTCTTCCTGCGGCTTTAAGCCTCGACAGCCCAATGACTTCG
This sequence comes from uncultured Cellvibrionales bacterium, assembly GCA_913062605.1. Taxonomy (GTDB): domain Bacteria; phylum Pseudomonadota; class Gammaproteobacteria; order Pseudomonadales; family Porticoccaceae; genus Porticoccus. Next base: position 113,452 of record CAJXWQ010000001.1, read on the forward strand.
GTGCGACTTTCTTTCCACCAGAGCGTTCCGACAGCCAGGCAGCCCAGTCATTCCACCAGGAGCCTGAGTACTGCTCAGCACCCACCAGCCAGTCATCTGCAGAGGCGGTCAAATCTTCGTTACAGAAATACTTGGCCTTCTTGTTAGTCGGCGGGTTCACCAAACTTTGAATGTGGCCACTGGAACTCAGTACAAACGTAATATCACCACCGATAAACTGCGTTGTCTTATAGCAAGCTTTCCAAGGTGTAATATGGTCAGTAAGACCCGCAGTAATATATTTGTCACAATCCAGCGCCATCAAGTCGATCTCTGACCCCAGCACGCTCATACCACCACTAGGTAAAGGGTTCTTCTCGTATATATCCAAGAAATCACTGTGTAATTGAGCAGGAAGATTTGTTGAATCACTGTTCCAATAAAGGAGGTCAAAGGCAGGCGGAGCCTCTCCCATCAGGTAGTTGTTAACATGATAATTCCACACCAAATTATTGGGGCGCATCCAACTGAACACCTTGGCTAATTCTGCCCCTTCGAGCATGCCTTTTTCCTGTGACTTAGACCGGGCAAGCTGCAATGTAGCAGGTGAGCTGTAAATTCCTAGCTCCAACTCATCGGAATGCATATCGAGCATACACACTGACAGACTCAGACTATTCACCACCGGGATCTCAGCTTGTTGCAGGTAAGAGGCTAAAATGGTGGCTGTGATCCCTCCAGCACAGGCTCCCACAACGTTTAGGTCCTCGCTGCGAGTAATACTCAGGATAGCTTTCACCGCTTCAGCCGCAGCCTCAACGTATTGGTCCATACCCCAGTGACGATGCTCTCTCGTCGGATTGCGCCAACTAATCGCAAATACCTGGAACCCCTCTTGAAGACAGAACTTAAAAAAGCTCTTTTCCGGGGTTAAATCATAAATATAAAACTTGTTAATTTGAGGCGGCACGACCAACAAAGGTCGCTTATAGACTTTGGCTGACAGTGGTTTGTACTGAAGTAACTCTAGCAGTTCATTGCGAAACACCACCGCACCCTCAGAAACCGCTAAATTTTTACCCACCTCAAACTGACTTTTATCCACCTGAGCGGGCATACCATTATTATTTTTCTGGTCATCCACATAGTTGCGAAGCCCTTTCAGCAAACTGGCACCCCTAGTCTCGACAGCACGGCGTAGTGCCTTGGGGTTGCTGAACAAAAAATTAGTGGGTGCCATGGAAGTGGTTATCACCTCCTTAACAAACTTGGCTCGACGCTCGTCTATCACATCCAGCTCTAGCTCATTCACCAGCTCTCCCATGGACTCATCCCAAGCAAAATAAGCTTGCTTTAGCTTGTGACAAAGAGCATTTTCCTCCCAAGCGGGGTCATCAAAACGACGGTCACCCTTTCGGCCCTCATACTTGTTCGTACCTTTGAGGATATCAGCTACCTTTCTGGCAAAATGCTTACTGTTCTGTGCTACTTTGGACGGCTGGGTCACTGCCTGCTTGATGGTTTTTTTGATGGATGCTTTCAGCTCCTCAGTGCTTACCCCAACTAACGGGTTCAACACTATCGTCGCCTCAATTGCTTTGACTAACAACTCCTCTTGTTCCTGAGTGGCAGATTTTTTGCTCTGTTTGGACATGGCTTAACCCTCAAAAACTATTAGTTCTGACAACCGGCCTTACCCAAAGAAGGAACCCACACCGGTGGTGACTGACTAGAGATTTTCTGACAAGTATTTTTCAAGGCTTTCCAGGTCTGGAATAAGCGCTACCCGCTCATCCAGTCCAACCTTCATTGTTATGTGCGGAGTCTTCGTGGTTTCAGAAATTTCCTGTAACTGGTCATCTTCAGAGATTCGCACCAGATGAGGAAAATCCTGTATTTGAATGGCATAAAAGGGGAATCCAGTAGCAGAATTCCGAGAATGGTTAAGAGTATTCATCACCAAGACTAACGAAACCTCAGACGCCCCTTGTCTATCCCCTCCAGCAAGTACTTCAAATGAGATAAATGGCACACGCTGCTTCCGCCATTCCACCCAACCTAACAACCAAGCCGGCGCATCAGCTTGTGGCTCACATTCAACATTCTGAACGACTTCAGCCACAGATGACATAGGCACCAGCAAGGAGTTATCGCCTAGCGGAACAAACAAGCTATCAACCTCGTCCTGCTGTTTCTTTTGCTGCATAACCAATTGACCCATGATGTTACTCTACTGTCATGCCAATGAGCCCTGAAATGGCTTCGAGCAGTGTTTCTTCCTGGTAAGGCTTACCCAAGTATTGCTCAACACCAAGTGCAAGTGCCCGATCCCGGTGTTTTTCCCCTGTTCTGGAGGTAATCATAATAATTGGTATTTTTTTAAGTTCTTCATTGCCCTTAACCCGGCGTGCCACTTCAAAACCGTCCATGCGAGGCATCTCAATATCTAGCAACATCACATCTGGTAATTGGTCTTGCAACAAGTTCATTGCTTCAACCCCATCTCGTGCTGTGATTACATTGAAGCCTTCTCGCTCTAGAAAACGGCCAGTGACTTTGCGCACCGTCACAGAATCATCCACCACCATCACTGTCGTCGCCACAGACTGCTTCAAACTTCCCTGCGTTAGTACTTCAACCCCAGCTTTGGGCGTAACCTGTGTTCGTAACAGGGCGAGCAAATCAAGGATTACGACCACTCGACCATCACCCAGAAGAGTGGCTCCTGACAGACCAGGAACCCGGCTAAACTGAGGCCCCAAACTCTTTACGACTATCTCATTGCTACCAGCCAAACCATCTACCTGAACAGCGTATGAACGTGTTTTTGAATGAACCAGTACTAACAGGGCAGATTCAGCGGACATATCGACCTTGGGTGCCAACTCATCACTTAACAAACTGCCGAGGTAACGCACCTCGTAATTACCCCCGGCATATTCAAGTCGTGCATCCGGGAAGCGATAGTAATGCTCCAGCTCCATGGCACTGACACGCACGACGCCATCCACGCTATTCAACGGCAGAGCAAACAAGTCCTCCCCAACCCCAATCATCAATGCTCGGTTGACCGACACCGTAAAGGGCAGGCGCACTGTAAACTGAGAGCCCTCACTTTTTTTGGTGGTAATCTGCACAGAGCCGCCAAGCTCCCGCACTTGGCTATTGACCACGTCCATGCCAACACCACGGCCTGAAATATGAGTCACTTTTTGTGAGGTAGAAAACCCCGACTGAAAAATAAATTGAATCACCTCTTGGTGATCCAAGTCGCTATCCTCCGTCATCAAACCTAGCTCTATGGCTCGCAGGCGAATAGCCTCAACATTGAGACCACGCCCGTCATCTGACAGCTGCAAGAGAATATCGCCACCCTCACGAATCAACCCTACGGAGACTACACCCGCTTCCGGTTTGCCTAGCTCAAGTCGTTCTTCCGAAGACTCAATCCCATGATCAATGGAATTCCTGATCATATGCTCCAAGGGCGGCAGCATTTGCTCCATCACTGAGCGATCCATCTCACCATCCACATTGGCCAGGATCAATTCCACATCTTTACCCAGTTCGTCGCTGACCTGGCGCACCATACGGCGCAACCTAGGCACGATTCGCGAGAATGGCACCATACGGGTCCGCATCAAACGTTCCTGCAGGTCTGTATTAATCCGGGATTGTGTGAGTAACTGCGACTCTGCACCCCTAGCCTTGTCAGCGAGAGTGCCTTTCAAATCTTTTAAGTCTGAAGCCGATTCCAGAAGCGCTCGTGACAATTGCTGTAATTGTGAATAACGATCCATTTCCAGAGGGTCAAACCCTTCCGTCTCGGTCGTGGACATGGCTTCAATTTGCTCCTGACGGAACATCACATGAGCCTCAGTCTCTATACCGATACGGCGGACTTGATCCCTGAGACGAACAATCGTCGACTCCATCTCTTCCAAAGTAAATGCAAATTCACTCACCTGTTGCTCAACGCGGCCTCGAGAAATACTGGTTTCTCCCGCAAGATTTACCAGGCTTTCCAATAATGGTGCCGAAACCTTAACCATTTCCTGCGGCATTGCCTGACGCTCAATCTGGGGAATATTTTCCCCAGCCACACTCTGGTTAAGCGGAAGGTCTATAACCACATCAACCACTTCAGACACAGGTTGTGTTTGCTGCGCCGCCTCCGTAGAGGCTACTTCAATCTCGGCCTCAGGTACGGCCTTCTCATCTTGATCAAACAGTTGCCTGGCTGCCGCCAAGGCTTCAAGCAAATAATCCTGCTGTCGGAGCAATCGGTTAAACATAGCGGCACTGAGCTGATCTCGATTGCTTTCCAAAACAAGAATGTCACTCTCAAGGTCATGACTGAAAGCACCTAATTGCTCTAGGCCCGTCATACGAGCGCCACCTTTCAGGGTATGCAATGAACGCTTGAGCGATTCCACATGGTCTTTGCTTTCCCAATCACGCTCCCAACCTTGCAATCCCTGATCAATTTCTTCCAAAAGCTCATCAGCTTCAGCGGTAAAGGTTTCCAGTATATCCAGGTCAATATCATCACGACTCAGCGGCTGAATGGAGACCTCTTGTAGCTCGTCAAGCAGAGGAAGTTCTGACACATCGACCACATGTTCGGTCAATGGAACATCATCTTCTATGGTGCTATCAACAGGACTATCAGCGGACTCAGCTTTAGCTGTCAACACCTCCAACTGATCTGTCAAAGAAGATGAAATTGGCGGCAATTCCTGATTGGCTGCCACACAATCGATCATGCCAAGCATGGCCTCGTGAGCCTGCTGCAGCACCTGAATGAGCGTGTCTGTCGGCGCTAAATGTTGCTGAATAATATTGTTATGAACCCTGCTCAGTAGCAAAGACAACCGGTTTAGTGTCGCAACCCCCGCTTGGTCCGCAGCAGAGGCTAATTGATCCAGTTCATCACGCAAGGAGATTAACGGTAACTCACCCCCTGGCTGCTGTTGCCACTGATGCAAGCTCTCACCCACATTTAACAACCCCGAGATGCCTTCCATCATGAGCAAATTCAGTGCATCCGGATCAACCTTAGGCTGCTCTTTCTTCTCCTTGCTAAGTATGGGGCCGATATGACGCGCTCTAAGCTCTGCCACGCGGGCCAGGAATTGCGCTAGCTCGGGGATTTCCCCCACGTGAGAGCGAGTGTTAATCGAGGCAATCGACTGATGACAGTATTCCGCTGCATCAGCTAACAAGCTGACAACATCTTCGTCCACATCAAGCTGATAGGTGTAGAGCTCTCTGGCATACTGCTCTAGAGGCCCCACGAGATCACCTATAGGCCCAACCCCCGCCATACGAGCACTGCCTTTCAAGGTATGTAGTGCACCCTGAACAAGGCTTGTGGGGGGCGTATAAACTGGTGCCTCACGGCGCTGCTCTTCGACAAAATCTTGCACCACTTGCAGGTGCCCCTCAGCTTCACCAGCAAAAATAATCAGTAATTCTGTTTCTTCGGGGGACTCTGGCTCGACCACAACATTCTCTGGGGCCGGTGCTTCTATGTCTGATGGGGGCGTATCCTCAGCCTCTGTAGCTTCAGGCAGTGCAGTTTCTTCACCTTTGGCGAGAGCGTCAGCAGCAACTACTAGCTGCGCCACATAATCCCCACGACGGTAACTGATCTCATGTTGGAAGGCTGCACATAACCCTGGCATCACTTCACGTGCCAAATCCACAAAGGCTATAACGGTTGGAGTAACTGTTACCCGGTTTTCTATCACCTTATTTAGCAGGTTCTCAACAGACCAGGCCAAGTCGCCAATGGCGACTGCACCAACCATCCGACCACTGCCCTTTAGGGTGTGAAAACCACGACGTATCTCAGCCAGAGGTTCTTCGCCCTTAGGGTTGCCAACCCATTGAAGGTAGGCCCCCTCAATAAGCTCGAGGACCTCGGTCACTTCTTCTACGAAAATGCCGATAATTTCCTGATCGGCAAAATCATCTTCTTTAGGGGTTTCTTCTACGGAGCCGTCTGTAGATGGCTCATTAATTACGGCACCAGACTGACCAGCGTCTACCGTCGTGACCACAGGCCCATCACCAGTGACGGGATACCCTAGTTTGGCCACCCCTTCCTCAGCCAGCCCAAGAATTGTTTGCTCAGCCTGTTCATCCTGCCGACCAACATAATCAAGATAGTATTCCACGCTGGTAATAGCATCGGCCAAAGCATCAAGCATGTTCCAATTAGGCACGCTATCTTCAGCCAACACTTCTGCCACCAAAAATTTATGGCAGGCATCCAGTACTGCAGCTGCTCTATATAATGTCATCATGCTCAAAGCACCATGGGCATCGAGAATCAGCTCAGGCACACCATCAAGGTTTTCCCTCTGCCACTGGGAGGCAATAAACTCAACGATGGCATTCTTTACTGTCACAAGACCCTTACGGACCTCATGTAACAACGCTTCCTGAGCACGATTGACCTCTACCTGCATCTCGCCTGAAGCTGCTGACCCATCAACCAGTTGCCGATTATTATCTAACCAACCGTGCAGGCTAGCCTCTCCTTCCCCCAGTTTAGTGGCTACCAACACTAGACAGCCCTTCCCTGAATCAGAGGGGTTATTTCGAAAGGCAAGAATCTGTTCCCGTGCTTGTTCCATAGAGTCACGAAGTTCACCGCGCCCTACCACTGCTAGAGAATCACTGATTCGTCGCAACCCATTACTGGCATCATCCAATAGCTGCTCGTTATCGCTGCCTTCTATGGTATAGCGATCGAGACTCTCTTTGACTTGACCAAACTCTTCATCCAGTGCGGCCACAATTGCCTGAGCCGTTTCCGGGTGGTACATCGGTGACAACCCATCCTCGCTATCTTCTAACAACGCCTCCGGAAGCGCTTCATCCAAGTGATAGTCTGCCCGCACCAAAACAGCACGAGGTGCCTCACTGCGAGAATAGGCAATGTAGAACAAGATGTTTTTCAGCAGTACTTCCGGCAATGGCCGAGATAACCCTTCTACGCCTGTTTGGGCAAGCTGGCGGATTTCACCGTCCAGTTCCCGTAACAGCATTTTGACGGAATACCCCAAGGGTATTTCTTTTGCTGAAATACCTTCAAGTAGTGCCAGTACTGTGGTCCATAGAGGCTCTCTTGGTAAGCCTTTACTAAGCTCCTTTAAACGAGAAAAAACCTTGTCAAGGTAACCAAAGTTTTCTGCCACTTTTTCACCCTTGACCACCCCCAACAGCGCGTACTGATACATCTGCCGCAATTTACGCAGCACGTTGGTCATAGACACTGGGTCTGGTTGGCGGTTGTAGGGCTTGCTCAGTTTTTGAGCCACATCCATCCGCGGTGTAAAAAAGGCCGTTTCAGACACCAGCGGCTCACCACGTACAACACGTAGCTCATTGAGCAACAACAACAGTATTTCCGGCTGATCACGCCGGCTGGTCATTACCTGGCGCAAGTACGCAGGTAACTTGAGTATTGCCTGCACCATCACATCGCAGGCATCAGCCACATTTTTAACATGCCCTTCCAGCATGCTCACGGCTAGCCCTTCCATTTCTTCAGCCAGCAACAATGGACCGTGGCACTCGGCAATTTTCAGAGAGCCATGTACTTGGTGAATATAACTAAGACAAAAACGTATTTGGGACTCATCGGATGGATCGACAAGGTAAGACTCCAGTGCTTCATAGGCCTGATGCAGACTAGTTTCGACCTCGTCGATCAGCCATTCAAGACCCTGCAGCCTCCCTTTTAACTCCATCAATAGCCCTCTGCTCTACTTCACTGAGCGCAACGACAGGTAGGTACTGGGCCACGATCTTGCTCCTGTAACACTGACAGGGTGCCGACTATTTTCCCACACAAAACATCACCCAACCTACTCATCAACTACCTAGCCCTTTTTCTCTTCGTTGTCGAGATCGTCAAGGTCAATCCCCTCTAGAGCCAGCTCATCAGCAGGGGCTGTCGTCTGACCGTCTGCATCTCCACTTTCACCATCAAAATTCCAATCACTATCGACATCATCGTCGGCCAACAATTTCTCCATGAGTTCATCTTCAATTGAAAGGTCTTCTTCATCGAGCCCGAGATCTGATTCCAACGCAGCATGAGCCGCTTCAGCCTCTTCAAGCACTTTGTTGATTTCACCTGACTCTACCGTACCCTCACTTTCAGGTACTGACTCATCATTACTACTACGATGCAATGCTTGATCAACCATTGCCGCTTCATCCTCTGAGAGGCCATAATCCTTCACAGGTGGTTTTTCTTGTAGTTGTTCTTCCTCCGATGGCTGGCCGGTAGATTCTGCCTCATCCTCTTCAGAACCAATCTCTTCTTCCCCGACCTCCTCAAGATCAGTAATAGCGCCTTCTTCTATCCCAAACTCATCGTAAGCGAAGCCTGCGTTATCAGCCTCCAGTGCTTGTTGTTCCTGCTCCATTGACTCGGGGAGTTTGAAGCCAGAGACAGAGTTTCTGAGTTCTATCGCCAGTTCCGCCAGCTCGCCAGTGGAGTGCGCCGTATTGTTAGTACCAGACAAGGTTTGAGAGGTGATATCTTGAATAACATTCATGGTGCTGGAAATATGACCAGCAGTCGTAGACTGGTGGCTTGCCGTCGCAGAAATATCCTGAATCAGCTCTGCCAGGTCCGCAGAAACTGTTTCGATTTCTTCCAGAGCACCACCAGCAGCATGTGCTCGTTCAGCACCCCTTACTACTTCCGACGTCGTTTGCTCCATAGAGCTCACGGCCTCATTGGTATCCGTCTGAATCGTCTTCACCAGAGAGGCAATCTGCTTGGTCGCTGCCGCAGAACGCTCTGCCAGTCGCTGCACCTCATCCGCCACCACGGCAAAACCACGGCCTGCATCACCAGCCATCGAGGCCTGAATAGCTGCGTTAAGTGCCAAAATATTGGTCTGGTCAGCAATGTCGTTAATTAGGGATACGATATCGCCAATCTCCTGAGAGCTTTCACCCAACTGTTTGATCCGTTTAGACGTATCCTGAATCTGCTCACGAATAGTATCCATACCCGCAATAGTATTCTGTACAACCTCCGCGCCCTTTTTGGCAATAGACACTGATTTTTCAGCCACCATGGCCGATTCGGAAGAATTGGCCGACACTTGGTCAATGGTAATAGCCAGTTCATTGGTCGCTGCAGAGGCTCCGGCAATCTCTTGCGCTTGATGTTCAGAGGCTTCCGCCAGCTGCAACGCTGTGGCTCTGGTTTCATTGGCAGCGGCCGAAACATTCTCAGAAGTATCCTGAATCTGAGCTACCAGAATTCTCAACTGATCGATCGTATAGTTAATAGAATCCGCAATGGCTCCCGTAAAGTCTTCAGTAACTGTCGCGTGGCTTGTTAGATCACCTTCACCAAGACCAGCAATTTCATCCAGCAGTCGTAAAATAGCCTGCTGATTATGCTCATTCGCGGTTGCCGTTTCACGGAGACGATGGCGTGTTTCTGCTGAAATCAACACACCCATCACTGCCATCAAAATCACACCAAAAACACCCGCATATAATGCCGTCTGGTAAGAGAGCCCAAAGCTTTTAGGTGGTGCCGCAATAACGTCAGACAGCTGACTGATTTGTTCTTGTAAAACCGGAGATTCCTCAAGAATCTCATTGTTTGCTTGGCGAGCACTAAAAAGTGCCGGTGTCGCCTCGAAAATCTCCTGAATGGAGCTGCTCACAAATGCGAAACGCTTGGTAATACTCTCTAGGCTAGCCTTGGCCTTAAGCCCTGTGACTCGACTAATACCCAGTTGGGCATTACCCGTTTTCATTCCCTCCAGGACCCGGCCAAACAGGTTTGCGTCACTAGTAAATTGCTCCGCAGAGGTTTCAGCATCGGTGCCACCTGCCAGCATTTTATCTACATTGCGACCTATCCTCTCCGCGCGCCAAGATTGTGCTTGAGCAACAGCTACCTGCTCTGCAGGCGCTCTACTTGCCAGCAATATTTCTACAACCTGAGTATGCTCCTGCTGTAATTCAGGCAAAGTATCGTTCAGTGTCGCAGCAACTTGATTCAGGAAAATCACTGTGTTTTTATTATCAATAATAGTCTGGGCATTTTTACGGGCTTTCAGCCAAGCCTCTTCCAAACTGCTTAATTGGGATGAAGGGGTTGCAGAGGAAAAATTCGTATTTAGCGTACTCCAACTTTTCTGCATTTGATCCACTACATTCTGCAGCTCACTAAACGCACCTTCTTGACCAGATGTTGCTTCACGGGACAAGCTAACCAGCCGATACGATTGCGCTCGCATCTCTGAGGCACGCTGTAGGTTTTCCTGATCCCGGGAGGTTTGCTGAAAGACTGTCAGCAAATTAAAGCCGAGGAAAACAATCACGACGACGAGCATCACTGACAACACTACAGTCAATGTATTGGTTTTAGGTTTCTGGCTTCCTGTTTTCATCTCAATCTCACTCCGAACAAGTGATGCTGGTGCATCCCAGCAATTCTAGGAAATATCTATACGATGAACCGACTAAACGGCCACCTCCATAAAGCATTGGTCACTGAGCAACTGGCCGGGACGCAGCAAAACCCAAGTTTTATCGGCTTGTACGAATCCACCCTCAGCGTAAGGGGAAAGCACTTCTGGAACACCCTCAAGCTGCTGCCTGAAGGTGTCAATGCCAAAATGGCGCATATCATAGACCCGATCAACTACTAGGCCTACGAAAATACCCATCATATCGATCACCAAAACACGCTGCGCCTTTGGCGGTGCAGATAACGCACCACCAAGGAACTCGGCAAAGTTGATTACCGGCAATAATCGCCCCCGCAGGTTTGCCACCCCCAACACCCAAGTATTTACTCGAGGCAGACGAGTACACTGTGGCAATTCTATAATTTCTGTTAACTCTTCGAGAGCCATGGCTAAATTCACCCCCAGAAGGGAAAAGCAGGCCACTTTTCGTGTGGGGACAATATCTTCCTGTGCAGGTAACCCTCGACCGGTTTCAGTAAACTGTCGAGAAAGAGAAAGAAGCGCATTAAATGCTGAGCCGTGTTTGGTCATGCCTTATTAGCAACCAGCCTTCAGCTGATCACCTCCTTTAGCACATCAATCAGGTTTTGCTCACTAACGGGCTTGATCAGATACGCTTTAGCCCCTTGGCGCATACCCCAAACCTTATCTGTTTCCTGATTCTTGGTTGTTACCATGACCACAGGGATATGCTCTGTTTCCCGAGTCTTATTTAATTGCCGGGTAGCCTGAAACCCATTCAAACCAGGTAAGACAATATCCATCAAAATGGCATCCGGCTGCTCACTTTTGGCAACCGTCACACCCTGCTCACCACTCTCTGCCGAGAGCACGGCATAGCCATTCTTTTCCAATAACCCCATGAGCTTATGCATCTCAGTCGGTGAATCATCAACTATCAATACTGTTGTCATACTCTCCCCCACTTGGGTTTACGAGAAATTTAGGTTTGAGTGTTCGCGTCAGCTCTCGATGAGAATTTCTCAAGCACTTCAAATAATTCAGCTTTACTGAAAGGCTTTGTAAGATAATCATCGGCACCAACTATACGACCCTTCGCTTTGTCAAAAAGCCCATCCTTACTCGACAACATAATGACTGGGGTATGTTTATACTGGCTATTATTCTTGATCAAAGCACAGGTCTGATAACCATCCAGGCGTGGCATCATAATATCCACAAAAATCACCTCAGGACTCTTATCTGCAATCTTGGCAAGAGAATCAAAACCATCAGTAGCCGTAATGACATCACAACCTGCTTTAGTTAGCAGTGTCTCTGCTGTACGCCGGATGGTATTACTATCATCAATAACCATTACCCTGAGGCCTTTCAGGTGTTCTTCCATTCTTGCATGTCCCGCCTTGTGATTATGCTCAACCGGTGATTCCCAGAAGAATCTTATTTAACACAACCGCCAAGTTTAATCTATAACTGGCCGCCAACCCCGAAATTTGCGAACTGTTTTTCCTTATGCCGGTTGTCTTCTCAAGCCGAGCCCCTTAAGTTAACAGCATTAATCACGATCACTCGGTATACAATCATAATTAACAAGTCGCCCCTCGTGGCGTGATGCAGGTAACAGTTATGAAGAGAACTCTCGGGGTTGTTATGGACCCCATTAGCAACATCAACGTTAAAAAGGATACAACCCTGGCTCTTTTGCTGGCTGCTCAAAGCCGAGGCTGGCAGCTGATGTATATGGAGCAGACAGACTTAGCTCTGGAAAACAACATACCGGTTGCCTCCCTTAAACCGCTACAGGTCAGGGACGACACCACTGACTGGTACACACTGGGAGAGCCTCAGCTGCAACCACTCTCCGGGCTGGATGTGCTGCTGATGCGCAAGGATCCACCATTTGATAGCGAGTATATCTATTCCACCTATATTCTAGAGGCGGCAGAAAAGAATGGCGTGCTGGTCATTAATAAGCCACAAAGCCTAAGGGACTGTAATGAGAAAGTATTCGCCACACTATTCCCTGAGTGCTCACCACCGCTACTGGTAAGCCGTAATGCAACTCAACTAAAGCAGTTTCATAAGACACATGGCAACGTCGTCTTCAAGCCCCTCGATGGCATGGGCGGCACCGCCGTGTTCCAAGTCCGTCAAGACGACCCCAACCTGAATGTGATTATTGAAATGCTGACTATCGATGGCACACGCACCATCATGGCACAAAAGTTTATTCCTGATATTTTCAATGGCGACAAGCGCATTCTTATGGTGGATGGAGAGCCTATACCCTACTGCCTCGCCCGAATTCCTCCTGAAGGTGATATTCGCGGCAACCTCGCTGTAGGTGGCACAGGCGTAGTACGACCATTGAGCGAAAGGGATCAATGGATTGCCCAGCAGGTGGGCCCTGTACTAAAGGAAAAGGCGATACTGTTCGCTGGGCTGGATGTAATCGGCGACTATCTGACCGAAATTAACGTCACCAGCCCCACCTGCGCCCGTGAAATAGACCGAGCACAGGCAACAGATATTGGCGGAAAATTGATGGATGCCATAGAGAAACGACTTCGGTGAAAGGTATTACTATTCCCGAAACCCGGCCGCAGCACGAGCCGGATCGTTTTGGCTTTTCTTTATTTTTGGCCATTGCTATACATGTGCTGGTTATTTTTGGGCTGGGTTTCAAGATGTACCAGCAACAACAGAGTACACCCACACTAGAAGTTACACTGGCACAACACCGCAGCGAAAACTCTCCGGAAGATGCAGACTTTCTGGCACAGCACAACCAGCAAGGCAGTGGTGACCAAAGTGAATCCCGTGAACTTACCACTGACCGGCCGCCTGAAATCAGTGATGCACAGCTAAAAAAAATTGGTGCCCCTCAACAACAGACACAACAGCAAACAACACAGGGAGACACGCCAACCCTTTCCGCAACCTCGGATAGCCTGTCCAGTACAACGGACCACCCATCACCCAATGAAACACTTAACCGTATCGCAACACCATTACCTCTCGCCGCCTCATTAGAGTTTGCCAGCCTGAAAGCCAAGCTGGATCAGAAACAGCAGGAGTACAGTAAATTACCCCGGGTATTGAGAATTACCTCTGCCAGCACTAAGTCAGCTGAGCACGCCGCTTACTTACGCTACTGGATTGACCGTATCGAAATGGTCGGCAATAACAACTACCCCGAGGAAGCCCGCCGCAAGGCCATGTATGGTGATTTGCGGCTGGCCGTAACGCTACAGCCTAACGGGGCTGTGGAAGGTGTAGAAATTTTACTGAGTTCAGGCCAGCGCGTATTGGACCAGGCTGCCGTGAGAACTGTCCGACTAGCATCACCCTTTGCTCCGTTTCCAGCCGAGATGAAACAATGGGATAAACTTGAAATTATTCGCACTTGGCGATTTGTGCCCGGCAATCGCATGAATACAGAAAACTAAAGATATGGGGCTTGTTTTCCCACACAGGCAACCCATACTCATAAATATGAACCAGTCATCTGAGAAAAGTCCATTTCAATCCCTCAGCAACCATTTTCTAGTGGCAATGCCAGGACTGTTAGACCCCAATTTTTCACATGCCGTTATCTATATCTGCGAACACACGGCAGAAGGCACTATGGGGCTGGTGGTTAACAATCCTTTGGAAATCCCCCTCAGCCAGGTTTTTGAGCAGTTTGAGATCGACTATTCGCCAGCGGTAGGCGAGCAGCCCCTGTTATCCGGTGGACCCGTCCAAACAGACCGAGGATTTGTACTGCATCGACCCACAAAACAGGAATGGGAATCCACTCTGGCCATTTCCAGTGATATCAGCCTCACTGCATCAAAGGACATTATTCCTGACATTGCACGGGAACGAGGGCCGAATGATTTAATCATTACCCTAGGCTACTCAGGATGGGGGCCTGGGCAGCTGGAAGAAGAGCTTGCCAACAATGCCTGGCTCACCGTACCCGGCGATGCCGACATCGTCTTCAACGTACCATTTGAGCAGCGTGCCCATGCAGCGGCGGCCATTATTGGCATTGATCTCAACCAACTCAGCACCAGTGCTGGTCACGCATAAGGGCAACCCCATTACTGCTAAAATCTGCACCTTACTAGCCTTTGACTTTGGTACACGCCAAATCGGGGTTGCCGTAGGCCAAACCCTCTCAGGTAGCGCTAACCCACTGACGGTTCTCAAGGCCCGTGATGGCATACCCGACTGGACGCAAATTGCGAGCTTGCTGGAAGAATGGAAACCTGATCGTTTGCTAGTTGGCCTACCATTAAATATGGATGGCAGTGAAAGTGACTTTTGTGCAAGAACAAGAAAGTTTGCCCGCCGGCTTCACGGCAGATTTGGGCTAAACGTTAGTATGGTCGATGAGCGGCTGTCCACTTTTGAGGCAAAGCAGCTCGCTAGAGAACATAATAAGCAACAGGGGAGCTACCGAGATCAGCCCATCGATGACCTAGCCGCAGCCATGATTTTACAGAGCTGGATGTCCGACCCCGAAGCAGCTGTTGATCCTTGAACCTATTAACGACTCCAAGCTATATGGGGCCGCTTCACTAAAACTTAAAAAAGCTTCTATCTAAAAACGATTGATCCTATCATCACGATCTTCTTCCACTTGCAACTCATCCGCCGCGTGAGACAGGTAACCTGGGTCTGTTTCCGATTGCAGCTTAATAAGTAGTCGTAGATCATTTTTCGAATCCGCATGGAGTATAGCGTCTTCGTAGGTAATTAAACCCTCATCATAGAGCTCATACAGCGCCTGGTCGAAGGTCCGCATGCCGAGCTCATTTGAACGAGCCATTAACTCCTTGAGTTTGTGTACTTCACCCTTGCGAATCAAATCGCCTGCTAGCGGTGTATTAATAAGAATTTCAATCGCCGCCCGGCGGCCACTACCATCCGCCAATGGAATCAACTGCTGCGCGATCATTGCCTTCAGGTTGAGGGACAAATCCATCCACAACTGCCCATGACGCTCTGTCGGGAAAAAGTGCTGGATTCGATCCAGCGCCTGGTTGGCATTGTTAGCGTGTAACGTAGCTAGAACCAAGTGACCGGTCTCAGCAAAAGTAATCGCATGCTCCATGGTCTCTGGGGTTCGAATTTCACCAATCAGAATGACATCTGGAGCCTGCCGCAATGTATTCCGAAGGGCAACCTCAAATGACTCAGTATCTACACCCACCTCTCGCTGGGTAACGATACAGCTCTCATGCTGGTGGACAAATTCAATGGGATCCTCAATGGTAACAATATGGCCTTTGGTGTTTTTGTTACGGTAACCAACCATTGCTGCCAGTGATGTAGATTTACCTGTGCCGGTTGCACCTACAAAAATAATAATGCCTCGCTTGGTCATCACCAAATCATTCAGTATGGGTGGAAGCAGCAAATCTTCCACTGTTGGAATCACCGTCTCAATTAGACGCAACACCATGCCGGCTTCATTGCGCTGGTAAAAAGCACTGACCCGAAAACGGCCCACACCCTCACGCGCTATGGCAAAGTTCAGCTCCTTGTTATGGCGAAAATCCTTAACCTGATCCTCATCCATAATACTTTCCACGACCTGACGGGCCTTTTCAGGTGATAGCGGCGTTTTTCCGACCGGTGTGATGGTGCCATTGACCTTGATGCTGGGCGCCACTCCGGTAGTAATAAAAAGGTCAGATGCACCCTTTTCAACCATCAGCTTCAACAGTACGTCAAAATCCATTACCTTCTCCCAAACATAATCTCTTTGCTCTTTACAGACAGGGAACTGATTGACCCCGACTAGTGACTATTCTTTCTTCCCGTATCAATATTCCAATACAGCGCTCAACTAATAATAGAGCACCATACCTATATCGCCTTATTAAAAGTCCTCGGGGATTTTTGCTTTTTCCTGCGCGGTTTCCCGAGTAATTACTTTTTGTTGTACCAAACGGAGTAAATTCTGATCCATGGTCTGCATGCCATGTGCTGCCCCAGTCTGAATCGCAGAATACATTTGTGCGATTTTATCTTCTCGAATCAGGTTGCGAATTGCTGGAGTACCAACCATGACTTCATGAGCAGCAATTCGGCCACCTCCAATTTTCTTCATCAGGGTTTGTGCAATCACCGCCTGAAGGGACTCCGACAACATCGAGCGCACCATAGACTTTTCCTGCCCGGGGAACACATCAACGATACGGTCAATGGTTTTTGCCGCCGAGGTGGTGTGCAGCGTGCCGAATACCAAGTGACCTGTCTCCGCAGCTGTCAGCGCAAGTCGAATTGTCTCTAAGTCACGCATCTCACCCACTAGGATAATATCCGGGTCTTCCCGAAGCGCAGAACGCAACGCTTCACTAAAGCCGTGGGTATCTCTATGCACTTCACGCTGGTTAACCAAGCACTTCTTGCTTTCATGGACAAATTCAATAGGGTCTTCAATAGTAAGAATATGCTGATAACGATTTTCGTTAACGTAATCCACCATCGCCGCCAGAGTCGTTGACTTACCAGAACCCGTGGGCCCAGTCACCAACACCAGCCCCCTTGGCAGCATAGAAAGGTCACGGAATACCTGACCAAAACCAAGGTCTTCCAAGGTCAGCACCCGTGATGGAATGGTTCTGAATACCGCAGCGGCACCCCGATTTTGATTAAATGCATTAACCCGAAAGCGTGCCACACCGGGCACCTCAAAAGAGAAATCGGTCTCTAGAAACTCTTCATAATCCCGACGCTGCTTATCGTTCATGATCTCATAGATCAGGGTGTGAACGTCCTTGTGCTCCATCGGCGGCAAGTTCACTCGTCTTATGTCGCCATCAATCCGTATCATCGGTGGCAATCCAGCTGAGAGATGCAAATCCGATGAACCCTGCTTCACACTAAAGGCTAACAGCTCCGTAATATCCATGAGTTATTCCTGTTATTCTGGGTTAATCTACTGCTTTCTATAAAAAGCCTAGCAACACAATGGGCCTAAGCCAAGTATATGCCTAATATAATTGACAATCTCAGCCTTATTTATCAGAAAATTGAACGCTTAGCCAAAAAAGCAGGGCGTCATCAATATGATGTCACCCTGCTTGCTGTTAGCAAGGGACAGCCATCTTCAGCTATCCGACAGGCCTATGCATTGGGCCAGCGTCACTTCGGTGAAAATTACTTGCAAGAGGCCTTAGACAAGCAACAACAGCTTGCTGATCTTACTGATATTTGCTGGCATTTTATTGGCCCGATCCAGTCCAATAAAACACGGAAAGTGGCAGAAAATTTTGATTGGGTTCACAGCATTGACCGAGCCAGTATTGCCAAGCGACTGAGTGCATACCGCCCCGAAAAATACAGCCCCCTGAACATTTGCTTACAGGTAAATATTGATAGTGAAGAGAGAAAATCGGGTGTTCCTATACATCAGATTGAAAACCTGGCTCAGGCCATTATTGAGCTCCCAAACCTGAAACTTAGAGGGTTGATGGCAATTCCGCAAAGCCGTCAGACCGTATCAGAACAACAAAAACCCTTCACAGCTCTTGCCAAGCTGCTATCAAACCTCCAAAGCAGCTCCCCTCAACTGTCAACATTAGATACACTCTCAATGGGAATGTCCGCCGACCTTGAAGCTGCCATCATAGAAGGCGCCACCATTATTCGTGTCGGCACAGCCATCTTTGGCCCAAGACAAACCCCCAAATAAAAGACAAACCAAGCGTATGTTTAAGGAAAACAGTGTGAACACATCAACATTGGCATTTATCGGCGGTGGCAATATGGCAACCAGCCTTATAGGCGGCCTGCTAGAGAAGGGCTACCCTTCAAACAACATCACTGTCAGTGATCCCATGAAAGAGAACCGGAACCGGTTGTCTCAACAATTTGGCATCAACACCACCAGTGATAACAATCATGCAGTGGCAAGTGCCGACGTCGTCGTTTTAGCGGTCAAACCTCAGGTCATGCAGCAAGTGGCCCAGGGAATTCAAGCAACTTTGGTGCACCAGCCTCTGGTTATCTCCATCGCGGCAGGCATTTCCATGTCGTCCCTACAGGCGTGGCTAGGACAAGAAATCCCCATTGTTCGCTGTATGCCCAACACCCCCGCTCTCGTGCAAACGGGGGCTGCCGGGTTATTTGCCAACACGCGAGTCAATTCTACTCAGCAAACTCTGGCTGAAGACATCCTAAATGCTGTGGGCATTTCCTGCTGGCTAGATGATGAAGATGGAATAGATGCCGTCACTGCTGTATCTGGCAGCGGCCCGGCCTATTTCTTTCTCATCATGGAAGCCATGGAACAAGTGGGCGTAGAGCTAGGGCTCACACAAGAAGTTTCTCGCAAGCTCACCTTGCAAACCGCACTGGGGGCGGCAAAAATGGCCATTGAAAGTGATGTAGACTCTGCCGAATTGCGCCGCCGAGTGACCTCACCGGGCGGAACGACACAGCGCGCTATTGAGACCTTTATGGACGAGGGACTCACCGACCTCTTCCGAAAAGCCATGACTGGTGCTGTTGAGCGAGCACAGGAAATGACAAAAGAAACAGCCAGCTCATAACCACAACATTGATAATAACAACATCCATTATCATTAAGACCAGCGATAAAAATAGGTACACTATGAACACATTTACCCAGGCCGGCACTTTCCTGATTCAGTCCCTCGGTAGTCTTTATTTGTCTGTCGTGTTGTTGCGGTTCTTATTGCAGTGGGTCAAAGCGGATTTCTACAATCCAATTTCACGATTTTTAGTCAAAGCCACACATCTGCCCAGCAAACCACTCCGTAAATTGTTTCCTACCTTTCGCTCTTTCGATATGGCCAGCTTGGTTCTGGCCCTGTTGGTGCAGTGGCTGGCCATTCAGCTCACCGCATCAATCAATGGTGCCGGGCTCATTAATATTCTGCTGGCTCTATCCTGGGGGGCCGTTGGCGCGGTATCACTGGTGCTAAACCTGTACTTGTACGGACTTCTGGTCATTATTATTGTTAGCTGGGTAGCACCGCAGAGCCGCCACCCGATTCTATTACTGCTAAATCAGCTATTAGCGCCCGTCATGGAGCCTTTTCGGCGAATTATTCCGCCATTGGGCGGGCTCGATCTATCCCCAATCTTTATGTTTTTGGTGATCAACATGCTACAAATTTTTGTGCGCGGTGTCGCTGGTTACCTACAACTACCGGCCCCCATCGTCCCAGGTATCTAATGATTGGCAAAAGTGGAGACGGGCTCTTTTAAATGGTGAGCTCTCAGACAAAGAGTCACTATCAGTGGCAGAAAGAAGCTCTGTTACTGCACTGTCGGTTACAGCCCAAAGCCTCTAAAGATGAAATTACCGGCCTCCACGACAACCGGCTAAAAATTCGAATCACTGCGCCACCAGTGGACGGGAAAGCTAATCAGCACCTGATAGCCTTAATCAGCAAATGGTTCGGAACCCTCAAAGGAAATGTATCCATAGTTCGTGGCGAAGCCGGTCGTCAGAAAACACTTCTGATAAAGAAGCCATGCCGAATCCCTGAAGGATCAGAAATCACAGCCCCTAAATCCTAGCACCCAACTTCTTAGGCGTTACCGCCATGGCTATCGATTACAGCATGCTATTGTGGCTCTCTATTGTGCCAACGCCATCTGCTGAACCTTTACTAAATCAGCAATACCCCGCTTGGCCAGCGCCATCATCTGCTGAAACTCATCTTCGGAGAAGGGTGCTGCTTCAGCTGTACCCTGAACCTCAATAAAACCACCCGCACTATTCATCACAACATTCATGTCAGTCTCAGCATTGGAGTCTTCTGCATAATCCAGATCCAACACCGCCACGCCCTTGTACATGCCCACGGACACTGAAGCCACCATATTAGCTAGCGGATTCTCCTTCACTTTGCCAGCTTTCTGCAAATGAGCGATGGCATCCATCAGTGCCACGCAAGCACCCGTAATAGAGGCTGTGCGTGTTCCACCATCGGCCTGAATTACATCGCAATCTATGGTAATTGTATTTTCACCCAACGCCTCAAGGTTGATAGCAGCCCGGAGAGACCGGCCAATCAATCGCTGAATCTCCATAGTCCGTCCACCCTGCTTGCCACGAGAAGCTTCTCGTCCCATCCGCGAACCCGTTGAACGCGGCAGCATACCGTACTCCGCCGTCACCCAACCTTGGCCTTTACCTCGTAAAAACCGAGGCACAGAATTTTCAACACTGGCAGTACAAATCACCTTAGTATCACCAAATTCAACCAGCACCGAGCCCTCGGCATGCTTGGTGTAATTGCGGGTGATTTTTACCTTACGAAGTTGTTCTGGGCGGCGGCCACTGGGTCGGGTCATGTGTATTTCCTGTCAGCTTGAAAAAGGGGACGCCATTTTAGCGGAATTATTTCGCTGATGTGGCGCCGTGTTACCATATGCGCCAATTTTTGACCCACGGAGATCAAGATGCCAAGCAGTATGACTGCCTTTGCTCGCCAGACCATCGAATATGACTGGGGAACCGCTGCCTGGGAGATTCGATCCGTCAATCACCGCTATCTCGAAACTAATTTCCGCATGCCTGAAACCGTGCGTGACATAGAAATGGGACTGCGTGAACTGGCACGCAAGCATTTGCAACGAGGCAAGGTTGACTGCTCTCTACAACTCAATATTGCAACGAAAACAGGGGCTGTCGATGTCAATCATGCACTAACCGATCAGTACATCTCAGCTTGCGAGCGACTAGCCAACCAAATGGAAAACCCCGCTCCAGTCTCACCACTAGACATCCTCAAATGGCCCGGCGCATTGAAAGAGCCGGAAGTAGATAAAGATGCTCTCAAACAAGCACTGACAACACTATTTGAAGACACCTTAATACAGCTCGAAGAAGGCCGGGGTCGTGAAGGTGAAAAACTCAAGGCATTGATTGAGCAACGGCTTGATGCCATTACCTCAGAAGTTGATACCGTTCGTACCAAATTACCGCAACTACTGGCCGCACAAAAACAAAAAATTATGGACCGCTTACACGAAGTCAGTGCCGACCTGAATAGTGACCGCTTAGAACAAGAGCTGGTCTTTCTCGCCCAGAAAGCTGATGTGGATGAAGAATTAGATCGACTCGATACCCACTTGAGCGAGATTCGCCAAGTACTAAACCGTCGCGAGCCCATCGGCAGGCGCCTAGATTTTTTGATGCAAGAACTTAACCGCGAAGCAAATACCCTTGCCTCAAAATCCATCGCCAGCGACACTACCCAATCTTCCGTTGAGCTCAAGGTACTGATTGAGCAAATGCGGGAGCAGATCCAGAATATAGAATAGGCGGAGTACCCAAAACCCATGTCCACTAGAGGCACCCTGTACACCATTTCTGCGCCATCCGGTGCGGGTAAAACCAGCTTGGTCAATGCTCTGCTCGAATGCTGTGATGATATCTGTGTTTCAGTCTCCCACACCACCCGCCCTAAACGCCCGGGTGAGGAGAATGGCATTAACTACCATTTTGTCGATGAAGCTACATTCACAGCCATGCTCAATAAGAGCGCCTTTTTGGAGCACGCTCAAGTATTTAATAACTACTACGGGACTGCTCGTGAGTGGGTTGAGAAAGTGCTGGCCAGTGGCCAGGACGTTATTCTTGAAATCGACTGGCAAGGTGCAAAGCAGATCCGCCGACTACTTCCGGGCTGCGTAGGCATCTTTATCCTCCCTCCGTCGCTCAGGACACTGAAGGAAAGACTGACTGGTCGCAATCAGGATGATCCTGCCGTTATCCGTCACCGCCTAGCCGAAGCTCAGGAAGAAATGTCTCACTATGTGGAAGCAGATTACCTGATCATCAATGATAACTTTGACGATGCGCTAGTGGAGCTGAAATCTATCGTGATCAGCCAACGGCTAACACGGGGCAACCAACAACAAAGAAATAGCAATTTACTCAAGGACTTGTTGTCCTGAAACCCGCAATTTTGTAAACTGTGAGGTTCTGCGGTTTATCCGCGGTGATTTTTCTTTGCTTGTCAAAAAGCAAACCTCCTCATAACCGAAAATGAACGGAACAACCTATGGCCCGCATTACTGTTGAAGACTGCCTCGACCATGTCGATAACCGCTTTGAGCTTGTCATGGTGAGCTCTAAACGAGCACGACAACTGGCTACCGGTGGAAAAGACCCACTTCTGCCCTGGGAAAATGACAAGCCCACTGTCATGGCATTGCGTGAAATCGAAGCAGGCTTGATTGATGCGAGTATTCTCAATGAGAAAGAAGAGCCAGAAGAGCTACTGATGGAGTCGATTGACGAAAGCGAAGATACCGCTGTCTCTGAGGAGAATGCCAGCGCTTCTGAAGAAGAAGCCCCTGTTTCCGAGCAACCCGCCGCACCTGAAGCAGAGTAACCTTCATTCGGGAGGAGGGAACGCCTTGGAAGCTATCGATGCACTCAGCCACAAGCTTTCCTCCTACCTCGAACCCACGCAAGTCCAGGACATCATCAGCGCCTACCAATTTGCCGACAAGTGCCACGAAGGTCAGACTCGCCAAAGTGGTGACCCCTATATTACCCACCCACTAGCCGTTGCCAATATTCTGGCCGATATGCATCTCGACCACGAGAGCTTGATGGCCGCACTATTGCATGATGTCATTGAAGATACTGATGTCAGCAAAGGTGATCTGTCCAAACGCTTCAGCCCCACTGTCGCCAATCTTGTGGATGGCGTCAGCAAGCTCAGTGAAATTGAATTTACCTCCAAGGCTGAGCAGCAAGCAGAAAACTTTCAGAAAATGACCTTGGCCATGGCCAAGGATATCCGCGTGATGCTGGTAAAGCTGGCAGACCGGCTACATAACATGCGTACGCTGAAAGTGCTGAGTCCAGCAAAACGTCGCCGCATTGCCCGAGAAACGCTAGAAATTTACGCACCCATTGCCCAACGATTAGGTATCAACGATATCAAGATCGAGTTTGAGGAATTGGGTTTTGCCGCTATGTACCCGGTAAGACATGCGCGGATGCAAGAGGCCCGTAAAGCTGCTCGGGGTCATCGCAAAGAAATCGTGGATGAAATCAAGGACAGCATTGAAATCCGCTTGGAGAAAGAATCAATTACGGCAGAGGTCACAGGTCGTGAAAAGCACCTCTGGAGCATCTACCAGAAAATGAAGAGCAAGAAAAAATCGTTCCGTGAAATCATGGATGTATTTGCTTTTCGTATTGTTGTTGATTCGGTGGACGACTGTTATCGCACCCTCGGGATCATCCATAATCTGTTCAAACCCGTTCCTGGAGAGTTTAAAGACTATATCGCCATACCCAAAGTGAATGGGTACCAGTCACTGCACAACATTCTTCTTGGCATGCATGGTGTTCCCATCGAAATTCAAATCAGAACTCGGGATATGGATGCCATGGCCAACTTTGGCATCGCCTCCCACTGGCTGTACAAGTCCAAGGAAGAGGGTATGCCGAGGGCCAACCGCTGGGTTCAGGGCCTACTGGAAATCCAACAGCAGGCGGGCAATTCACTGGAGTTTATCGAACATGTCAAAACGGACCTGTTCCCGGATGAAGTCTACGTATTTACCTCCAAGGGTGAGATCATTTCTCTGCCCTCTGGCGCAACACCGGTAGACTTTGCCTATGCTGTACACACCGATGTGGGCAACGGCTGCGTGGCCTGTAAAATCAATGGCCAGCTCACCTCGCTCTCAGAACCGCTGCAAAGCGGCAACAAGATCAAAATTATTACGGCCAAGGATGCTCAACCCAATCCATCTTGGCTGAACTTTGTCATGACAGCCAAGGCTCGAAGTGCCATCCGTCATTTCCTGAAGCACCAGCAGCACGAAGAATCTGTGGAATTGGGCAAACGACTGCTGGATCGGGCACTGGAGAACTTTGGCACCAATTACAAGAGCATCAGAAAATCCTGGATCAAGCGGATACTCACAGAAACCGGGGCCGCAACATTTGAAGAGGTCTTGCAACAAATCGGCCTTGGAAACAGCCTCGCCTATGCTGTAGCCAACTTGATGGCACCACCATCAAAACGCCAAGAAACAATGCCCGAAGAATTCAAATCGCCCATCATGATTGATGCCAGCGAAGGGCTCGTGATCAACTATGCGCGCTGTTGCCACCCAATTCCTGGCGACCCCATTCTGGGTCATCTCAGCCCCGGCAAAGGATTAGTGGTTCACAGAGAAGCCTGCAACAATCTCAATGAAATTCGCACAAATGTTGAAAAGTGTATGCCCCTTAACTGGTCTCCCAAAGTAACGGGGGATTTCCCCGTAGAGTTCAAGGTCGAACTGGTTTCCGAACGAGGTATTATCGCCACCCTCGCCTCACGCATCGCTGAATGTGAAGCGACTATTCATCAAATTAGCATTAAAGAACGCGACTCTCACTCCGGCATTGTCGACTTAGTCATTGACGTGAAAGGGCGTGTTCACCTTGCAAAAGTAATGCGCCGTATCCGCAACCTAAGCCAGGTTCAGCGGGTTTACCGCATTAAGAGCTGATCCATAGAGGACACCACCATGATAAATAAAGCCGTCATCAGCACAGAAAAAGCCCCCGCTGCTATTGGCACTTACTCTCAGGCGATAAAAGTCACCAACACCGTTTACCTCTCTGGACAAATTCCGCTTGATCCAGAGACGATGACCGTAGTGGAAGGGGGTATCGATGCAGAAATTGAACAGGTATTTACAAACCTGACGGCTGTTTGCGAAGCAGCAGGCGGCGAACTAAAAGATATTGTCAAACTCAATATTTTTCTCACGGACCTCAGCAACTTTGCCACCGTCAATGAAATCATGGCTCGTTATTTTTCAGAGCCTTATCCAGCACGCGCTGCAATCGGCGTTAAAGAACTCCCCAAAGGAGTCGGCGTAGAAATGGATGGCATTATGGTTATCTAGGACTTCGACACAGCAATGGGTGGGGAGTGTGGGAACAACGGAGCCCTAACTGTCCACTAACAACGCACCATAACCCTCCCGATAAGTAGGGTAGAAAAATAGGTAGCCGCTGCTTCTCAACTGCTGATTACTACATCGGCGGTTACCCGTTCGCCTAGCTTCACTGCTCTCCAGCGGTTCAATCTCAACCTGTTCAGCAAGCCAGCGCTGCATCTCATGAGCAGGGACTGGCTCATTATCAGTCGCTAAATATAGATTCTCTAAAACTGTCCCCTGACCAAACCTGTTCAGCAGATGTGCGAGAACACCCGCACAATCCTCCGAATGAATTCGGTTGGTCCAATGTACCGGTACCGCTGAAGTGATGACACCTTGTCTGACCTGGCTAATCAATCGGCTTCTTCCCGGCCCATAAATCCCGGAAAACCGAACCACAACAGAGGGCACAGCCAATTGCTGTATTACCTGCTCAGCTTCAAGCAATCGCTTTCCTCGAAATGAGCTGGGCTTTGTTTCCGATGATTCATCGATCCACTCTCCATTGCTCTGATGATAGACCCCGGTACTCGATACCCAAATCACCAACCCTGGAGGTTGTCCACTCTGCACAATGGCTGACTGCAACGCCTGAGCACCCGCCACATAAGTATCAACATAACCTTGATCGGTCATTTGATCGGCCGTCAGGGTAACGACGACGGCATCAAAACAACTACTGGCCAGTAACTCCGCAAGGGTCTCTGTATCTCTGAGGTCTACAGCAACTGTACTAATATTGGATGGCAACCCTTCTGGGTGTCGGCGCAGAGCCAGTGCCTGCCAAACCAAACCATCCGGAGAGCACTCTAGCCTCTGAATCGTTCGAACGCCGATATCGCCACACCCAATGAATAAAACCTTCATCAATAACTTATTCAATGAGCTTTCCCTTATCGATTTGTTTTAGCTATTATTGATAGCATTGAGGAAATTGCCATGACCCTAACCGAATTACGCTACATCGTCACACTAGCCCAACAACAGCATTTTGGCCACGCAGCAAAATTGTGTCACGTTAGCCAGCCCACTTTAAGTATCGCTGTTAAAAAACTCGAGCAAGAGCTGGGCGTCGAATTATTTGAGCGCTCTAAAAATAGCGTCCGCTCCACCCCCATCGGCGAACGAGTCATTGCCCAGGCCCAGCGAGTGTTGGAAGAAAGCGCCTCCATCAAAGATATTGCTTCGGCAGGAAGGGATCAGCTCAAGACCCCGCTCTATGTGGGCGCCATTTTTACCATTGGCCCCTACCTGTTCCCACAATTTATTCCTGCCCTGCAAGAGGCCGTCCCACAAATGCCTCTAGTTGTCGAAGAAGGCTTCACTGCCACCCTAAGGCAGCGACTGCGTAAGGGAGAACTCGATGTCATCATCGTTGCCTTACCCTTTAATGAGCCTGATGTCGTCACCCAGCCCCTCTATTCAGAGCCGTTTGTGGTACTCATGCCCGACAACCATCCCCTGGCCAAAAAGAAAAAAATCAAACCCGATGACCTTGAATGGGAAAATGTTTTATTGCTGGGAGAAGGACACTGCTTTGGCGATCAGGTCCGTGAGGCGCTACCAAATTTAAACAAACACCAAGATGACAACCATACACAAATCCGAACTCACAGCGAAGGCAGTTCTTTGGAAACTCTTCGCCATATGGTGGCCTCGGGTCTCGGCATTACCATTCTGCCCCTGTCAGCAGCGCTCAGTGTCGGTTACAAGGAGGGCCTGTTGGTAACTCGCCCCTTTGCTGACCCCGTACCCTGTCGTACCTCAGCCTTGGCGTGGAGAGCCAGCTTTCCCCGACACAAAGCAATCGATGCGCTTAGAAGCGCTATCAAACAGCACCCCCTACCCCAGTGTCCATCAATAGAATGACCGAACATCCCCTGGATCAGATGCCCGTCACCCAGCTCAAGGGGGTGGGAACCCAACTCTCTGGAAAACTGGCCAAGCTCGGCATTCGCACTATTCAAGATATTCTGTTCCACCTGCCAATGCGGTATATGGACCGAACCCGGATCACCCTCATTGGCAGCGTGCAACCCAATACCGAGGTTGTTATAGAAGGGGAAATTTGTGGCTGTGATCTGGTCTATGGCCGGCGCCGCAGTTTAATGTGTCGCATCCAGGACAACACCGGCATCATTACCCTCCGGTTTTTTCATTTCAGTAACGCACAGCGGCAGAACCTGAAAACCGGCAGCCACCTGCGTTGTTACGGAGAAATCAAACGCGGCACTTCCGGACTGGAAATCTATCACCCGGAATATCAGTTCCTTGACCAACACCAACCACTACCGCTCCAGCAACACCTGACCGCTGTATACCCTGCATCTGAAGGAATTAGCCAACAACGATTGCGTACGATTGCTAACCAGGCCCTAGCCTTGTTCAACGAGCAGTCCATTACAGAATTACTCCCTGAGTCATTACATAAAACCTCTTTAACTGAGGCCATATTCTTTATTCATCAACCACCCAAGTCGGCACCTCTCGATCTGCTGGCCAACGGAGAACACCCCGCGCAACAACGGTTGGCCTTTGAAGAGCTACTGGCTCACCATCTCAGCTTGCTCCACCTTCGCCAAACATTTCAGCAACAGAGTGCGCCGACACTTGGTCATGACGAGAAGCTTCAACAGGCACTTCTTACTTCTCTGTCATTCCTGCTCACAGAGGCTCAACGCCGAGTCACGGCTGAAATTCAACAGGACTTGGCAAAACCTTTTCCAATGCTGCGATTAGTTCAGGGTGATGTGGGTTCCGGTAAAACCATTGTGGCGGCATTGGCCGCGTTACAGTGTGTAGCCAACGGCAAACAAGCAGCCATCATGGCCCCCACAGAAATTTTAGCGGAGCAACACCGGAACAACTTTGAAGCATGGTTTAAACCACTGAACATCCAAGTGGCCTGGTTAACAGGGAAGGTCAAGGGTAAGGCTCGCAAGAAACAACTACAGGCCATCAATGATGGCTCCGCACAAGTGATTGTAGGTACCCATGCCTTATTTCAAGACGAGGTCATCTTTAACGATCTGGGCCTCACTGTCATCGATGAACAGCACCGTTTTGGGGTTCATCAACGTTTGGCCCTGAAAGAAAAAGGGCAAGCTAATAACTACGCACCCCACCAACTGATCATGACAGCAACACCAATTCCAAGAACCCTAGCCATGAGCGCCTATGCCGACCTGGACTGCTCTATTATCGACGAATTACCTCCTGGCAGATCGCCCGTCAATACGGTGGTTATCGCCAACCATCGACGCCATGAAGTCATCGAACGAGTACGGACTGCCTGTGCCAAAGGGCGTCAAGCCTACTGGGTATGCACCCTAATTGAAGAATCCGATGTACTCGAGGCCCAAGCCGCAGAAGCAACCGCAGACGAGCTGCACCTGCTGTTACCTGAGCTACACATTGGTTTAATCCACGGGCGGCTTAAACCCGGTGAAAAAGCCGCCACTATGGAGGCCTTCAAGAAGGGCCAGATTCAATTACTGGTTGCCACCACGGTGATTGAAGTGGGTGTCGATGTGTCCAATGCCAGCTTGATGATCATCGAAAATCCTGAGCGTCTCGGGCTTGCCCAACTCCACCAATTACGCGGCCGGGTCGGCCGAGGAAAAGAAGAAAGTCATTGCGTACTCCTCTACAGCACACCTCTCTCCCAACAGGGTACAGAGCGCCTGAAAATCATGCGCCAAACCACCGATGGGTTTCAGATAGCAGAAATGGATCTGAAGCTTCGGGGCCCAGGAGAGGTTCTGGGCACCCGACAAACTGGTGAGATGGAATTGCGTATTGCCGACCTACAACGGGATGCTCATTTACTACCCACGATCAAAAAAACCGCCGAAACAATGCTGATCAAACACCCGTCACAAGCCCACGCCATTATCCGCCGCTGGTTAGGTGGTAGTGAGCGTTATGGTCAGGTGTAAAAGTTTGTGACGAACATGTGACATTTTCGTTACAGCTTCATATACTCGCGGCCTATGTTCATAGGAGTCCACTCCATGGTTTTTAGTAAGACTATCTTCAACCTTTTTGGTAAGTCCCCCATCAGTCCACTGCAAGCTCATATGACACTGGTCGTGGCCTGCGCAGAAAAACTGCAAGACTTTCTCAATGCAGCCATTGCCAATGATTGGGAACTGGGCTCGGACATCTTCGATAAGATTTCCAAAAAAGAAGACAAGGCAGATGAGATGAAGCGTCAGCTTCGCCTGCAACTACCAAAAAGCCTGTTCATGCCCCTTGATCGCGGCGACCTGCTAGACCTGCTAAGCCTGCAAGACCGTATTGCCAATCGCACCAAAGATATTGCCGGCCTGATGCTGGGTAGAAAAATGTCTATCCCTGAACCGCTCCACCAACAAATGATCGACTTTGTCTCTTCTTCAATCGAAGCGGGCCGTCAGGCACTAAAAGCGATCAATGAACTCGATGAACTCCTCGAAGTTGGGTTCAGCGGGAAGGAAGTAGACTTTGTCGAAAAAATGATTGGTGAACTGGATCAACTGGAAGACAAAACGGATTTGCTAGAACAGGAGATTCGCCATAAATTATTTGACTTGGAACAGGATCTCCCACCCATCGATATGATATTCCTCTACCAAGTGATTGACATGATTGGCGAACTGGCCGACCTAGCCGAAGGTGTTGGTGGGCGTCTACAACTCTTGCTTGCCCGATAACTGGGTTGATAATAACAACTAGGAAATCCAGACATGACTCTATTTGCTGAATATGGCCAAATACTGATCATCCTTGCCTGTCTGTTCGGACTCTTTATGGCCTGGGGTGTCGGTGCCAATGATGTGGCCAATGCAATGGGTACCTCAGTGGGTGCGGGAGCACTCACCATCAAACAAGCCATCCTCATCGCCATGATCTTCGAATTTGCCGGCGCTTATCTGGCTGGTGGCGAAGTCACCTCCACCATACGAAAGGGCATTATTGATCCCGGCATCTTGGAGGGAACACCGGAATTACTGGTGTACGGGATGCTGTCGGCACTACTTGCCGCAGGCACTTGGTTATTAATTGCCAGCATGATGGGTTGGCCCGTCTCCACAACTCACTCCATCGTTGGTGCCATTGTGGGCTTTGCCGCAGTGGGCATCTCTCCCGACGCCGTTAACTGGGGCAAGGTGGGAAAAATTGTTGCTAGCTGGGTAGTATCTCCTGTATTGGCGGGCACCATTGCCTACATGCTATTCCGTAGTGTGCAAAAACTGATCCTCACCCAGGACGATCCTTTTAATCGCGCCAAAAAATTCATCCCTATTTATATGTTCGCCGTGGGCTTTTTGATTGCGATGGTCACCATGCTCAAAGGCCTCAAGCACGTCCTCAAGGATACTGGCGTCGCCATGAGCTTTGGGGAATGTGCAATGCTGGCCGCAGGCGTAGGTATTGTTGTCGCCATCGTGGGCTCGGTGCTACTCAATCGCGTCAAGCGTGACGAAGAAGCCGAGCACTACAACCGCTTTGCCAGTGTGGAAAAAGTATTTGCTGTGCTGATGATTTTCACCGCATGTGCGATGGCCTTCGCACACGGTTCCAATGATGTGGCCAACGCCGTTGGACCCCTAGCTGCTGTCGTCAGCGTAGTGAAATCTGGGGCTGTTGGAGCGGAAAGTGTCATGCCCAGCTGGATCCTGCTATTGGGTGGTGTCGGCATTCTGTTAGGGCTTGCCACTTATGGCTTCAAAGTCATGGGCACCATTGGCCGAAAAATTACCGAACTCACTCCAAGCCGTGGCTTTGCTGCTGAGCTGGGTGCTGCTGCTACTGTGGTACTAGCATCAGGTATTGGACTCCCCATTTCAACGACCCATACACTCGTTGGTGCGGTACTGGGTGTTGGTCTGGCCAGGGGTATTGCTGCAATCAACATGAGAGTTATCGGCACCATCTTTATGTCCTGGCTGATTACTCTGCCAGCTGGCGCCGGTCTCGCCATTGTATTTTTCTTCTTCTTTAAAGGAATCTTTGGTTAACCAAGGCTTTCTTTATCAAGGAATGAAAAAGCCCGGCTCTTAGGCCGGGCTTTTTTGTTGGTGTATCTAACAGTCTACCCTTCCAATACCCCTTCCTCACCTTCCGTTCTGGCAATAATCACCGCAGCACAAGAATCACTGAATACATTCACTGCGGTGCGGATCATATCCAGGATACGATCGGTCACCAGCAACATACCTATAGCCTCCATAGGCAACCCAACCACGCCCAAAATCACAGTAATTGCCACTAGGCTGGCTGCGGGAATACCGGCAACGCCAATGGAGGTTAATAGAGCCACCAGCACAATAATAAATTGGGTAACAAAGCTAAGCTCCAACCCATAGGCCTGGGCAATAAACATTGCCGCCACACATTCATAGAGCGCCGTGCCATCCATATTAATGGTGGCCCCCAGAGGCAGCACAAAAGAAGTGGTCCGATTTGACACACCGGCGTTCTTCTCCACACATTCAATGGTCACCGGTAGGGTGCCCGAAGAGGAGGCAGTTGAAAAAGCCGTTAACAGGGCAGGCAACATGGCCCGGTAGTGTTTGAGTGGATTAACCCCCGACAGACGAAGCATCAGGGTCAGATTAAAAAATACATGGATAGCCAACGCCAACACAACCGTCACAAAGAAAATCAGCAATGGCTGAAAAGCATCAAACCCGGTAGCTGCTACCGTCTTGGCTACCAAGCCAAACACACCAATAGGGGCAAACTTCATGATAAACATCGTGATTGCCATCATGGTTTCATAAACGCCCTGCCAGAAACTCAGCATGGTCTGACTGAACTCCTTGGTAATCCGGGTCATAAATACACCGAACAACAAGCTGAAGAAAATCAGCCCCAACATTTGCCCATCAGATGCCGCCTTCACAATATTCGGTGGCACCATCCGCAAAAACACTGCGGTGATATCACCGGCACTCCGACCTTCAACCCGTGCTAGCTGTTCTGTAATGGCATCCGATGAACTCAGGTTCAAACGACCACCAGCCGCTTCACCATCAATAATCCCCGGCGCTAACAGGTTCACCAAAATAAGCCCAACGGTAATCGACAGCAGACTGGTCAGCATATAAAACGTGATGGTTTTGGCGCTGAGCCGTCCTAAATTATCACTGTTCCCCATGCCCGCCACCCCGACAATAATCGAGGACATCACCAGCGGCACAATGATCATTTTCAGGGCATTAAGAAACAGCGTACCGATGAAGTTAAAGGCATCGTAGAGGCTGACCCCCAATACCTGACTATCGGTTCCCGACCAAATCCCGACCATGATCGCAGCAATAATGGCTATCAGCATTTGCCAGTGTAATTTTAATTTACCCATCGTTATTGCTCACTTTCCAATTTGAGGACTTTCCAATTAAAGCACTTCCCACCCTATCGATAACTTCCACGCAGACCAGTCACCATTTCCTGCAAAGCGTCAGCTGTCGCCTGCTCTGGAAGAATCGATGTATCTGCCAACACCTTAATATGCCGCCACTGTGGACGAAAAGGCTTTTTAAAAACACCGCCGTGGCTATAGCTAAAGAAACTACCCCATAACCCCTGCAGTGCCATTGGCACCACCGGCACGGGGGTGCGTTCCAAAATACGTTCTATGCCAGCTTTGAACTCGTTTATTTCGCCGTCCTGAGTCAGCTTCCCTTCAGGGAAAATACACAGCAAATGCCCTTGTACCAGCGCCTCGGCAATATCATCCATCGCCTTCAGGTAAGCCTGCTCATCATGCTGTCGCGAACAGATGGGAATTGCGCCGCCCGTTCTAAAAATAAAGTTAAGCACCGGTAGCTCATAAATGGGCTTAAACATAATAAAGCGAATGGGTCGGCGTACCGCTCCCGCCAACAACAAGGCATCCACATAGCTCACGTGATTGCAGACGACCATCGCCGCGCCCCTCGAAGGGATATTTTCCAGCCCCTGATGCTTTACCCGATAAATCGTATGGCTCAATAACCACACCAAAAAACGCATGGTAAATTCTGGCACCTGCTGAAAAATAAACACGGCAATTGCAATGTTCATCAGTGCCACTGTCAAAAACAGATCGGGAATACTGAACCCAGCAATACCCAGAAACAAAATACCCAACAAGCTGGCAAAGACCATAAACAGTGCATTGAGAATATTGTTGCAACCGATGACTCGAGCACGTTTTTCATCATCGGTACGGGCCTGAACCATGGCGTACAACGGCACGATATAAAGCCCACCGAACAGACCGATCATCAGAATATCGAGCAAGACTCTAAAGCCGCCGGGTTGCACAAAAAAGCTGACGGGGCCAACACCCTCAATGCCACTGTAACCGTGAGCCGCAAAATAGAGATCAATCCCAAATACACTCAGGCCAATCGAACCCAATGGTACTAACCCAATTTCTACTCGGTGCCCACTGAGTCGATCGCAAAGCAGTGAGCCGGTAGCCACCCCCACCGTAAATGCCGAGAGAATCAGCGCAATCACACCGGGACTGCCTTTTAATACGGTCACCGTAAAATTTGGCATCTGTGTCAGGTAGCTGGCACCCAGCATCCAAAACCAGGAAATACCCAGAATGGCTAGAAAGACTGTTCGCTTTTCCGACGCCAGCTTGATCAGCTGCCAACTGATACGCGGGACATTCCAATCGATCTTTAAATTGGAGGCTTTAGATTCAGCTAGTGGAATTCTCCAACTGCTCAACCAGCCCACCACCGCAACAGACACAACGGCCAGACCCACCAGCCATGTGGCATGTTCAGCACCGCCTAACAAGCTCCCACTAATAGTCCCGATTAAAATAGCCACGAACGTGCCCATACCCACTTGGGCATTTCCCGCCACTAATTCATCTTCATGTAAGTGCTGGGGAAGAATCGAATACTTTACCGGCCCAAAGAAGGTAGATTGAACGCCCATTAAGAACAGCACCACCATCAACAACCATAATGCCTGATACCAAAGCGCCACAAAGCCCGTCAGCATAATCAGAATTTCTGCCAGTTTAATTTGGCGGATGATCCGCGACTTTTCATACTTGTCGGCCAGCTGGCCAGAAATAGCAGAGAATAAAAAGAACGGCAGGATAAACAAACCGGCCGCCAGATTAACCAGCGCATTAGTATTGTTGGCTCCAGTAGCCACACCCGTGATACTGGCGCTAACAATCATCACCAATAAGGCATTCTTGAAGAGATTGTCGTTCAATGCCCCAAAGAACTGGGTCAGGAAAAGAGGCATAAACCGCCGGGACTTCATCAGCTGAAACTGGCCTTTTTTACTCACCCTAATCCCTTGTTTTTACCTACAACAGGCGGACATCTTGCCGGTCTACCTACAGATATTCAATCTGAGGTTTGACTCAGCCCTCTTGCACGCACGAACACCCCCGCCATAATAGAGATTCAGTTTCAGGATGAACCGATGAAATACCTATCAGTACCGTTGCCAGCCCCCCTCCTATTAGCGCCCCTGCTTTTTATGTGCAGCTTGGCCATGGCCGAAGAAGAACGCTACTGCGATACACTTAACCTGTATCTAGAAAATGACTTATTCGGTGAAACAGACCTCCACTACACCAATGGTATTCGCGTTTCTTGCGTGTCACCGGATCTCAGTTCCTACCTTGATGATGAACAGCTTCCTCCATGGGTGCGGACAGTCAACAGTAAACTACGCTTCTTTCATGGCCTGAAAGATGATGAAAGCCCCGAGCTTCAACGCAACTTGGTCATTAGTTTGGGCC
The DNA here is from genome assembly GCA_913062605.1 of uncultured Cellvibrionales bacterium. GTDB lineage: Bacteria > Pseudomonadota > Gammaproteobacteria > Pseudomonadales > Porticoccaceae > Porticoccus. The sequence continues at coordinate 148,615 of CAJXWQ010000001.1, forward strand.
AGCTGATGTTTACCCCCACGGATGATGAAGAGAAAGAGTTGATCGAGGACGACCGGCCCTATGCTGGCTACCTCTACCTGGGTTTTGCCTACCACACTCGGGATGAAGAACAGCTGGATACCATTGAAGTCAATGTGGGCATGGTGGGTCCGGCCTCTTTGGCAGAGGATACCCAGGACTTCATTCACGAGTTGCGCTCTATCGACAAATTCCAGGGCTGGGACAATCAACTGGAAAATGAACTGGGGCTACAGTTTGTCTATGAACACAAGCACCGCTTCAAACTCACCGATAGCTGGCCTCATCAGGATGTGATTGCCCACAGCGGTATCAGTCTTGGTAACGTGGCCACCTATCTCAACCTGGGTGGCGAATACCGCATTGGCTGGCAACTACCAGAAGATTTTGGCACCGCCGCGGTCAGGCCCGGCGGAGATAACAGCGCTCCAGGCAAGGGCGATGTTCGACACTGTAGCCAGATAATTTGCGGATTACATGCCTTTATCTCTGTAGATGCTCGGGCGGTTGCACGGGATATTTTTCTCGATGGCAACACCTTTGAAGACAGCCACAGCGTAGATCGCCGCCCTTATGTGGTCGATGCTGCCGTGGGATTCAGCTTTCTTATCAGCGGCTGGAAAGTATCCTATGCCAAAGTATTCCGCACGCGAGAGTTTGAAGAACAGGACAAATCCCATGAGTATGGGTCACTATCGATCTCTTATTCTTGGTGACTGTTATTTCTGGTGAAAGTTATTCTTGGTAATGTGCTATCGGCGATTAGCAGTATCCCCTATCGCTTAAATAGCCCTATCAGGACTGCTTTCTGGGTTAGAATACTCCGCGATCAATGATGTACAGGCCACGACCTTGCCCGCTTTACGCTTTCCTAACCGCAAGTTTCATCTTGAGCCAACTTGGCACAGCTATCGGCGTGTACCCGGTGCCGCCGTGCCCATGCCTCTACACAACTGGCTTCTTGATCGAGGCTCACTCACCGAGCGGCTTATCCATGCCAGTCATGGTCAGTTTCGTGTTGAAGTGCTCCATCAGCGTATGGCGCTGCCTCACTTATCTGAATGCCGCGCCCTAGGCATACCTAGCCGACGGCGGGCACTCATTCGTGAAGTTATTCTCTATGGTCAGGGAGAACCCTGGGTGTATGCCCGCAGTATTATTCCAGTAACAACGCTCACAGGTCGCCTGCGAAGTTTATGCAAACTGGATAACCGTCCACTAGGGGCCCTGTTGTTCAATGATGTCTCTATGCAGCGGGGGCCAATTGACATTACCTGTACACATACAGATACGCTGAAATTACCCAGCCTATCAGAGGCTTTTCAAGGAAGGGTTTGGGGGCGCCGGTCAGTGTTCTATCTGGATCAAAAACCTCTACTGGTCAGTGAGATGTTTTTACCCGGATTTAGGCCGTACAATAAGCCGCTAATATCACACTTTTATCGCTAGCACTGTATGAGTCATTTCAGAGAACGCCTGCCCGATTTTCTCCGGTTAATGCGTGTGGACAAGCCCATTGGCACCCTGTTGTTGCTCTGGCCTACGCTCTGGGCTCTGTGGTTTGCCGCAGGGGGTGTGCCAGATACTAAAAACCTGCTGATTTTTATACCGGGTGTTATCTTGATGCGTGCTGCCGGCTGCGTCATCAATGACTTTGCTGACCGCAAGGTGGATGGCCATGTGGAGCGCACCCAGAACCGCCCCCTCCCCAGTGGAACGGTTACGGCCAGAGAAGCACTACTACTATTTACCCTGTTATGTCTCGCCGCATTTGGCTTGGTACTGCTCACCAACCCATTCACCATCAAGCTGGCATTTGTAGGTGTAGCACTGGCCGCCTGTTACCCCTTTATGAAACGCTATACCCATCTGCCTCAGCTGGTACTCGGCGCTGCCTTTGCCTGGAGTATTCCCATGGCCTTTGCTGCTCAAACGAATCAGCTACCTACTGAACTTTGGGCTCTCTATGCAGCCGTCATACTCTGGACTGTAGCCTACGATACATTTTATGCGATGGTTGATCGCGATGATGATTTAAAAATAGGGGTCAAATCCACTGCCATTCTGTTTGGCGATATGGATATTCCAATCACCGCCACCTTACAAATACTCGTACTTATTGCGCTGGCCATGACAGGAATGAATTTTGACCGTGGCCGGTGGTTCTTCCTCTCTTTGCTGGTAGCCGGCCTACTGTTCCTTTACCAACAATTTCTGATTCGCCACCGTGACCGAGACAAATGCTTTAAAGCATTCCTCAATAATCATTATGTGGGTACCGTGATATTTATTGGCTTGGCCGTCGACTACTTATAAGCTCTCTTCAGCTTACCGCTAATCAGGAAATCCATCATATGGCCAGTTTTGTCATCTATTTGTCACAACAATGCCATGTAATAGGCTTGTCATATGATATTTTGGTAGCAGAAATATGAGTAAGAAAACCATACTGGTCGTAGATGATGAGCCCGCCATTCGCGATATGATCAGTACCGCGCTTGATGTGACTGGTTTCGACTGCCTACAGGCAGAGAATGCCCAGCAAGCCCATGCCATGATCATTGATGAACACCCTGATCTGGTTTTGCTGGACTGGATGATGCCCGGAACCAGTGGCATTGAGCTGATTCGCCGATTACAGCGCGATGAGCTGACTAACAGTATTCCCGTGATCATGCTGACCGCCAAAGCTGCCGAGGACAATATGGTTCAAGGGCTTGAGGTGGGTGCAGACGACTATATTACCAAGCCATTTTCACCCCGAGCACTGATTGCCCGCATCAATGCCGTGCTGCGGCGTACTGAAGCAGAACTCCCACAAGAACCCATTGAAGTGGATCAATTACGATTTGACCCCATCAGTCACCGGGTAACCGTTGCTGATCAGCCCGTGACGATGGGTCCCACCGAATTCCGACTTCTGAGCTTTTTTCTCACCCACCAGGAACGTGTTTATTCCCGTGATCAAATACTCGACCATGTCTGGGGTGGCAACGTTTACATGGATGAACGCACGGTGGATGTACATATCCGCCGCCTACGTAAAGCAATATCGCTTGAAGGGCACGACCGCTTCATTCAGACTGTCCGGGGCGCGGGTTACCGCTTCTCCACCAAGGTCGTTGAAGAATAGGAATCAGCCATTTGTATCGAGGGCTTCAAGCAGAAATACAGCGGATCGTTCTGCTCACTTTATTTCTGCTCATTTTTGGGTTTCTAAATGGCTACCTGCTTCTCACCTTGCTGGTGGGTGGTGGCCTTTACATGCTATGGACCTTCTCTCACATCTCAAAACTGTATGACTGGCTTGACCGTGGCTGTACCGGGCTACCGCCTGAGGCCAGTGGCGTTTGGGGTGATATGGGTGATTCTCTTTATCGCATGCAAAAGCGCAACGAACGTGCCAAGCAAAGCCGTAGAAATTTATCAGATCGAGTTCGCAACATCACGGGTGCACTGGCAGATGGCATACTCACACTTTCAGCAGATAGAGTACTCGAGTGGTGGAACCCGGCTGCTGAGCAACTATTAGGGCTAAAAAAGAGTGATCGCGGGCAGTCAATTATCAACCTGGTGCGCGACCCCCAGTTTGTTGCCTTTATTCAAAGCCAGACGCTGAACTCTCCCCTGGAGTTAACGTCCCCGGAAGACCCCACTAAAACCCTATTATTCACTGCCGCCGAATTTGGTGATGGTGATGTGATACTTGTGGCACAAGACATCACCCGGCTGCGCAACCTGGAACAAATGCGCCAGGATTTTGTGGCCAATATATCCCACGAACTGCGTACCCCTCTGACCGTCCTGTCTGGCTATACTGAAACGCTCCAAGACTCTCTTCAAGGTGGAGACAAAGATCTTCCGGGCCACTGGAAAAAAGCCCTCGATCAAATGCAGCAGCAAACCGACCGGATGAATGCACTAGCCAATGATTTAGTCATGCTCTCACAACTGGAATCTACCCAAGAGTCTGCACCCAACACACCAATACAGATAACACCTTTATTGGAGCAAATTGCTGAAGATGCCCGCATAATCGCGGCCGATAACTACAAAGTAGAGTTGGAATGCGCCGAAGTGATGGTGCTAAATGGCGACATGAAAGAACTCTACAGCGCCTTCTCCAATCTGGTCTTCAATGCCATTAAGCACAACCCCGTCGGCACTACCGTCCAGATTAAGAGCTACACAACCGATAGCGCCAACTTTATCGAAGTTTCTGATGACGGCAACGGTATCGACCCCAAACATATCTCCCGCCTTACTGAACGTTTTTACCGGGTGGATCAAAGCCGTGCTTCAAGCACCGGGGGCACCGGCTTGGGGCTTGCCATCGTGAAACATGTGCTGATGCATCATGGCGGCACCCTCAGCATCACCACCACCCTGAGCAAAGGTAGCAACTTTAGTTGCCGCTTCCCCATACTCAAACCATAATTAGCATGGCCCACGTTGAAAAAACTCTACTGATTCCACACCGGGCCCTCTAAAGAAAAGGCATGACCATCGAAACCCGGATACTACAATCCATTGACGATTGCGCCCCGACGCAATGGGATGGACTGTTTTCCGATGACTATCCCTTCCTACAGCATCGCTTTTTGTCGCTGCTGGAATCCTCGGGCAGTGTCTGTTCCAAAACAGGCTGGGAGCCAAGACATTTATTGCTGGAGCAGGACGGTAAACCGGTTGCCGCTCTGCCGCTCTACCTGAAAAGCCACTCCTGGGGTGAATATGTATTTGACTGGTCCTGGGCTGATGCCTACCAACACAATGGTTTCAACTACTACCCCAAGTTATTAAGTGCTGTGCCTTTTACCCCGGCTACAGGTCCTCGATTAGGGTTGGTATCAGGAATAGAGCCATCGGATGTACTGCCAAGCCTATTCAACACCATTCAGGAAATGGCTGAACACAACAACCTGTCCAGTTGGCATCTATTGTTCCCGAACCAACTGTTCCCAAACCAACAGCTCACCACCTTGAAAGATGTGGGGGTGCTGCAGCGCACTGGTGTTCAATATCACTGGATCAATGCAGATTATGCCAATTTCAGTGATTTCACCGACACGTTTTCCTCAAGAAAACGCAAGAGCCTGAACCGAGAACGCCGCTCCGTGACTCAGCAACAACTTAATATTCAACGTCTGACGGGTAAAAACATCACCCCGGACTGGTGGGAATTCTTCTATCTGATGTATCAGCGTACCTATTTGAAGCGCAATGGTACCGGTGGGTATCTCACCGAAGCCTTCTTTCAACAACTCGGGCAAATCATGAGCGACCAACTGATGATGGCCGTCGCTCAAGATGAGGAAGGTCACAAAATTGCTGCCGCTCTGTTTTTTTACGATAACAAGACTCTTTATGGCCGTTATTGGGGGTGTATTCGGGAGTGCGATTCCCTGCACTTTGAGCTCTGCTACTATCAAGGTATTGAATTTTCCATTGAACGTGGTCTGTCACGCTTTGATGCTGGAGCGCAAGGGGAACACAAAATTAAACGGGGCTTTGAACCAGTGGAGACCCGCTCATTCCACTGGATTAAACACCCAGAATTTTCAGCAGCTATAAGTCGTTTTCTGGCCCAAGAAAGACAACAGATAAGGCGCTATATAACTGAGGCAACACAACAATTGCCATACAGGTCCGATAAGCAGTAATTTATGCTGCTATGCTGTAAAAAATGACGACAAAGGATACCACTCATGAAAACACTCAGATTTCTCCCCACACTCAAGTTAGTGGCACTAGCACTCATTGCCCAACTTATGTTTTCTGCATACGCCCAGGCTGACAGCAAAGTGGAAATTGATCTGTATGTAGAGGAGGCCTTAAAACAGTTTCAGAAAGAAACAACGGCCGGCGTTCAGCTTGCCGCACAAGCCAAAGGTATGCTGGTCTTTCCCAAAGTCTACAAGGCTGGCATTGGCATTGGTGGTGAATATGGCGAGGGCGTCCTGAAAGTGGGCGGCTCCACCGTCGGCTATTACAGCACTGCCGCAGCCTCTATTGGCTTCCAGCTAGGGGCTCAGATTAAGTCACAAATTATTTTATTTATGACTGACGCCGCTCTCCAGAAATTCCGAAACAACGAAGGCTGGGAAGCTGGTGTTGATGGCAGTGTTGCCATCGCGACAATTGGTGCTGGCGGACAAATTGACACCAATACCATTCAACAACCCATTATCGGTTTTATTTTTTCCAACAAAGGACTGATGTTCAACCTGAGCCTTGAGGGCTCTAAGATCACACCCATCGTTCGTTAGGGTTTGATATTCAGGTCATTACTTTTAAAGCAATATATGGAACAAGATTGAAGATAAATATGGCGATTTTATAACTACCTAAATACTGAAAATATACAGGCACGATATCATCCTGACGGACGCTGAATAGCTTGCTATGAATCCTTGAAATTGGCCCCTTCATTAGAACCAACATAATCGTCGAAAAAAGAAGCACACCAATATTAATCACCGAGCACCAGCCTAGAAACACGGTTAACGTATTTATATCAATCATGTCAGTTACTCCTAATATTTAGTGCACGGTCTTGTCATCCTAGTACAGAAATCCTGTTGTAGTTACATCAAACCCAGCGCCGAACCCTTTCACAATAATGAAAGTAATCAATACCAAACTTGGTGCTCATTTGTTGTTCTTCAGGAATAATTTGAAGCTTAGTAACCAGCCAGATAAATAGTGGCAACCCCACGCTGGCATAAAGACTGTATAGGTGAATATTCCAGGCAATGAGCATCACCAACAAACCCAGGTATATCGGGTTTCGAGAATAGTTAAATATCCCCACTGTGACTAATTTGCTTGCCAGGCTTGGATCCCGAGGGTCAATGGTTGTTCCCATTTTGTGGAGGGTAACAACCGCCACAGCTACAATCGTCATCCCAGCAGCAAGAATTATTATCAAGAACAATCCTTGCCAAGTTGAGTAGGTCTCCCCAGTATCCAGAAAACGAGCGGCTAACCACATCACTAGCGCCACAACTAACATCTGCACTAATGGCGGTACTTTTAATTTGAGCAATTCAAGATTTAATCTTTTTTCCATACCAGCAACCTATTGTTAGCTGGCATGAGGTTGTCCCCAACCAGCGTCAACCCTATATTTTCTGCCAGATAATTTACCGCCTCAAAATCACGAATGCCCTGATGCGGCACTTGCTGCTTCAACCACAGGTCAAACCGGGCATTGCTGTCACTGGTAAACTCACCGTTGTAATTAAAGGGTCCGTAAATGGCCACCACGGCACCGGGCGCCAGTATTGAATCCAGGCCCGCAAACAAATTCACCACTGATTCCCATGCCATAATATGACAGGTGTTGGCGGTAAAAACAGCGTCCACTGCATCTACAGGCCAAGGGGGGTGGTCGGCATTGAGAGGAATAGGGCGACGGAGATTTTCTGCGGGGCATTCATCCAACCAAGCATTGATCCCCGGGTGATTAGCCTCGAGGTCGGCCGTCTGCCATACCAGGTGCGGTAACCGAGGCGCACAATAAACAGCATGTTGGCCAGTACCACTACCAATTTCCAATAGCTGCTTGCGATCAGCAAACACCCGGAGCAATACCTCCAAAATAGGTTGCTGATTATTATCGCAGGCTTGGGAAAAAGGTTTTTGCATCGTCATTCAGGCTCCGGCTATTACGCACCCTCGCGGGTAAACACCCATTCACGGGCGGATGACATGGCGGGCTGATAAGCATAGCCACCCACATCAAACTGTTTGATTTTCTCAGGGTCTTCAATCTTATTTTCAATCATATAACGGCTCATGAAGCCTCGTGCTTTTTTGGCATAGAAGCTGATGATTTTGTATTTACCATTTTTCCAGTCTTTGAACACCGGGGTAATAATGTCGGCATTAAGCTTGCCCGGTTTTACTGATTTAAAATATTCGTTGGACGCCAGGTTGATCAACAGGTCGGTGTTTTCATTTTTGATCACCTGGTTTAAACCATCGGTAATTTTATGACCCCAGAACTCATACAAATTCTTGCCCCGGCTGTTCGTAAACTTGGTGCCCATTTCCAGACGGTATGGCTGCATTAAATCCAACGGGCGTAACAACCCGTAGAGGCCCGATAAAATCCGCAGATGATGCTGAGCCCAAAGCAATGCGTCTTCCGAAAGGCTCTCTGCATCCAGCCCGGTATACACATCACCCTTGAAAGCTAACAGTGCCTGTTTGGCATTCTCCGGGGTAAAATCTGGCTGCCAGTTGAGAAACCGGCCAAAGTTAAGATCCCCAAGCTTTGCACTAATGCCCATCAAACTAGAAACTTCTGGTGGCGATAGTGTTCTCAGCTGTGTGATCAGCTCGGCTGAATCTTCGAGGTAATCTGGCAGGGTGTTACTTGCCGTTGTGGCAGGGGTTTCATAGTCCAGTGTTTTCGCGGGGGAAATTACGATTAACATAGGTCATCCTATCCGAGGTTAAACCGTTTACACAAACATACTGTTCATTATACTCATTCGCCATAATCAGCCAGAAGAGATTTGCTATGTACCGGGTTCTTAAACTTTTTCTCACCGCGACCACTCTGGCAGCTACTCTCGTCGGATGCTCGGTAAACCCGGTAACCGGTGAAACAGAGTTTTCTCTGATGTCTGCTGAGCAAGAAGTTGCTCTGGGCTCCAGTAATTACGGCCCCTCGCAGCAATCCCAGGGCGGCCGCTACTACATCGATCCGGACCTACAGATTTATATCCAAGAGGTGGGCAAAAAACTTGCCGCTGTGAGCGATCGGCCGGGTCTCCCCTATGAGTTCGTTGTCCTTAATAACTCCACCCCCAATGCCTGGGCACTTCCGGGCGGCAAGATTGCTGTCAACCGCGGGTTATTACTTCACCTGGGAGATGAAGCTGAACTCGCCTCGGTATTGGGCCATGAAATTGTCCACGCCGCAGCTCGCCACAGCGCCGCCCAAATGACACGGGGTACGTTCATCGGCCTTGGCGCCACCGCCCTCGGGGCGGTTGGAGGAAGTTATGGTCTGGGTGAAACAGGCGCTCAAATGGCGCAAATGGGTGCCGCCGTCTGGATGGCCAAATATGGAAGAGGTGATGAGCTGGAAGCCGATGCTTACGGTATGGACTACCTCACCAAAGCCGGTTACGACCCCTACGGCGCGGTTAGAGTACAGCAAGCATTTGTGAAATTGAGCGAAGGCCGCCAACAAGATTTTATCAGTGGTATGTTTGCCAGCCACCCTCCCTCTCAGGCACGTGTTGAGGCCAACCAAACTAAAGCCGCCACCCTACCAAAGGGTGCCACTAATCGAATGCGCTACCAGCAAAAAATTGCCCAATTGAAGCGTGATAGGCCAGCCTATGAAGCTGAAGAGGCCGCTATCAAGGCTCTGAATGCAAAAGATACCGTAACTGCACTGACACAGCTCGATAAGGCCATCAAAATTCAACCTGATGAAAGCTCGTTTTGGGAACTTCGTGGCCACGCATGGCAAATGAAAGCAAACCCAGACAATGCTGAAAAAGCTTTTACTACGGCCATTCGCAAAAACCCCGATTTGTTCAGCCCCTACTTATATCGCGGCATGGTTCGATTTGACCAAGGCAATAAGACTGGCGCTAAAGGCGATTTGGAAAAAAGTCATCAATTGCTGTCCACGCCTCCGGCAAGCTACTATCTCGGTGAGATCGCCCTAGATAGTGGCGACAAACAAACCGCTGTACGCTATTTCCAAACTGCCGCTCAAGGTAATGATGAGCTGGCCAAGAAAGCCCAAAGCCGTCTGGCTGTCCTGGAGCTTTCCACATCACCCCATAAATATATCCTCAGCCAAGCGTATGTGGGCGATGACGACTACCTGAGAATTGTGATTCAAAACAACAGCCCCGTGACAGTAACATCCGTTAAGGTACAACTCGCTGAAATGGCCAACGCCTTTATGGTTGCAAATAGCACCACACTCAATGGGCCGAAGCAGTTGGCAGCGGGACAGAAGGCCACTATTAAGACCCGCATTGGACCATTCAACGATACTGCTGAAGCTGCCAGGTTTCGCGCTAAAGTGGTGGGTGTTCAGGTGCCAGAGTAATCCATCGGCCGCCACAGCCCCTCAAGGCATTAGCCGTTCCGTCAAAAACTGCATAAAAGTACGGACTCTGGCATTACTTCGCAAATCCGGATGGGTCAGTAACCATATACCGGATTCGAAACGTCGCTCCGTGGGGCCCAATTCCTGCAAACCTTCAGCCACATCAGCTGGCAACAACGCCAGGCCTATGCCAGACCGAGCCAATGCCGCCATCCCCATCAAGGTATTGGCCCGGGCTGAAATATTTAATTTATCTACATGTTTTTCCAACCATTGCATGGGTTTGAGTCGCAACAAGTTACGCTCGGGACCTAGCAATGGATAACTAGCAAGCTGCTTGATACCAAAGCGGCCAATGGAACCAGAAAAAAACTGTGGGCTACCATAGAGATTCCAGGGCATGGACCACAATTTTCGGCCCACCAGATGTTCTGGCGGATTAGAGGTGACTCGCAAAGCGATATCTGCTTCTAGTCTGGACAGGTTGAGATCATCACTATTCGCCAATAACTGAATTTCAATACCGGGGTACAAGGCACCGAACTCAGCAATCAACGGCGGGAGATAGTAGTAGGCAAAGCCATCTGGAGCAGTGATCCTTATGGTCCCCTCCAGAGCTTGATCGCCCCCCACAATGAGGCGGTCAACCTCGTCTATTGCACTTGCAACCTGACCGGTACGGCCTAGCAGTGCCTCTCCAGCACCGGTAAGAATGTAGCGAGCATCTCGCCGCTCAAATAATCGGACTCCCAGCTTTTCCTCTAGCCCTTTGACCCGACGAAACACCGTGGAGTGATTGACCCCCAGCTTCTTACAGGCACCATTCAAGCTACCCGCCTCAGCTACCGCCTGGAAATATCGCAGATCATCCCAATTATCCACGAGCAGGCTTTTCAACAGATGTTTGCATTATTGCAAATATGGTTTTCATTTATTGATGATTTTCTTTCTAAATTGCAAAGATCATACTACCAGACATCAAATTAATCCATTGGAGACCGCATCATGAATAATCGCTCAGATCACGGAACCGCGTTACTTCGCATTAGCCTTGGGATAATTTTTATTGCCCACAGCCTTTACCTGAAACTGGTGGTATTCACGCTGCCTGGCACCGTAGGGTTTTTTGAAAGCCTGGGACTGCCTGCAATTTTGGCCTATATCACCTTTGCCGCAGAAGCCATTGGCGGCATTGCACTGTTAGTGGGGTTTCACGCCCGCTGGGCAGCATTGGCCCTGGTTCCAATTGTGTTGGGTGCCACCTGGGCGCACAGCGGTGCCGGGTGGGTATTCAGCAGTGCCGGCGGTGGCTGGGAATACCCACTGTTTTTAGCAATAGCCTCTGCCACAGTGGCACTTCAGGGTAATGGCAGCTTTGCCTTACAACGCAACTAATTGACCAATCTTTCGAAGATATTGGGACTGACACTATGAATGCCATTAACGAGCACGCCACCCAACAACTGTTTACCGAGGCACGCACCCATAGCCACTGGCAGGATCAGGGTATTGCTGCAGACACCCTTCGCCATCTCTACCATTTGACGTCTATGGGGCCAACCAGCATGAACACACTCCCGGCACGGTTTGTGTTTCTGACCACCCCCGCCGCCAAACAACGACTATTACCCGCTTTAGCTGAAGGCAATCATGAGAAAACCCTGGCAGCACCCGTCACGGTAATTGTGGCACACGATCTGAAGTTTTATACCGAGTTACCTGAACTTTTTCCACACATGACGGGGGCTGACCAGATTTTTGCCAAAGATACGGCACTGGCAGAGGTCACCGCTTTTCGCAACGGGACCTTGCAAGGTGCCTGGCTGATCTTGGCCGCCCGTGCCTTGGGGCTAGACTGTGGCCCAATGTCTGGTTTCGACAACGCCAAAGCAGATGAGATTTTCTTTACCGACAATGGCTGGAAATCCAATTTTCTGGTCAATCTTGGTTATGGCGTAGAAGACAAATTGCATGAACGGGGCAAGCGACTCGACGTTGAGACGGCCTGTATTCTGTTGTAGCCGAGCGGGTTTATCCCGTTTTATACAAAATTTTTGTCGAAAACTACCATACTTAAGGGGGCCAACTTAAAGACCTAGTGTCTTAGCGGCGCTCTTAAGGAGGTATTGTTGACGACACTTACTAGGCTCAGAGCTAGTATCCAAAGAACCACACATCGAGATGAACATCTCTGTGTCGAACAACTACTGGCTGAAAATAACCCTTCATCAGGCCAACAACAGCAAACTCTGGATCTGGCCCGAGACTTGGTACTGGCTTGTCGTGAAGATCATCAGGGAAAGGGCACTCTTGATGCTTTTTTGCAGGAATTTGGTCTATCCAACAAAGAAGGGGTAGCGCTCATGTGTCTGGCAGAGGCACTGCTGCGAGTACCCGATGAAGCCACTGCCGAAAAACTCATTACCGAAAAAATTCAGAGTGGCAATTGGGCAAGTCATCTGGGCCATTCAGACTCGCTATTTGTCAATGCCTCCATATGGGGGCTAATGCTGACCGGAGACATTCTTACCCTTGACCCGGAAATCACAGGGGATACCCCCGATAAGACCGGTAGCTGGCTAAAAAAACTGGTTAATCGCCTCGGTGAGCCTGCGGTCAACAAGGCTGTCCTTCAGGCCATGCGCATCATGGGCAACCAGTACGTGATGGGCCGAAATATCGATGAGGCCATAAAACGAGGACAAAAAGAAGCTCCTAATGGAGGCCCCTTTTCCTTCGACATGCTAGGTGAAGGCGCTAGAACCCATGCTGATGCCCAGCGTTATTTTGAGTCTTACTCCAATGCCATCGAAGTTATTGGTAAGGCTAGTGATCAAGACAGAAGCAGCAATGATGTCAACTTAGCCAACGACATCTCTATCAAGCTTTCTGCCCTCCACCCCCGTTATGAGTACGCTCAAAAAGCCGAGGTAATGACCGAATTACTACCTCGTATCCGGACGCTGGCACTGGCCGCCAAACAGTACAATATGGGGCTCAGCATTGATGCTGAAGAAGCCCACCGTTTGGATCTGTCTCTGGGTATTTTTGAGGCCTTGGCTAGAGACCCAGACTTATCCGATTGGCACGGCCTTGGTTTTGTATTGCAGGCCTATCAGAAGAGGGCACCACTGGTTGCCCAGTGGCTAATCACCCTTGCAGAGGAAACCAGTCACCGCCTAAGGGTTCGGTTGGTCAAGGGTGCTTACTGGGATGCCGAAATTAAATATGCTCAGGAACAGGGCTTTCCTGATTACCCCGTATTCACTCGCAAAGTGCATACCGACCTTTGCTATGAACACTGCGCCCGACTATTACTTTCCGCACCCCAAGCTATTTACCCGCAGTTTGCCACACACAATGCCCACACCTTGGCGATGGTGCTGACTACTGTCGGAGACACCAGTTTTGAATTTCAACGACTGCACGGTATGGGCCAACTACTGTATCAACATCTCCACGAACACCTGAGTCAACAGGGAACACGAGTGCCCTTGATCCGAATTTACGCCCCGGTTGGACAGCATCGTGAGCTATTGCCCTATCTGGTTCGTCGACTTTTGGAGAACGGTGCTAACAGTTCTTTCGTCAACCGAATACTCGACAAACAAATACCCGCTGATGAACTGGTACAAAACATCACACCCCAGATTACTTCTGCCAAACCTTACCGACACAGCAAAATACCCCCACCACCCAAACTCTACATTGCCGCCGATGAAATGCGAAAAAACTCTCCGGGTATTGACCTGAATGATCCAATATCCGCCAAATTACTGTTGGATAAGATGACGACAGCAATGGCCAAACAATACACCGCTGGCCCCATCATTGGTGGAGAACTGATCGCTGGAGAACCAATAAAAAAACCACGGATTGATGGACAGTCGAAAGTAAACGTTACCCCACAACCGGTTCTATCTCCATCAAATCCCTGCGACACAGTGGGCTATTGCACCCACGCCCGCACAGAAGATATTGAACGTGCTCTGTCCCTCGCCTCCTCGGCACAATCTGTTTGGGATACCTGCGGCGGACACGCTCGGGCAAATATTCTAGATCGAATGGCGGAGGAGCTAGAGCAACAACTGCCCTCTCTGATGGGGCTGATTTGCAAAGAAGCCGGACGAACCATCCCCGATGCCTTATCCGAAGTCCGTGAGGCCATCGATTTCTGTCGTTACTATGCCCTGCAAGCTCGGTCACATTTTTCTGACCCAACGAACCTACCGGGACCAACCGGTGAAGATAATCAATTGAGCCTCCACGGGCGTGGCGTGTTTCTTTGTATCAGTCCTTGGAATTTTCCACTGGCTATTTTTACCGGACAAATAGCGGCGGCCCTCGTTACGGGGAATACCGTGATTGCCAAACCTGCAGAGTGCACACCCCTAGTAGCAGCTCTCGCCGTACAACTCTTTCATCAAGCGGGGATACCGCCCGATGTTTTACATTTGGTCACAGGGGAGGGGGCCAAACTGGGCAAGAGATTGTTGTCAGATCAAAGAATTTCAGGTGTTGCTTTTACCGGCTCCACAGAAACTGCCAAGCTGATTCATCAAGAATTGGCCAACCGATCCGGTCCGATAATACCGTTGATTGCTGAAACCGGCGGCCAAAATGTGATGGTAGTGGATTCCACCGCACTACCTGAACAGGTAGTGGACGATGTTATCCATTCAGCATTCCTCAGTGCTGGGCAGCGATGTTCGGCCCTACGTGTCTTATTTCTACAGGAAGACGTAGCAAACGATATTCTAATTATGCTGGCGGGCGCATTGGACACCTATCGGATGGGCGATCCCACAAAACTAGCCACTGACATTGGCCCGGTAATACATCAAGAAGCACAGGAAATCTTGATGGCACATATCGATAAATTGACTATACAAGGTCAATTAATTACCCACTTAAATCCGCACTTGGCCACTCAATCAAACACTCGCCCAACCCAGACCGAAGAGCAGAAACAAGGGTATTTTGTTACGCCCCATATTTTTGACATTGAATCTCTACAACAACTGCCCGATGAAATTTTCGGCCCAATTCTGCATGTGATTCGTTACAACGCTAATGAACTCGACGAGGTCATAAAACAAATTAATGACAGCCGCTATGGATTAACGTTGGGTGTACACAGTCGCATCCAGGCATTTGCAGATTACATTTTCAACCGTACCCAAGTGGGCAACACCTACATCAATCGAAATATGGTCGGCGCCATGGTTGGCACCAACCCCTTTGGTGGTTGTAGGCTATCAGGTACTGGCCCCAAAGCCGGAGGCCCACACTACCTGCTTGGTTTTGCCACAGAAAAAACTCGTACAGAAAATATCACCGCCCGAGGAGGGAATACTAAACTGCTTAAATTAACTGACAAATAACGTATCACCAGATACCGTGCACACCCCCACATGAGGAATCATTTTTTATTTATAAATTCAAAAAGTTACCCCATTTTATTTATATCAACACAGGGGTGGGATAAGATAACGCTGACTAATACAATTGCGAACTAATCGGCAGATATATTGTTGCTATTCGCATAGGCAAGCTTTTCAAATTTTTAACCACAGCTTAAGAAGTAGGGCATTATGGAAGTAGATCAGCCCTTCTTTGAATTGAAAGATGCCTACCATCGTGAAGTGGATAAACGTTATGGCCAAGAAGCTTTAGGTCTTATCATTGATAACAACCACTCGAGAGAACAACAGGATTCCGCTTTGAAGGCAGCTCGAGAGGGCGCTCGTCATGTATTTTCTCTGCACGGTGATGCAGCAAAAAAACATTTAAACAGCATCGATACTGTGAACATAGCTTAGACAATGAATTTTACTGCTTGGCAATTTTTATTAGTGTTTTTACCCCTCAGCATTCTTGCTTTTGCTCTACTCAAACACGCCACAGGCCGACAGCTCTTCCTGATCGCAATTTCCTTATTTTTCTATGCTTACTCAGGTGCAAGCAATGCTGCGGTACTGCTTGTTTCCATTATCGTAAACTATACCGTAGGGCATATTCTCTGCTCCTTAAGCACACCAAACAGGCAGTGGCGTTTATTCACATTATGGCTAGGTGTTCTTGGCAATCTCGGCTGTCTCATTGCCTTTAAAGTTCTAGCGCTCAGCAGTGGTGAAGGTGAGGGATTTCGAACAGAACAGGATATATTAATTCCACTGGCCCTCTCGTTTATTACATTTCAGCAAATAGGGTTTATTTACAGCTGTTATACAAAAAAAATACAGCAAGTAAAATTACTGAATTATCTATTTTTTATCGCCTTTTTTCCCCAGTTAATCATGGGGCCGATTGTCCGTTACGAAGATATTAATCGGCAGCTTCAAAGCGGTAGCCTAAAACGGTTTTCTTTAGAAAATTTTTCCGTTGGATTGAGTATTTTTGGTTTTGGTCTGGCCAAGAAGGTTCTGCTGGCAGACTCTATCTTCATCCACGTTGATCGGGTTTTTACTGCGGCAGTAACCACCCAGGTATCTACCACCGATATGTGGTTCGCCATTATCGCCTTCCAGCTACAAATCTTTCTGGATTTTTCTGCCTACGCCGATATGGCCATTGGGTTGGCACGTATTTTTGGTATTAACTTACCCGTTAATTTTGATCGGCCATACAAAGCAAGAGATCGCTTTGATCTATGGCGTCGCTGGCATATCAGTTTCGTCGTTTTTATGCGCACTCATGTTTTTTTGCCGCTGGTTCGAAAGGCAAAATTACCTGTTGCACTAGCTCTGATAGTCACGGGTTTATTATCCGGTGTTTGGCATGGTATGGGTTGGACATTCATTCTTTGGGGTGCCCTTCAAACACTTTTAATGTTGGCCGCTCACTACCGCAAGAAAATATTCAACCAATCCGACGAGGGTGGCCGGGTGAGTATTTTTTTCTCGATAGCCACCACATTTTTAGTCAGTTGCCTGACCGGCGCGGTGTTCCGCACTCCAACCATTGACGGCGTTTTGGCGGTTTACGGACAGCTCCTAGCCTGGAACCCACTGCCGTCGCTGTTGAGCTTTCGTTCCTATGTGGCCCTTGTAGTTTGTACATTTGTTGCTTGGGTCTGGCCTGACACCCATCAGCTGTTTCATCGATACTGGCAGGCCACAGACCTGCGTTCAATAAATTCCCGACCAAGAGGCTTCGCGGAGCCTTCCTGGATAGAATTTCGGCTGTCCATCCCCTGGGCCATCATTGGCGGAATAACGTTGGTGATCTGCTTCCTACTTCTTGGCCAGTCTGGACGGTTTATCTATGTCCAGTTCTAACGAAAAAGCAGCACGCTCCTACCTATGGAGTCTTGCAATAATACTCTTCCTTGCCTTCGGGCTAATTATGTTGCTTAGCTGGATTGTGGACCCCCTCGGTGTACTCCGTGATGATCGAGGTTTTCCCACACTTTGTGCCGATGGCATTAAAACTACTGATGATCGTGCCAGCATCCCCTTACTGCCACTCAAGACCGACTTCAATCAAGCCATAATCGGCACTTCACGTATTAAGCGTGGATTTACACATAGGGCCTTTGAAAAAAATGCTCTCGGTAAAACTGCAAATCTCGGCATCAACGGCCTGAATCTAAACGAACTACACCGGCTATCAATGCCACTAATACGTTCGGAGCAGTTGGATACACTTTGGGCCGGCCTCGACTTCCGTATGTTCATTATGCTCAAGCCAGCAAAAATGGAGGTCTACGAAATAAGCCACGAATCAAATAATCGATGGCAGTCGTACCTAGTAGGCACACTGTCCTTCACCGCCTTGCGAGAGACAAACTATGTTTTGCGGCACTTTCATAATTGTAGAACACCCATCAGGGACTACAGGGGCTTTATTATTAAAGGGAAATACTGGAACAAAAGAAACAAGGCCTTGAATCGAAAACAAAACCAACCAGACTATATGGAGCGGCGGGGAAGAAAACTATTCGACAGGTTTTCCAGCATCGATGCAACGCAACCTGCACGTTACCAGTATCACCTAGCCCTTCTAGAGCAACTGATGAAAGAGGCTGCGGATCACTCAGTCCAGCTCCACCTTTTCATTAACCCCTCTCCCCCATGGTATTTCGACATACTGGAGCGGGCGGGCAAACTGGACGAATATCGACAGTGGCAACTGGATATACAGGCACTTATCCAAAACGCCCATCATACGGCGATACCACCCAAATTTCGGGACTTCTCTGACTGGTACGCTCACGAGGACTCAATGCCCCCGGGATGTCATGACAGCTTTGCACCACCCTGTCCATTCTATGATTTCATACACTACAGGCCTCAGGTCGGGACGCAGATAGTGAAGGAGTTTCAAGAGTAACAACAACTGTACTCACAGCTTAACTACTGCGGACCAACTATTCTGGGTGACCCATAGATCAGTTGACGGGTGGCGAATTCCCTGCGCCGACAAAGACAGGCTGACGCTTTTCACGCGCGGCATTGAGCCCTTCCTGAAGATCCTC
Organism: uncultured Cellvibrionales bacterium; assembly: GCA_913062605.1. Taxonomy (GTDB): domain Bacteria; phylum Pseudomonadota; class Gammaproteobacteria; order Pseudomonadales; family Porticoccaceae; genus Porticoccus. The sequence continues at coordinate 167,199 of CAJXWQ010000001.1, forward strand.
TGACTCTCGGCATTGCTGAATTAATGCCAGCGCTTCTGACTCACACAGAGAACCCTCAGCCACCTGATCACAAAGTTTTTTCATCGCCGTCACGGCAAGGGGGGCAAGCTTACTGATGGAATCGGCCATTTGTTCTGTGGTTTCTATTAACTGGTCTGATACCACTAAATGTGTCAGATAGCCCAGAGACAATAGCGCTTTTGCATCCAATGTTTCGGCTGCTATAAGTAGCCGTTTAGACGTATTGAGACCCAAACGTTGAACATACCGCCGGAGACCATTCAGGGGATAACAAAGACCAAAACGAGCGGCTGGCACACGTATTGTCATGCCCTGTACACCAATACGAAAATCGCAACATAAGCCAACTTCTGCACCGCCACCATAGGCGCTACCATTCAGAGCACAGATAGATGGCATGGGCATAGCAGCGAGTTTGTCCGTGAGAATCTCAAAATGTTCTCCACTCAGGTCGCCGCTAGACATCTGAGTTAGCGAAGCGCCAGCACAGAATGTCTGGTCTCCACTACCGGTAACAACCAATACTCGGACGTCGGACCGATTCTCCACAGATTCAAGGTGTGAAATAAAAAGATCGATGTCCTCTGCCACCAAAGAATTGTGTTTTAAGGGATTGTCCAACGTGATCCAGGCTATTTTCCCCTTAACCGCTAAACGGATCGCCTCTTTAGAATCGGTCATGAATGGGGCCTTCAAAAAATATAGGGTTAGGCGTAGCGCTTATTAATATCTTCCACTGCGATGTGATATTTGGAGCGCATTTCTTCAAGATTGGTGATGTTGACGCCTAGGTCTCTTAACAACCCATCGGCAATACTGTAAATCCACCCGTGTACAGTCAGATCCTGACCTCGCGCCCAAGCATCTTTGATAATATTGGTTTTGCAAACATTGACTACCTGCTCAGTTACATTCAGCTCACAGACCTTATTGACCAGTTCTTTTGCATCCTGACCTTCAGCAAGGAATGCCTGATGGATGTATTGCACATCCTGAACATTGAGCAACCAGTTGTCGATAAGACCAAGCCGCTGCCTTTCCACCGATGCTCTCACCCCGCCACAACCATAGTGACCACAGACGATCACATGCTTCACTTTGAGGTATTCCACAGCGTACTGCATCACTGAGAGGCAATTTAGGTCACTGTGTACCACCAAGTTGGCCACATTGCGGTGAACAAATAGCTCGCCCGGCATTAGACCTACAATTTCGTTCGCCGGGACACGGCTATCAGAACAGCCAATCCACAAATATTCTGGAGCCTGTTGTTTGGAGAGTTTCTCAAAGAAGCTGGGGTCGCTCTCTTTGACGGCCTCTGCCCAGGCAATATTTTTTTCGAACAACTCTTTCACTTGGACTCTCCAGGTTATTTCACTAGCAACCACGTTCTAGCACACACATGGAGTTTAAGGGCTATTCAGGCACAAAAAAACCGGAATTTTCATCCGGTTTTTCAAGGTGTTCATTATACCGTGTTTAGCCTGTCACTAAGAAAGTCCCTGTGAAACCGCCTGAGAATAGGGCGCCGCTGGAATTAGCTATGATTTCCCCGGCGAATATCCCGGCCCTGTACTAGGTAGACCACTTGTTCGCAGATATTTTTAGCGTGGTCACCCACACGCTCTAATGACTTGAGTGCCCACAAAATATTCATGGAGCGGGAAATACTACGAGGGTCTTCCATCATGTAGGTAATCATTTCACGCAATGCAGTTTTATAATCCATATCGACCTGACGATCGTCTTTCATCGTAGCAATGGCCGCCTCTGCATCAAACCGAGAAAAGGCATCCAGAGAATCGTTGAGCATTTTCCGCACGCAGTTACCAATATGACGAACTTCCATATAACCACGGGGCGCATTCCCTTCCTCTGACAACTTGATGGCCATCTTGGCAATCTTCTGAGCCTCATCACCAATACGCTCCAGGTCACGAATGGTTTTAGTCACGGCAACCACCAGGCGCAAATCACTGGCTGCTGGCTGGCGCCGGGCAATCAGTGTGATGCAAGTTTCATCAATATCCATTTCCATTTCATCAATTCGGGATTCAACTTCAATCACCCGCTCGGCTAATCCACTGTCCGCATCTTCCAGCGCTTTAATAGCATCGCCTACCTGCTTTTCTACCAAGCCACCCATTTCCAACATACTGGTTTTGATATCTTCCAGATCTTCGTTGAATTGCTTCGAGATGTGTTGATCAAGCTGTAACTTATCCATCAATAACTCCTTGATTGCTCCTTTTTTAGGCCCTGGCCTCTCAACCAAAACGGCCGGTAATATACGCTTCGGTGAGTTCATGTTCCGGCGCGGTAAACACTTTTTCTGTTTCATTGACTTCAATCAGATGGCCTAGGTGAAAATAGGCTGTCCGATGGGAAACTCGTGCCGCCTGCTGCATGGAGTGGGTCACAATGGCAATGGTGTAATTCTGTGACAACTCGGTAATAAGCTCTTCAATTTTTGCCGTGGCAATGGGGTCGAGAGCCGAACAGGGTTCATCCATCAAAATCATTTCTGGACTGATGGCAATGGCGCGAGCAATACAAAGCCGCTGTTGCTGACCGCCGGAAAGACTGGTGCCCGGTTGATCCAGACGATCTTTTACTTCTGTCCATAAACCGGCACGAGTTAAACTGGTCTCAACAATTTCATCCAGCTCAGCACGACGGCTGGCCAAGCCATGTAGGCGAGGGCCATAGGCGACATTGTCGTAAATACTCTTGGGAAATGGGTTGGGTTTCTGAAACACCATCCCCACTCTGGCGCGCAGTGCCACCGGGTCCATTTTGGCGGTATAAATATCTTCGCCATCCAAGGTTAGCTCACCGGAGACCACGCAACCCTCAACCGTATCATTCATCCGGTTGATACTGCGAAGAAGGGTAGATTTACCACAACCAGAAGGACCAATCATGGCAATCACTTCGTTGCGTGCGATATCGATATTCACGTCGAAGATGGCCTGTTTGTCGCCATAAAAAACGTTAACGTTTCGCAAGCTCATTTTATGGTCATCGGCAAATGGCTCGCCCACCGCCTGATCCGGATATTGAGCATTATCCATTGCAGTTACACCCCGTTTTAATAACGGTTCTGGAACATTTGTCATCGTCTTCTACCTCAAATACTGTCTACAGTGCCTGCTATTGGCCAACCGCTGTCGTTATAAATTGTCATTACACATTGTCGTTACAAATAGTAACCGCTACCAACGACGCTCCATTTTTTTACGCAATATCACTGCCAGGGTATTCATCACTATCAGGAAAGCCAGCAGCACCATAATGGCTGCCGAGGTCTTTTCCATAAAGGCACGTTCGGGGCTATCTGCCCACAGGAAAATCTGTACCGGTAACACGGTAGATGGATCGGTAAAACCACCGGGAACATCCACAATAAAAGCCACCATACCTATCATTAGCAAAGGCGCTGTCTCACCCAGAGCCTGAGCCATACCGATAATCGCGCCCGTCATCATACCGGGCATAGCCAGCGGCAATACATGATGCAGCACGACCTGCATGGGCGATGCGCCCACACCAATGGCTGCCTCTCGAATGGAAGGGGGGACCGCTTTAATGGCCGCACGACTGGAAATAATAATGGTCGGCAAGGTCATCAGTGTTAGCACCAAACCACCTACCAAAGGCACCGAGCGCGGCACATGGAAAAAGTTGATAAAGATGGCCAACCCCAACAAGCCGAAAATAATTGAGGGTACCGCCGCAAGGTTGTTGATATTCACCTCGATAAGGTCTGTCCAACGATTACGAGGGGCAAATTCTTCGAGATAAACCGCTGCGGCAACACCAATGGGAAAGGACAATAAAATAGTAATGATCAGGGTAAACAACGACCCCATTGCCGCACCACGGATACCCGCTAACTCCGGTTCACGAGAATCACCCTGAGTAAAGAAATTGTGATTAAAGCGCAATTCAACCTCGCCGGCTTCCGTCAACTGCTCAATCCAACCCTGACGCTGCTCACTCATCCGCCCAACAAAAGGCCCGGCATCACTACCAATACTTTTGTAATAGGCGTCGATATCATCATCGGCGACCAACCAAAGGGTTTCACTCTGATTCAACAACTGATGATTAGCCACCAACCGATCGCGCAATCTGTAGCCTGCACCGTTACTGATGACACCGTATAACTCACGTTTGGCCTTACGACCAGACACCTCCTCAAAACGATTTTTCAGTGCCTGTTTTACAATGCCCTGAAAGTCACCAAGCACCACCTGCTGCGGGTCATTAAGGTCAGCAATACCTAACAGATTGGCATCATAGGTTACTTCTAGCTGTATATAAGTTTGTGCAAAGGCTTTATATCCCTTACTGATAATATCGGTAAACAACAGGGCGACACACATCAGCCCAAAGGCAATGGCCATAATGCCGTAACACCGAAAACGTTTTTCTGCCCGGTAACGTTTTGCCAGACTACGCTCGATAATGTCTGAACGGGATTGGTTCAAATTAGTCTGCTTTACACTGCCATTCTTAAGATCAGTCATACTGTTCCCGATATTTCTTCACTACACGCAGCGCAACAAAGTTAAGCGCCAGCGTGACAACAAATAGCATCAAGCCCAAAGCAAAGGCCGCAAGCGTTTTAGGGCTATCGAATTCCTGATCTCCCACCAATAAGGTGACAATTTGTACGGTTACCGTGGTTACCGTATCGAGTGGATTAGCAGTCAACTTAGCTGCCAGACCAGCGGCCATCACCACGATCATGGTTTCACCAATGGCACGAGAAACGGCCAACAACACGCCACTAACAATTCCGGGCAGTGCGGCAGGAAAGATAACTTTTTTAATCGTTTCAGAACGTGTGGCTCCCAAGCCTAATGAACCATCTCGCAAACTCTGTGGCACAGCATTGATCACGTCATCAGCCAGAGAGGAAATAAACGGGATAATCATCACCCCCATGACCAAACCCGCCGCCAAGGCGCTCTCAGATGAGACCTCAAGACCCACGTCTTCACCGGCCTGACGAAGAAAAGGCGCAACCGTCAATGCAGCAAAAAAACCGTACACCACCGTGGGAATACCCGCCAACACCTCTAGTGCAGGTTTGGCCAAGCCTCGTACTCTCGGGCTGGCATACTCTGCGAGATATACGGCCGACATCAACCCCACCGGTACCGCCACTAACATGGCTATAAATGAAATCAGCAGGGTGCCCACAAATAGGGGAATGGCACCGAAACTACCCGATGAACCTACCTGGTCGCTACGGATAGCCATTTGTGGGCTCCACTCCGTACCAAATAAGAATTCTGTAGCGGGCACTGTCTGGAAAAACCGCAATGACTCAAATATGACTGATAGCAGAATGCCGATAGTGGTAAAGATCGCTACACAGGCACAGGCCAATAAAATGCCCCTGAATACCCGCTCTACCTGTTGCCTAGCACGAAGTTTGGGTGAAACTTTCACCCAACCCCAGCCCATACCGATCACGGCCAGTGACAACACCACCGCCGTCACCAAATATCGACCTGTCTGTTGTAACTGTTTCAGTGATTCCGCTGCTGCAACCAAAACAGGCTTTGCTGTTTCAGCACGAAGCGCACCACTGGCAATATTTTCAATACTGTTCAACAACAGGTTATATTCTGCAGCAGAAGCCGGTTGTTGGCCTTCTGGCAAACTATTGATCAGCAGGGTGCTGATAATGTGTTCATCAAACAGGAGCCACAGCACCAGTAACACAGTGGAGGGTAGCGCGCACCAGATGGCAGCCCGCATGCCGTAGAAAAAGGGCAGGGAGTGCAAGTTGCGAATACCACCAAGGGGCTGAGCCAATGCCACTGAGCGTCCACGAGCCATGTAGTAGGCCACGGCACTGAGCGCAAGTAGAACAATTAATAAGTTGGCTGTTTGCATAACTGTTTCACTAATCTATTTTCGGTAATTCGACGTTTCTACAACCCAACTCTATGACCCAAATAGTTACTTAAAACTTTAATTCCCTTAAATAGGGAAGGCCTGACTATTGTCAGGCCCTAACTTATAACGGCAGGTGGGTAGATGCCGCCATTAGATCGAACTAGTTAAGCTCTTCGCCTGTCATGGGCTGCTGGTTATTAATCGATGCCGCATACTGTCCACGCAACTCAGCGGGCATGGGAATCATACCCTTTTCAGCCAAATAACCCTCTTCACCCCAGGCTTTCTCACTACTGAACTCGGCGAGGTAACCTTCGATACCCGGAACTACACCTATATGTGCTTTCTTAACGTAGAAGTACAGTGGGCGAGAGATGGGGTAAGATTTGTTGGCAATGGTATCGAACTCAGGTTCAACACCTTCAACAATGGAGCCCTGCACCTTATCGCTATTTTGATCAAGGAAGGAGAAACCGAAGATGCCCAATGCATTGGGGTTAGCTACCAGTTTCTGAACAATCAAGTTGTCGTTCTCACCCACTTCAATGTAGTAACCATCTTCACGAATTGCGTGTGCAACCGCCTTAAATACAGTTTTACCTTTTTTGTTAAAAGCACTTTCTGGAATGCCCAGTTTGGCCATCAACATTTTGATTTCACCGGCATCCTTCGAACCACGCAGCGCAGCCAAGTCGGCAAAGTTCTTTGCGCCACCTTCCATTCCCAGTTCAGAGAATGCATCACGAGTACCGGAAGTAGGGGGAGGTCCAAGCACTTCAATCTTTGTGTTCGGCAGTGCAGGGTTAACGTCTTTCCAAGTTTTGTAGGGATTGGCTATCAGCTTGCCGTCAGGGCCTGGTACTTGAACAGCCAGTGCAAGAAATAAATCCTTACGCGTCAGCTGCATAGCGTCTTTCGCTTTGGAGTTGGCAACAACGATGCCGTCATAACCAATCAACACTTCAATCACATCGGTTACGCCATTCTCCTGACAAAGCCTGTATTCAGACGCTTTCATACGGCGTGACGCGTTGGTGACATCTGGGTGAATGGTGCCAACACCTGAACAGAACAACTTCATACCACCACCAGAACCGGTAGATTCAACTTTTGGTGTGGCATTTCCCGTGGATTTACCGAAACGCTCGGCAACCACAGTGGCAAAGGGGTAAACCGTTGAAGAACCCACGACACTGACATAGTCGCGAGCAGCCGCCAGCACAGTTGTGCTTGCTACAGTTAGCGCCATCGCAGCGCCAACAATGGCTAATTTTTGAGTCTTATTCACTTTTGCCTCCAGGGCTTGTCGTTAATCATCGAACGACATACTAATTTTCAATGATGACAACTATATGAACCCTCTGTGACAGTAATATGACAAAACGGCACGAAGCCGTTTTGGGCGTCGGCTTTGCCGACGGGCGCAGCCCGATGGACAAGGATGTCCCGAGTCACTAGTTTGCAGGACAGCAAATTTGTACCCAAGAGGCATAAAGGCGAGCACCACGGATGGTGCGAGTCACTAACTTTTACATGGCTGCACCTAACCTAAATAGCACAAAGGCAAGAAACAAACCCCATGATGAGTCTAGGCACTATTGAACGTATAATGAGCAACCGTTTTTAAGACCTAATAAAAATAATGCCTGTGACTACTAGCAGTACCCTTATCCGTGTTCTGGAACGGCTAGCCCGAGGTATCGACTGCTTCACTGAATGGACTGGCCGAATCATTGCGTGGTTAACCTTGGCGATGATGGCCCTTACCTGCGCTGTTGTGGTGATGCGCTACTTTCTCGGGTCAGGCTCTATTGCCTTGCAAGAATCCGTCACCTACCTGCATGCACTGGTTTTTTTACTGGGTGCCGCTTACACCTTAAAGCGCGGTGGCCATGTGCGAGTGGATATCCTCTACCAAAAATTCACACCTCGTGGCCAAGCGCTAGTGGATGCTTTGGGCGCTGTGCTATTTCTAATCCCTGTCAGCTTGTTAATTCTCATCTTCAGCTGGGACTATGTGGCCAATAGCTGGGCTGTTCATGAAGTCTCAAAAGAGACGCAGGGGTTGCCCTGGGTCTATCTGCTCAAAACCCTGTTACTGGTGATGCCAGTGACCATGCTGCTGCAAGGGGTAGCCGAAATTATCAAAAACCTGTTGTTCTTTTTTCGTCTTGGTGGAGAACATACTGGCGAGCAACAGGAGGGAATGGTCTGATGGCCGAATATATTCCCCTACTGATGTTTGTGGTGGTCTGCCTGGTCTTGATGGCAGGCTATCCCGTAGCCTTTTCTCTGGCAGGCACTGCACTCTTATTTGCCATAGTGGGTAACATGGCCGGCCATTTCGATATGGCATTTCTCCATGCATTGCCCAATCGGCTCTACGGCACCATTGATAACACCACCCTGATCGCCGTGCCGTTGTTTGTATTAATGGGCGTGATGCTAGAAAAATCCAAATTGGCGGAAGACCTACTCGACAGCATGTCGCTGCTATTCGGCAAATTTAAAGGTGGCCTGGGTATTTCTGTCGTCATCGTAGGAATGCTGTTGGCAGCCAGTACCGGTATTGTCGGCGCTACCGTGGTGACCATGGGGTTGATGTCTCTGCCCACCATGCTGAAACGCGGCTATTCTCCCGCGCTGGCCACAGGCTCTATTTGTGCCACTGGTACGCTAGGGCAAATCATCCCTCCCTCCATTGCTCTGGTATTGCTGGGGGATATTCTCTCCAGTGCCTACCAACAAGCTCAACTTTCGATGGGTATTTTCACCCCCAAGACGATGTCCATTGGCGACCTATTTGTCGGCGCCATTATTCCGGGCTTACTGTTGGTGGTGATGTATATAGGCTATCTGATAATCATTTCCCGGCTCAAGCCAGACGCCGCACCCGTTGCCGAAGTAGATGAGAACAATCATCTCAGTGCCTTTCGCCTGCTGAGAAGCTTGTTACCACCGGTAGTGTTGATCATTGCCGTACTGGGTTCTATTTTGACTGGGATCGCCACACCCACCGAAGCCGCAGGCGTTGGCGCATTTGGCGCTACCTTACTGGCCATCACACGAGGGCAACTCTCCATCGCACGATTGCGAGAAGTTGCCCGCTCGACCACCGAAGTGACCGCGATGGTATTTCTGATTCTTATCGGGGCTGCCGTGTTCTCTCTGGTGTTTCGCGGCTTTGGTGGTGAGGAGCTGGTAGAGGCGCTATTTCATGATATTCCCGGCGGGATCGTCGGTGCCACCCTTGTTGTCATGTTGGTGATATTCCTACTCGGGTTTATTCTCGACTTTATTGAAATTACCTTTGTAGTTGTGCCCATCGTCGGCCCCGTGCTGCTCGCTATGGGACTTGATCCGATTTGGCTTGGGATCATGATTGCCGTCAACCTGCAAACCTCATTTTTGACCCCACCCTTTGGTTTTGCCCTGTTTTACCTGCGTGGCGTAGCCCCGGACAGTGTTAAAACCGGTGATATTTATCGCGGCGTTATTCCGTTTATTGGTATTCAGGTCTTACTGATGTTGATGTTAGCTTTCTGGCCATCACTTGCCACCTGGCTACCCTCTGTGGTCTTCTAAGCAATCAACTGCTAACAAAGAGAGCTACCAACTATTAGTAATAATAACAATGTGAGGAGTCACCCGTGACAGCTATCAACCAACCACCACAACCCCGCGGGGATCTGACCCTACAGACTATCGCCATGCCGAAGGACACCAATGCCAATGGTGATATTTTTGGTGGATGGCTGCTCTCACAAATGGATCTTGGCAGCGCCATCCTTGCCCAGCGTATTGCCCAGGGGCGTGTCACCACCGTGGCCATCAGTGAAATGGCCTTTCTGCGCTCTGTACCTGTCGGAGCTATTGCCAGCTGCTACTGTGAACTGGTCAAAGTCGGCCGCAGCTCCATGACCATCAATGTGGAAGTCTGGATTAATATTGAGTCCACAAATGAACCCGCCAAAGTCACCGAAGGCGAATTTGTGTTTGTAGCGATTGATGATGATGGTAAAACTAGGGTAGTGCCTAAACAGGGCTAAAAGTGCCATCAGAGATACAGCTCTTTTTAACTCACTGATAAACAGATAAAACTAATGGCTGACACCTGTATTTGTAATCGCAATAAACCCTTCGATAAATGCTGTGGGCGCTTTCTTGTGGCTGGACAAAAGGCTAAAACCCCAGAACAATTGATGCGCTCTCGTTATTCGGCGTATGCCTTGGGCGGCTATGGGGATTATTTATTATCGACGTGGTTTTCTGCAACCGCGGCTGGGTTAACTGCCAAGGCACTTTCTGAAAAAACGATGGAATGGGTAAAACTGGAAGTATTATCCAGCAACCAAACGGGTGATAAAGCCACTGTAGAATTTAATGCCTTTTATCGCGAACCAGATCATTCCGAGGTTCAAGTGATGCACGAGGTCTCCGTCTTTCAACGGACATCGGGGCACTGGCTATATGTAGGTGGAGAGGTCTCTAGTCTACACTGATCATGACCTGACACTGGTTGACCAACCAGCTCGATCAACCTACCCTTCGTTACAATTTAATATCCACCTATGTTAGAGATTTACTATGTTCAAAATTATCATCATTATTATCGTTATTGCGATGGTTTTATTTCTGGCACAACGAATTCTGACCAACAAAAAAGGAGCCACAGTGAATATACAAAAAGGCATCGAGTTTATGGCCACCAACAAAGACGTGGAGGGCGTACAGACTACCGCTTCCGGGCTACAATATTTAGTGTTGACCGAGGGGACTGGTACTGAACACCCCGGGCCAACCGATATGGTGAAAGTGCATTATCACGGCACATTGATAGATGGCACAGTATTCGACAGCTCTGTAGACCGCGGCGAACCAATCGGCTTTGGCTTAGACCAGGTTATCCCCGGCTGGACAGAAGGTTTGCAGTTGATGGTGGTTGGTGAAAAAACTCGATTATTTATTCCCAGTAATTTGGCCTATGGCAACCGTAATATGGGCGCGATTGGCCCGGGATCAACATTGATTTTTGATGTGGAGCTTCTAGGCATTAACGAATAGTAGTGCTCAGCTAATCCTGTAAGGGGCCAACTGATGTTGGCCCCTTTTTTATCGCTAAAACACCTCTTTCTCTGCCTCTATTCAGGCGACTTCTGCCTGCTCCAAATACTGCATTAACTCTTGGTAACCACCCACGTACTCTTCTCCATGAAAGATTTGAGGTACCGTGCTCACTGGTTTTCCCACCGTTGCTGCCAAATCTTCTGGACTGATGCCTTCTTCATGAATGTCCACATAGCGGAAAGGTAGCTCTTTGGATTCCAGTACAGCCTTCGCTTGACGACAGAAACCACAGGCTTGATGTCCAAAAATTGTATAACGTTGCATGGCTAACTCCAGTATTTGCTTCGGGCTTACTAACATTAGTTACATTTACTTCCCCATTGGCAAACACTATAGGCTAGAGCACACCAATAGCTCTACTTGATTATCGCTATCCAGCCGATAGCGGTAACTAATAGCTCTTCCCTTACATCGGTTTTCTCAGCAACAACATTCGCAACACCATGTAGGTAGCTGCCGCAGCCAGCAGATGCTTGATACTATGGCCGCTGATACTTCCCAGCAGCTCATGAATGGCATGGTCAAAATGCTCCATCACTTTGGCGAGGACATAGAAGATGAATACCCAGATTAAATCCCAGCTGCGGGTGTAACGAGGCTTATGGGTTACTACCACTGCGGGGATAATTAATAGCGGTAAAAACTGCACGAGTGCATATAACCGCAGATCACCCCTTCCAGCTTGTTCAGTAAAGTGCCAATAAATAACACTGGTAAAGCCGATTAGAAGAAACGGGTAAAGTAAATACTGCTGTAGCTCTCGTTTTAAATACTCCGATAATAAACCTGTGGTCAATGCCATAAAGCCTATGGTCATGGGCAGACGATCCCACACCAATGTTTCATTACTAGGGTTAAGGTGAAACCAGGACGAACCAAAACTGGTGAGAAATACGCCCAAAAAGAAAATACTATAGACCGGGGTTATTGAATAATTATCATGCGTTAATTTTTTATTTTTATCTAAAATTAACCCAAATATGCCAACCAACAAAAAAGGAATGTTTGAAATGACATTTAAGAAATTATTAACACCAAGGTAATTATTTTTGTCAGAAAAATTATAATAGTTTTGCGGTTGTTCTATTGGATCAATAAAAATAAATATCGAAGCTATTAAACTAATAGAAAAAACTATTATTAATTTTATTTTCATTTATATTATTTCTATAAGATTATTTATTCTTCTAATGTTTTCACCATCAATATAACATCACCCGTGTGAGGAATTAGCGGGTGGGCAACTATTGTTTCTCGACGAACTTCTTTAAAACCCTGCGCTTCATATAGTCGCTTTGCACTGGTATTTTGTTCGAAAACAATTAAGCTGATTTTATTAAACCGCCTCAACTTAGCTTGCTGATTTGCCAATGCCATTAATTGATGCCCAATACCCTTGCCGCGGTGTTCAGGAAATAATGCCATGCCACAAATATAGTAACTGTTGTCTTCCTCCAGCCGACCGTAAGGTGCAAGCACCGGGTCTTCATCCACTTCGCCGGATGCCTTCATAGGGAAGGCCACCATCATCCCGGCAATTTCTCCGCCTACCTCGACAATCGTGCAGTTTTTATAACTGAAAACACTGTCTTCTCTCTCATAGCGCCATTCGCCTACATCTAGTGTTTCTTCTCCAGGTTTGACCGATTTAGCCCAAATATAATCAGCTACGCCATCAGAGGAAATACTATATAACTCCGCGATAGTGCGGCAGTCTTCTCTTTTTGCTGCACGAAATGAAATCATTTTTTTGGCAACTCCAAACCGCTGTAAATAATGCTGACCCACTGATCAGGCTTCAAAAAGCCACCTCCCCAGATTGCATCCAGTTCTTGGGTAGGTTTAGCAGCAACGGCTTCATCCGTTGTTTTCCCCTCGGCTTTGAGTTTTCGTAGCCTGGCCAACACATCGCTGAGCATGTTCCTGTAGACCACTAATGCGGCTTTGTCCCCGACAAAACCATGACCGGGAATAATGACCGTATTGTCATTCGACATATTAATTATAGTCGTGGTCGCCTCAATCATACCGGCAAGGCTGCCGCCATGCTCCACATCGATAAAGGGATAAAATCCGTTGAACCACACATCCCCGGCATGAATGACATTAGCAATTTTAAAATGAACCACGGAATCGCCATCCGTGTGTGCATTGTGAACATGCCGCGCATGGATGGTTTCACCATTAAGGTGAAAACTGGTATCGGTACTAAAGGTAATAACCGGTAGCGCTTCTTTGGGTGATGCTGGTATTTGGGCATTAAATGCGGTGAGCGTGTTGTCTACCGATAAACGCTTCCTAACATTGTCGTGTGCCACGATTAATGTCCCAATCTTACCTAGGTTTTCATTGCCCCCAGTGTGGTCATAATGCCAATGAGTATTAATTAAAAACCGAGGAATATCACCGCCCACTTTTTTAATTTCGACGATCAACTTTTCTGTCAGTGGCGCAAACTGGTCATCGATTAAAAAAGTACCTTCCTCACCTATAGATACCACCAGATTACCCCCTTCGGCAATCATGACATAGAGGTTATCCTTTACCTGAACCGTTTGGTATTCCGCCGTTTTCCAGTGGTGGTCGGCCAAAGCACTGCTTGTCCAGATTAAGCTCAAACCTAACAAGAAACCTATGCTTTGTTTTAGCACGTTATTCATGGTGTATTTCTTCCAATATTTTTGAAAAACTACTGCTAGTGTAGCCCACCATACCCAAGGGGTATTCTCCCCAGACAAAAAACCCCGGGATCATGCCCAGGGTTTTAGCCTTTCTAACTACGATAAAAACCCTTCTTTAGAATAAATCCTCAATAGAAAGGTATCGCTCACCAGTATCGTAACTGAACACTAACACGGTGCTGCCTGCCGGAATTTCATTGAGCGCCTGTTGAACGGCAGCAAGACTGGCCCCTGATGAAACACCCACAAAAATACCTTCTTCCTGTGCACAGCGTCGTGTCATCTCAAAGGAGTCTTCCTCGGTGACCTGAATTGTGCCATCGAGAATTTCGGTGTTCAGTACTTCGGGGATAAATCCAGCACCAATGCCCTGGATCCGGTGTAAACCCTTTTTACCACCACTAATCACTGGCGACTTGGTTGGCTCAACGGCCAGTACCTTTGTGTTGGGGAATTTTTCCTTCAGTACTTCAGCGCACCCGGTAATGTGGCCGCCAGTACCCACACCGGTAATCAGGTAGTCGATCCCATCGGGGAAGTCGGCCAGAATTTCCCGAGCGGTGGTATCCCGGTGCACTTGAACGTTGGCAGGGTTGTTGAACTGCTGGGGCATCCAGGCATTGTCATTTTCTGCCAGTAACTGGTTCGCCTTTTCAATACAACCTCCCATACCCAACTCTTTCGGAGTCAATACCAACTCTGCGCCCAGAGCCTTGAGGTAACGACGGCGCTCAATGGACATGGATTCCGGCATGGTGAGTACCAGCCGATAACCTCTGACAGCACAGACCAATGCAAGGCCAATACCAGTATTTCCAGAAGTGGGTTCAATGATAAGCGTGTCTTTATTGATCAGCCCCTTCGCTTCGGCATCCTCTATCATTGCCAGCCCAATTCTATCCTTGATACTAGCACCAGGATTGAATCGCTCTGCTTTCATCCAGACTTCTACGTCACCCGAAAACAATTTACCAAGGCGAATGTGTGGTGTGTCACCAATGGTTTCGAGAATATTGTTGTACTTCATCTTGTGGCCTCTTTTGTTCGCTGCTGGCTCAATTATTAATCCGGTCTATAAACAGATTAGCTTCATCTATGGATTTTTGCATATCAAGGATGAGCCTATTCACATCACTATTCATCGTACTTAGCTCACCCTTAAGGGCGGAGATGGCCCGAGCATTGAGGTTATGCTTTAGATATAGCACCTGATCTCGCAGAGTCGTTAATACCGGGTGAACACTTTTCTCTGCCTTGCGCATGGATTTAACCATTTGCTGGTATTTGTAACGGGTATCGTGGAGCTTTTTGGCACTGTCATCCCGAAGAGTGCGATTCTGAATTTGTGCGAGTTCATCTTCCCACTCTTCAAATAGATCCTCAGCCACATCTTCAACACTATCTATATGGACACTAATTGCCTTGGCCGCTTGTTCGCTGTCTTCATATTCAGCGTTGAGTTTGTTGTAGAGTTTTTCCAGGTCACCACCATCGAAATTCACCACCGCCTTGAATTGCTCCAGGGCATCTTTGAACTGCTTCTGGGTTTCTTCCTGTGCGTCCTGGGTATCTTCGATCCGATCCACCAGAATATCTCGTTTATGAATACCCACTTGCTCCCAGGCATCGTAATAAACTGTTTCACAACCTGCCAGTAAGAGTATCAGGGTGAATAGAACGATTTTTCTCATTCTGAAAACTTCCTTTTTAACCGTAAGATTTAACCGCCTAAAGCCTCAGAGCCTGTTTGAATGCCCATGAAACATGGTCATACCAGCCTCTTATTTTATCGGCGCTGTCGGTCAATAGTTATACCATTGATCAACCATATCAAACCCATTTCGCAAATAACATCACCCGCCAAATCAACGTTACTTTCTCAAGACATTTGAAACCAGTCTAGTGACACGAAACCCCTTACTATTCAGGGGTTGCAGCCTTATAATTGTCGGCTTTGCATGCTACAGGGGAACCTAGGTGTCACAAACCACACCGGATGTTTCAACATTCCAAGGGCTAATTTTGGCCTTACAACAATTTTGGTCTCGTCAGGGCTGCGTTATTTTGCAACCACTGGATATGGAGGTGGGTGCAGGTACGTTTCACCCGGCCACTTTTTTGCGCGCTATCGGGCCAGAAACCTGGAACAGTGCTTACGTTCAACCCTGCCGCCGACCCACGGATGGCCGTTACGGTAAAAATCCAAACCGACTGCAACACTATTACCAGTTCCAAGTCGTCTTGAAACCCTCCCCGGATAATATTCAGGATTTGTATCTGGAATCACTTCGCGAGCTGGGTATCGACCCCACAGTTCACGATATCCGTTTCGTTGAAGACAATTGGGAATCCCCCACACTGGGCGCCTGGGGCCTTGGTTGGGAAATCTGGCTGAATGGCATGGAAGTCACTCAGTTTACCTATTTTCAACAAGTGGGCGGGCTGGAGTGTTTCCCCGTCACTGGCGAAATCACCTATGGGCTTGAGCGTATTGCCATGTACCTGCAAGGTGTAGACAGTATTTATGACTTGGTGTGGACTGAAGGGCCAGAAGGGAAGGTAACCTACGGTGATGTGTTCCACCAAAATGAAGTAGAAATGTCGACCTTCAACTTTGAGGAAGCGGATGTGGACTTTATGTTCCAGAGCTTCGACACCTACGAGCGCGAGAGTCAACGTTTGGTCGAAAAAAACCTGCCATTACCTGCCTACGAAATGGTCATGAAAGCCTCCCATGCCTTTAATTTACTGGATGCCCGCCATGCAATTTCAGTCACAGAGCGTCAACGATTTATTTTACGAGTTCGTACCCTCGCTCGAGCTGTGGCCAAAACCTATTTTCATTCACGGCTAGCTCTCGGTTTCCCGCTGGCACCTAAGGCTCTAGCCGATGAAGTCACACAACAGGCTATGGAGACTGAACAATGAGCGTAGATTTTTTAGTCGAAATAGGCACGGAAGAGTTGCCACCCAAGGCTCTACTGACACTATCCAATGCGTTTCGCGATGAAATTCTTTCCCGGTTAAAAGCTGAGCAGCTGACATTCGGCGATGCCCAGACCTTTGCTGCACCCCGTCGCTTGGCGATAGTGATTAATACGCTAGATGAGAAGACACCCACCAAGGAAGTTGTCGCTTGGGGCCCACCCATTAAAGTGGCCTTTGATACTGACGGCAAACCCACGCGCGCTGCCGAGGCTTTTGCCAAGAAAAATGCTATTGAGATTGATGAGCTGGCGAATAAAGTAGAAAACGATGGCAAGCAGGACAAGCTATGCCATCGCGCTACAGAGCCCGGGCGCACCACTGCGAACCTGATTGGTCCCATCGTTGAGGCCGCGCTCGCCGCGCTCCCCATTCCAAAAAGAATGCGTTGGGGTGCCAGCCGTGAAGAATTTGTACGCCCGGTTCACTGGGTTGTAATGCTACAGGGCAGTAATGTGGTCAACACGAAGGTAATGGGGCTTACAGCTGGGAATACCAGCCGTGGGCATCGGTTCCATAGTAGTGGCGATATTGTTATCCCGTCACCATCGAGCTATCAAGAAAGTCTTCGTTCAGCGCATGTCATCGCTGATTTTTCTGAGCGCCGTGAGCTCATTCGTCAAGGCGTCATAGAAGCGGCCGAAAAGGCTGGCGGTGTCGCTGTTATCGATGATGCACTACTAAACGAAGTATCCGCCTTAAACGAGTGGCCTGTTCCATTACTGGGCCGCTTTGAAGAGCGTTTTTTAGCCGTACCTTCAGAAGCGCTGGTTTCCTCGATGGCAGAACACCAGAAGTATTTCCATGTGGTGGATAGCAATGGCCAACTACTGCCCATGTTTATCACTGTTGCCAATATCGAGAGTAAAGATCCAGCTCAGGTTATCAGTGGTAATGAGCGAGTTATCCGTCCACGTCTGGCCGATGCAGCCTTCTTCTATGAAACAGATCAAAAATCTACCCTTGATGCACGCCGTGAATCGCTGAAAAGTATTGTCTTTCAAGCCAAACTCGGTTCAGTTTTCGATAAGACGGAACGCGTTGCAAGGCTAGCCGAAATTCTGGCACCCATGACGGGAGCAGAGCCCTCATTGGCAAGAAGAGCTGCCGAATTAAGCAAGTCTGATTTAGTCAGTGAAATGGTCGGTGAGTTTGATGACTTGCAGGGAACCATGGGACGCTACTATGCCACCAATGATGGTGAGCACGCCGAAGTGGCCGAAGCCTTATTTGAGCAATACTTGCCTCGCTTTGCCGGCGACTCAATCCCAGCCACCGCCACCGGTGCCACACTGGCACTCGCCGATCGACTAGATACGCTGGTGGGTATTTTTGGTATTGGTCAGCCACCCACCGGCTCCAAGGATCCCTTTGCGCTTCGACGCGCTAGCCTTGGTGTCTTGAGGATAATTGTAGAACGGGGTATCGACCTTGATCTTCGTGAAGCACTGACTGCCGCAGCCTCCCAGCATACTGGATTAGACGCTAAACCCGACACTATTGAGAACACGGCCAAGCAAGTACTTACTTACATGCTAGATCGCTTCAGAGCTTGGTATGAAGATGAAAGGATCCCAACGGAAGTCTTTCAAGCAGTTGCGGCTAGACAACTTAGCAACCCTCTGGATATTCACCAGCGAGTTCAGGCTGTTCATGCCTTCAACCAGCTCTCTGAAGCGGCCGCATTAGCGGCGGCAAATAAGCGAGTCTCTAATATTTTGTCTAAACAAGCCGACAGCACAATACCTGTGGAAGTGGATAATACTCTACTGATAGATAATGCGGAAAAAGCCTTGGCACTGTCTCTGGCAGAGCTTACTGGTGAAGTAAAACCACTCCAACAGGATCGCGACTACACCGACGTACTGAAACGCTTGGCCAAATTACGACAACCTGTGGATCAGTTCTTTGATGATGTTATGGTCATGGTGGATGACGACGCTTTGCGTAACAATCGACTGGCTTTATTGCAGCAATTACGTAACCTGTTCCTGGAAGTGGCCGATATTTCACTACTGGCACCCGTGAAATAAGCTGTAAATTCGATGGCTTTTATCTTGCCCAAAACGGCATTAGAAAAATGACCAAGCTCGTTATTCTGGATCGCGATGGGGTCATCAACGAAGACTCTGACTCCTATGTTAAGTCCGTAGAGGAATGGCGCCCTCTGCCTGGCAGTATTGACGCCATTGCCCGCCTTTATCAGGCAGGCTATACCGTGGTGGTAGCCACCAACCAATCAGGCATTGGCCGTGGCTTGTTTGACCTAGATGACCTAGAGGCTATGCACGCCAAACTAAACGATTTACTGGCTGAGACTGATACTGAGCTCGCTGGTATTTTTTATTGTCCTCACAGCCCTGACGATAGCTGTAGCTGCCGCAAACCTGCTCCAGGCTTACTCGATGCTATCTCCAGTGAGTTTGGTATGCCTTTGATGGGTGTACCCATTGTTGGTGATAGCCTCCGCGACCTTCAAGCGGGTACCACACATCACTGTACCCCTATTCTGGTCCGCACCGGCAAGGGAGCAACAACTGAACCTAAGTTAGCAGAACAAAACGATGTGGTCTTGCAACAGGCCAGAGTGTTTGACGATTTAGCCCGAGTGGTGGATTATCTTTTGGCTAATCAAGAGGCTGAAAAATAACAATGAAAACTGCAGTAGCTTTTACACGTTCTGTGCTATTTTACGTGATTTATGCGATAGTTTTGGTTGTTTTCGGCACAATTGCCTGCACGATTGGACCTTTAATGCCATACCAGATACGCCAGAATGTGGTGACTTGGGCAAATGCTATTATCATTAAGTGGTTGAATTTCAGCTGTGGAATTACTCTTCAGGTAGATGGCTTGGAGAATATCCCTGACACTCCCTGTGTCGTACTGAGCAAACATCAGTCAGGCTGGGAAACCTTCTATCTTCAGCGGCTATTGCGTCCCGTTAGCACCATCCTAAAAAAAGAGCTTTTCTGGATACCTTTTTTTGGCTGGGGCCTCTACTTTATGCATCCCATCGCTATAAACCGCAGCAACCCTAGAGAAGCCATGAAACAAATACTGGCGCAGGGTAAGCAGCGCTTAGCTCAAGGTAATAATGTGCTAATTTACCCCGAGGGAACTCGAACACCGATAGGGCAGAGCGGAAACTACGGTCGTAGTGGTGCAGCTCTGGCCATTGCTGCCGGTGTACCTGTTTTACCCGTTGCCCAGAATGCCGGCTACTGTTGGCCCGCTCACCGATTTATCAAATGGCCCGGCCGCATCCATATGGTCATTGGTGAGCCCATCGAGACTGCTGGTATTGATAGCCGACAATTAACAGAGCAAGTAAAGGGCTGGATAGAATCAACCCAGAAAACACTCTCCCATTCCTGACTGGCGCCAGTCAGTCGTTTCTGGATTTCCAGTTTACTGTCGCCTAAACTGCTTCTACCCTGTTAACTATAAAATAATGAATGGATGCTATGAACACTTTTGATAACGGAACCTATAACGGCCCAGAACAACGAAAAGAACTGCGTCGAAAAAAAACTGACCGCCGCCAAGAAGTTCGCTTCGAACCAGGTAAGGAGGATCGTAGAAAAAATTCAGGTCGCCGCAAGACTGACGGTGATCTTTGGCGCCAGCACGAAGAATAATTTAGGATATAAAAAAACTGGCCTAAATAGGCCAGTTTTTTTATGCTTGCCAATATATGTCTATATATCCAGGTTAGTAACTGCTAATGCGTTGGTTTCAATAAACTCTCGACGTGGTTCCACCTGATCGCCCATCAAAGTGTTAAACATCTGATCAGCGCCTATAGCGTCCTCAATCGTAACCTTCAGCATACGCCGTGTTTCAGGGTTCATCGTGGTATCCCACAACTGCTCCGGGTTCATTTCACCCAGCCCTTTATAACGCTGTATATTATAACCACGGCGAGATTCATTCATTAGCCATTCCAGAGCCGCACTAAAACTCTCCACGGGCTTAGAACGCTCCCCACGCTGAATATATGCACCCTCCTCGATCAGCCCCTGGAGTTGCTTACCAAGAGAGACGATGGCAGCATATTCACCAGAAACAAAAAAGTCATAGTTGAAACGGTAGTTGGTTGGCACGCCGTGGGCTGTAATTTCTACGCAAGGCAGGTAAACCTGGCGCTCACTGTCGAGCTCAACCACGACTTGATAACGGTGGCTACCAGCCTTGTTCTCTTGCTCCAGCGACTCAGACAGTGTTTTACACCAATCCTCAACCTGGGCTTTATCACTAAGACTGTCAGTATTAAGTGCCGGCATATAGACCAGCTTTTGTAAAATGTCCTCAGGATATACGCGAGACATTCGCTCGATGATCGTCATCACACGGCGGTAGTCTGTCACTAGGGTTTCTAGAGCACTACCACTGATTCTGGGTGCATCAGCATTGACATGTAGGCTAGAGTTTTCCAGTGCTGTCTGTGTTAAAAATGCCGTAAGTGCTTGATCATCCTTAAGATATTGCTCTTGCTTACCTTTGCTGATCTTGTACAGAGGAGGCTGTGCAATGTAAATATTGCCACGCTCGACCAGTTCCCGCATTTGCCGAAAGAAAAATGTCAGCAATAACGTTCGGATATGCGAACCATCCACATCCGCATCGGTCATGATCAGGATAGTGTGATATCGAAGTTTATCGGCGTTGAATTCTTCCGTTCCAATACCACACCCCAAAGCAGTGATGAGCGTTCCCACTTCAACACTGGACAACATTTTGTCAAACCGAGCTTTTTCCACATTAAGGATTTTGCCTTTCAGTGGCAAAATTGCCTGTGTTCGGCGATCTCGGCCCTGTTTTGCTGAGCCGCCTGCAGAGTCACCCTCCACCAAGTACAATTCTGAGAGTGCGGGGTCCTTCTCCTGGCAGTCTGCCAACTTGCCGGGAAGTCCTGCGATATCTAATGCACCTTTACGACGTGTCATTTCACGCGCCTTCCGTGCAGCCTCACGCGCCCGAGCTGCATCCACCATTTTCATCACAACACTCTTGGCTTCTTTCGGGTTTTCCAGCAAATAGTCCGTTAAATTAGCACCCATTTCCTGCTCAACTGCCGTTTTTACTTCCGAGCTAACCAATTTATCTTTGGTTTGTGAGGAAAACTTGGGGTCTGGTACTTTCACCGAGAGAACAGCCGTCAACCCTTCCCGGGCATCATCTCCGGTAGTGTTGACCTTATTGGTTTTGCCCAACCCTTCCTTTTCAATGTAGGTATTAAGGCTTCGGGTAAGCGCAGACCTAAATCCTGCTAGGTGTGTACCGCCATCTCGTTGCGGAATGTTGTTGGTATAGCAAAAAATATTTTCCTGATAACTGTCATTCCATTGCAGCGCAACCTCAACACCAACGCCGTCATCACGCTGAACATTGAAGTGCATCACCTGATTGATGGTTGTTTTGTTGGTGTTCAAGTATTCAACGAAGGCTCGTAGGCCGCCATCGTATTGAAAAATATCCTCTTTTCCTGTTCGCTCGTCCTTTAACACGATTCGAACACCGGAGTTTAGAAATGATAGCTCTCTCAGGCGTTTAGCCAATATTTCATAGTGAAAAATGATATTGTTGAAGGTGTCTTCCGATGGCACAAAGTGTACCTCTGTACCTGTTTCAGTCGCTTGGCCCACCACAGCCAAAGGTGCCTGCGGCACACCGTAGCTATAATGCTGCTCGTGTATATTGCCACCCCGCCTAATAGTTAGCCGTAGATCCTTTGAAAGTGCATTCACCACGGAAACACCCACACCATGGAGCCCACCGGAGACTTTGTAGCTATTCTCATCAAACTTTCCGCCCGCATGAAGCACCGTCATAATCACTTCAGCTGCAGAAACACCCTCTTCATGGATTTCTGTGGGAACACCACGACCATTATCTGAGACGGTAATAGACTCATTCGGGTGGATCGTAACCCGTATTTCTGAGCAATGGCCCGCCAATGCCTCATCGATAGAATTATCGACAATTTCAAAGACCATGTGATGTAAACCAGTGCCATCATCGGTATCGCCAATATACATTCCAGGACGCTTACGAACAGCATCTAGGCCTTTCAACACCTTAATACTTGACGAATCGTAGTTCTGCTCTTCATTCATACGAGAAACCTAAATTTCTATGTTTTAGTATTAACACCTATTCTTGTGCAATACGCCCATGTTCCACGTGGAACATGCGGATGTTTTTATCATCTTCAGGCCAGGATGATCTTAAATCCTCCCGAATGACACCGGTTATAAAGGCTTGTGCACCTAGTCGATACAAAAGCTCACCGACTTTGCTTCTATGCTGTATATCTAGCTCTGACGGCAGGTCATCCAGTAGGTATAGACACTGACACCCCGTTCGCTCATGGTACAGGTAGCCCTGTGCTATCTGCATGGCAGTAACGAGAATTTTAATCTGCCCTCTGGATAACAAATCATTAGCCGGTTGCTTGTTGAACCGTACCCGTAGATCCGCCCGATGAGGCCCATGATGTGTTGTTTTTCCCTGAATATCTCTCTGGCGGTCTGACAGCAATATATCCGTTAAGCTCTTCGTGCTATCCCAACCTGCATAATACTTGAACTCAAACCCCTCTAAAGGCGTGAGCTCTGCCAGTACTGCACTAATTCTGGGTATCAAATCTGCTAGGTACTGTTCACGGTAGCGATTAATCTGCTCCGCTAAACTAACAAATTCAGCATCCCAAACTCCCAACAACGCCTCGTCTATTCTATCACGCCGAAGCAGTGAATTGCGCTGTTTCAAGGCCCTGCGAAACCTTTGCCAGGTATTCCGGTAGTTATGTTCCACGTGGAACACACCCCAATCGATAAACTGCCTACGAAACTGGGGCCCACCATCCAGCAGATGAAAACTATCTGAATTAAGTATTAATAATGGCATAGCCTCAGCGAGACTAGACGCACTAGTGACGGGCTCTCCATCTACTTTAAATAGAAAATCTCCCTGCCTCGACCGACTGACACCCAGCGGTATTTCTTTACCCTCTTTTTTCAGCAGCCCAAAGACCGTGCAAGTATCCCCACCCTGATTAATAACAGGACTTAATGTGCGGGTGCGGAAAGAGCGGCCACGACCTAGCAAATAGAGTGCTTCTAGCACACTTGTTTTGCCGCTACCATTTGAGCCGTAAAATAAATTGGCTCCGGGTGATAATGAAAGCTGGATCTGCCTCAGGTTTCTCAACCCATGCACATCCAGCTTCTGTAGATACATTTTAGATGGTGTTGAGTGAATAATCAGAGCCGCATCGGCATAACAACATACACGGCACTTTCATTTTCAGGGTCTTCTATCAGAGCACTGCTGTTCGCGTCAGATAGCGTAAAGCGAGCAGTCTCCCCACGTAAAACATTAAGTACATCAATGACATAGCTAACATTGAAGCCTACTTCCAGTTCATCTGAGGAATAATTAACGGTTACTTCCTCCTGTGCCTCTTCTTGCTCAGGGTTGTTAGCAACCAGCGTCAATTGACCTTCTGATAATAATAGGCGAACACCTCGATACTTTTCATTAGACAATATCGCGGTACGGCTAAAAGCATTTTTCAGCTCTTCACGGCTACCCACCATTTGCTTATCCCCGCCTTTTGGCAGCACCCGGTCATAGTCTGGGTAGGCGCCATCTACCAGCTTGGAGGTGAAACGAAAATCTGCTGTAGCGATACGAATATGGTTATTACCTAGTACAACAGAAACCTCGCCCTCATCTGACAGCAGGCGAGATAACTCTATGACCCCTTTGCGAGGAAGAATAACCTGGGTTAACTCCTCTGTAAGGTCGGCAACCTGAGTATCCATCATGGCCAACCTATGGCCATCAGTCGCCACCGCACGAACTCGATCATTGCCTACCTCTAGCAACATTCCATTAAGGTAATACCGAACATCCTGTTGCGCCATAGCAAACGCGGTGTGATCAATAAGTTGTTTTAACGAACTCTGCTCAATAGAAAACTCACACTTCCCGGGCCCATCATCCACATTGGGAAATTCATTGGCCGGGAGAGAAGACAGCGTAAAACGACTCCGCCCACTGGTGACTTGAACACGCCCACCCTCTTCAGAAAGTGTGATCTCAGCTCCATCGGGTAAAGAGCGGCAGATATCCATCAACTTGCGAGCCGGTACCGTTATCTCCCCGCTCTCAGCAGGTGAGACCAGTGATAAATGGCCAACAATCTCCACCTCGAGATCGGTCCCCGTGAGAGACAACCGACCATCATTAAGGTTAATGAGGACGTTAGATAAAATGGGGAGTGTCTGGCGCCGTTCTACTACTCCAACAACCAGCTGTAAGGGCTTCAGAAAATCTTCGCGGGAAACTGAGAACTTCATCGGTTAATATCTTCCAAGTAAGCTAGATAAAAAGGGTGGCTTATAATAATCCAAAAGCTGCGAATAATCAGGTAGTTAACGTTCTTAATAACTGCTTAACATCCTCGTTAATATCTCGACTCGTTTCCTGCAGCTCTTTCACCTTTCTACACGCATGCAGAACCGTCGTATGATCACGGCCACCAAAGGCCTCTCCGATCTCTGGCAGGCTATGATTTGTCAGCTCCTTGGCAAGAGCCATCGCCACTTGTCTCGGCCTAGCTATAGACCGACTTCGTCGCTTGGATAAAAACTCGGACATTTTAACCTTGTAGTACTCAGAGACCACCCGCTGAATATTATCAATGGTGACCAGTTTATCCTGAAGTGCCAAAAGGTCCTTTAAGGATTCTCGAATAAGCTCAATATTGATAGGAACCCCCGTGAAGTGAGCACTTGCTATCACCCTTTTAAGTGCTCCTTCAAGCTCTCTAACATTGGAGCGGATACGTTGAGCAATGAAAAAAGCGGCGTCATTGGGAAGATCTACTTTTGCCTGGTGTGCCTTTTTCATCAGAATCGCGACTCGAGTTTCCAGTTCTGGCGGCTCAACAGCAACGGTAAGCCCCCAACCAAAGCGGGATTTTAGTCGCTCTTCAAGGCCATCTATTTCCTTCGGGTAACGATCACAAGTCAGAATCATTTGCTGACCACCCTCAAGCAACGCATTGAAGGTGTGGAAAAACTCTTCTTGGGAACGCTCCTTGCCGGCAAAGAACTGGATGTCATCAATCAGTAACGCATCAACAGAGCGGTAAAAGCGCTTAAAATCGTTGATGGCATTTAACTGTAGCGCCTTAACCATATCGGCCACAAAGCGCTCTGAGTGGAGGTAAATAATTTTTGCATTGGGTTTTTGTTCCCTCAACGCATTCCCCACAGCGTGCATAAGATGGGTCTTACCCAACCCAACGCCACCATAAATAAATAGTGGGTTATAAGAACCTCCTGGGTTTTCGGCTACCTGCCGGGAAGCCGCTAAAGCAAGCTGGTTTGATTTACCCTCAACAAATGACTGAAAGGTGAAGGTCTGGTTGATATTGCTTCGATGGTTTAGCCCGCCTTCAACATCCGATTTTCTAACCTCGGGCTGGACTTGGATGCGGGTTGTTGCGGGAAACGAGGCTTTTTCCAGCACCGTTGGAAGCACCGGTAGCGCTTCTTCTTCCTGATAAATGGGTTGCGGGCTTGTACTGGACTCAACGATTACCTTGCACCGCTCACCTTGAAGCTGTTGGTAGATTTCAACAATCCTCTCGAGAAACTTATCTGAGACCCAATCTCTCACAAAACGGTTGGGTGCAAGCAACCGAATATCGGTTGATGATTGAGGTTCATCACCCTGACGAACATCTAACTGTAGTGGCCTTATCCAGGTATTGAACTGCTGTGCAGGTAGTTCTTCCTGAAGGTATCCTAGACATTTATCCCACGAGGCTTGAGCCAAGTTTTTCCCCTTTATTCTGCCATTCGATTCTAATAGATGACATTTTTATTTGGCCTTTAGTTTAGCCACAACGAATGGAGTTATCCACACCTTTTGTAAAAAAAATATTTAGCGGGGTTTCCAGTAATATGCTTATATATCAGATGGTTACGAATATATATCGAGCTGTAGTTTTGCACAGTATCGGAAGTATTTGTTGGGTGTTTTTTGACCACTCCCTGTGTATAACCTGTTGGCATTTTGTGGGCTGACCGGAGAATACCTGTCTTATGAATAAGTTAGCGAAAACGCTGTCTGGTGGATATGTTGATAGAGCTGGTAACGAAAAAAAAAGGGGGGGATTACTTTCCAATACAAAAACTGGAAAAAATTCTGCCCAGCAAATCGTCAGAAGTAAATTCACCCGTAATTTCAGCGAGTGACTGTTGAGCCAGTCTCAGGTCTTCAGCCAGCAGTTCACCGGCGCCGGCTTCATTCAACTGCGCTGTACCTGCACTTAAATATTCTTGTGCCACCTGAAGTGCTTCGCTATGGCGCCGCCTTGCTGTGAAACTACCTTCATTACTTCCGGTATAGCCCATGCATTCTTTCAGGTGTTCGGTGAGAATATTCAGCCCGGCCCCCTGTTTCGCGGACAAGGTGACTACTGGATGACCATTGTTAGAAAGCCCAACCGGTAGCCCAGAGATATCCCCCTTGTTCAAGACAAAACTAAGGTTACCCTTCCCGGTAGAGTCTCGCTCTGGATAACGCTCAAAATATTCCGGCCAGTTATTTCTAGGTTCCAAGGAGTAATCCTGGGCACTATCGATAACGAACAGGATACGGTCAGCATGATCAATTTCCTGCCAGGCGCGTCTAATGCCCTCTTGTTCAACCGCATCACCCGTGTCCCTTAATCCGGCAGTATCAATGATATGAAGAGGCATACCATCAATATGGATCTGCTCTCGAAGCACATCACGGGTTGTTCCTTCAATATGAGTCACAATAGCACTATCCTTACCAGATAATGCGTTTAGCAGGCTCGATTTTCCGGCGTTGGGCTTGCCCGCTATAACCACCGTCATCCCTTCTCTCATCAGAGAACCCTGATAGGCCTGCTCAATAACGGTCTTCAGCTGTTTCTGTAACACATCGAGGTCGGTGGACACTTTGCCATCTGCCAAAAAATCTATTTCCTCCTCCGGAAAATCAATGGCCGCTTCAACATAAATTCTTAGTGCCGTCAGGGATTCAACCAAACGATGGATTCGTGTAGAAAACTCGCCCTGTAGCGAGCGGAGCGCGCAGCGGGCGGCCTGATCAGAGGTAGCATCGATCAAGTCGGCAATTGCCTCAGCCTGCGCAAGATCTATTTTGTCGTTAAGAAAAGCACGCTCAGAAAACTCACCTGGTCTTGCTAGGCGAGCACCTAATGCCAGAGCTCGGCGTAACAGAGCGTCCATAATAACGGGGCCACCGTGGCCCTGTAGCTCCAGAATATGCTCACCAGTGAATGAATGAGGCGCGGAAAAGTAGATGGCCACACCCTGGTCAATCGCTAATCCATCAGTACCTAAAAAGGCAGTAAACAGTGCTTGTCTTGGCTCTGGTGTTTTTGCCAAAAACCCATCAAAAAAGGGGGATAGGTTTTTCCCTGATATTCGTAAAATACCCACACCACCTCGACCCGGTGGTGTGGCAATAGCTGCTATGGTGTCCTGATCACTGGCAGATAACATTTTAATATTCCAGAAAAAAAGGCTCCCTATGAGGAGCCCTTCTTATCCTATTTTTTTACCGATGCACCTTCAACCTGGCGGGTTATCAACCACTGTTGAATGATGGATAGCCCATTGTTCACGGTCCAGTAAAGGACCAACCCCGCAGGGAAGAACATAAAGAAGAAAGTGAAAGCAATAGGCATCATCTGCATGACCTTCGCCTGAGTAGGGTCAGGCGGGGTAGGGTTCAGCTTCTGCTGAATAAACATACTGGCGCCCATTATCAAGGGAAGCACAAAATAGGGGTCTTTTATCGACAAATCCTGGATCCAAAGAATCCAGGGAGAGTGACGCAACTCAACGCTCTCCAGCAACACCCAATAAAGCGCAATAAACACCGGCATTTGTACCAGAATAGGCAAACACCCTCCCATGGGGTTCACCTTCTCCTTCTTGTACAGGCTCATGGTTTCTTGCGACATTTTCTGTTTGTCGTCTCCATACAACTCTTTCAGGCGGGCCATCTCTGGCTGCAGTTTCCGCATGTTTGCCATAGATTTGTAGCTAGTAGCTGAAAGGCGGAAAAAGGCCGCCTTGATCATCATGGTTAACAGAATAATCGACCAGCCCCAGTTACCAAGAAACTCATGAAGCTGGTAGAGCACCCAAAACAATGGTTTTGCAATCCACCAAAGCCAACCATAATCGACCGTTAAATCGAGGTAGGGAGAGATTTTTTCAAGCCGATACTGATCCTTTGGCCCCGCATAAAAAGCAGCGCGAAGCTCACCCTGCTCACCCGGCTCTACAGTTACCTGTGGAGAGGTAAACCCAAGAACATACAGATCTTGATTACCCAACTTCCGTAAATTAAATGTGTTGGTCGTTTTCTGGTCGGGTACCCAGGCGCTAATAAAGTAATGTTGTACCATGGCGAGCCAACCACCGGTCACGGTGTCCTTGAAAGACTCTTCCTCGATATCTTCGAAGTCCATTTTTTTGTAATTTTCTTCTGTACTGGTCATCGCTGCACCCAAGAAAGGCGCCATTCCCATACTGTTTCCAACTGTGGGGTTGTGGCTGTCACGCTTTATTTGCCCAAACAACCCTGCTTTCCACGGTTGACTACTCTGGTTATCTACCTGATAAGTCAATCCCACCAAATAGTCTCCACGGTTAAAATGGAACTGCTTGGTAATCAGGACATTTCCTTGCTGGAGTGTTAGGTCTACCTGTAACGCTTCCTGCCCAGACTCCATCGTGTAATGATCCGCACTGACTTTAAACAACGGTCTTCCTGCTCTGGTGTCAGTACCATTTATGCCGACCAAACCACTCTGGGCTATATACGTCGTAGTGGCCGTTCGATTAAGCAAGATGAAAGGGTTGTCTGTTTCACCCAACGCCGTTAGGTGTTTCGGCAGCTCAACCCTCACGATGTCACCACCTAAGGTATCAATCAGTACCGTCAGCACATCTGTAGAGACTCGAACCAGTCGAGTGTTCGCAGCAGCTACTGGTTCGGCAGCCTGTTCTAGTTGCACCTCTGGGATTATTGGCAGCTCGCCAGCCAGTACTGATACATTGGTCGTATCAATATCTGGCAATTCAGGGGTTGGCAACTCTGGGGTTACCATTGCTTCAGCAGTGGCAGTATCCACTTTTGGTGTATTCGCTTCTTGAAAAGTATTCCATTCCAGAAACAGCATATAAACCACCGCCAGCATGGCAGCAATAAGTAATGAACGTTGCCAATCCATAGTTATTTCAACTCAGTTTTTTGTTTGGGTTGGGGAACCGGGTCATATCCCCCGGCATGATAAGGGTGACATTTTATAAGGCGGCGCAGGGTAAGGTAACCCCCCTTTAACACACCATATTGATCAACAGACTCTTCTGCATAACACGAACAACTAGGATAAAACCGACAATTGTTACCGATGAATGGGCTAACAAATAACTGATACCCTTTTATACAGACCACCATCAATTTACGCATGATGGATCCACTTGTAACTTCCGCGATAAGCGCAGCCAAGTCTTTTCCAGTAATTCGGTTTGCTCTTTAGGTGACAATCTATCCATACCAGGACGGACAAGAAACACAACATCGACCGAATCTAACTGATGTTGAACCAAACGAAAGGTGTCACGCACTACCCGTTTCACACGGTTGCGGTTCACTGCGTGTCGAATATGTTTCTTTGCTACCACAAGGCCCAACCGTGGATGAGACAATTGATTGGGTCTGGCTAGCAATAAAAGGTTGGGGTGGGCAACCTTATAGCGGGTGTCACCAAAAACAGCCTGGTAGGACCGGGCTGTTAGAAGGCGCTTATTTCTGCAAAAAGTTAATTCGGGCATGTTCTGTTCAGGCATGCACCTCTGGCACAGTCCTGCCCTAAAAGTCTTACCCTAAAGAATAGGCGAACAATTATGCGGCTAGGCGCTTGCGGCCCTTAGCACGACGACGATTGATCACCATACGACCACTTTTAGTGGCCATGCGAGCACGAAAACCGTGTGTACGCTTGCGTTTCAGGACGCTGGGCTGAAATGTTCTTTTCATGTCTGACTTCCGTTAGCTGACTAATCCCCTTGAGGGGCGGGCGATTTTAAAGAAAAAGTGCGTCTATATCAACGAAAGATCGATCCTTCAGAGAAATAATCTTACTCCCTTTTTATCCACAGGTTTATCTTTAGGGTACAACCACTTATCCACAGCCTTGATTAAGCTGTGGATAATCGCCTGTAGAACTCCCTGGAAAACCCTTGGACTATTTTGGGGATAACTTGGATTTCTGTATCCCTGTGGGTAACTACCGATTTGCTACACAGCTTAAGAGAGCATTAAAACCAGCTTTAGATCAGCTTGTGCTGCTGGTTATCATCTTTCTATCTCTTTGATACTAGAGGTTAATTTATGACTACCCACAGAAAACCAGGAGCTTAATAATAATAACAATATTAATCTTTATATACTTACCTATATATAAGTAGAAATAACTATTTAATATTAAAAAGGATAAAAAAGGTCTTTTCAGCCTAACAATGATTCTTTAGCGGTTTGCTTTATAATATCGGCCCATTTTTAAAATCTATGATTGGTCTGTTGTTATGCATTACCCAAATAGCTTCGATGTGATAGTCATTGGTGGCGGCCATGCCGGTACAGAAGCCAGTTTAGCTGCTGCGCGTATGGGGTGCCGCACGCTACTGTTGACGCATAATATTGAAACACTGGGGCAAATGTCTTGTAACCCGGCGATTGGCGGAATTGGTAAAAGCCACTTAGTGAAAGAGGTCGATGCTCTGGGTGGTGTTATGGCCCATGCAGCGGATAAAGGCGGGATACAATTTCGGGTTTTGAATTCACGGAAGGGACCCGCGGTTAGGGCAACGCGAGCTCAGGCAGACCGAGTGCTGTATAAGAACACTGTACGCCAAATACTGGAAAATCAGCCTAACCTATCCATTTTTCAGCAGGCGGTGGATGATCTGATTATCGAAGGCCACCGTGTTACCGGTGTTGTTACCCAGATGGGGTTACGTTTTTCAGGAAAGGCGGTGGTGTTAACGGCGGGAACCTTTCTGGGTGGAAAGATCCATATTGGTTTGGAAAATCATGCTGGAGGCCGAGCGGGCGACCCACCATCAATTGGTTTAGCGAATCGATTGCGAGCGTTACCATTGCGTGTGGATCGCCTGAAAACGGGCACACCGCCCCGTATTGATGCCCGTAGTGTCAATTTTGAGGGGCTGCAACCCCAGTGGGGAGATAAGCCTGAACCAGTAATGTC
This sequence comes from uncultured Cellvibrionales bacterium, assembly GCA_913062605.1. Lineage (GTDB taxonomy): Bacteria > Pseudomonadota > Gammaproteobacteria > Pseudomonadales > Porticoccaceae > Porticoccus. The sequence goes on from CAJXWQ010000001.1 coordinate 199,290, forward strand.
CTATCTGGGGAGTGTGTCGGAACATCCGGAGCAAGTCTGCTGCCATATCACCCACACCAATGAGAAGACACATGAAATTATTCGTGGAGGGATGGATCGTTCTCCCATGTATACCGGTGTGATTGAAGGGGTGGGCCCCCGCTATTGCCCGTCTATAGAGGATAAAGTAGTCCGCTTTGCGGATAAGGATAACCATCAGATCTTTATTGAACCGGAGGGGCTTACTACTCACGAGCTCTACCCTAATGGAATATCCACAAGCCTGCCTTTTGATGTGCAGATGCAGTTAGTGCGCTCCATTAAGGGGTTTGAGAATGCTCATATCACCCGCCCCGGTTATGCCATCGAGTATGATTATTTTAATCCTCAGGATTTGAAGTATTCCCTGGAAACCAAGAGTATGGGCGGCCTGTTCTTTGCTGGCCAGATTAATGGTACGACGGGTTACGAAGAAGCCGCAGCGCAAGGGCTGCTCGCAGGTGCTAATGCCGCATTACTGGTGCAAGATAAGGAGGCATGGTGTCCCCGCCGCGATGAAGCCTATATTGGGGTTTTGGTCGACGACCTGATCACAATGGGCACCCAGGAGCCTTATCGGATGTTTACCAGTCGGGCGGAGTATCGGTTATTACTTCGTCAGGATAATGCTGATCAGCGATTGACGGAGAAGGGCCGGGAGTTGGGATTGGTGGATGATCATCAATGGAAAGCTTTTAGCGAAAAGCGTGAAGCGGTAGAGCAAGAACAGCAGCGCCTTAGGGGTTGTTGGATTCAGCCGATGTCTGATCAGGCGAAAATCGTAGAACAAAAAACAGGGTCTGCCCCAGGAAGAGAATACAGTTTACTTGATCTGCTTAAGCGGCCTGAGTTGGGGTATAGCGATATTGTTGAGCTTGATGCGGTGAATGGAGTGGTTGCGGGGGTGGCTGAAGATGTGGCCGAGCAGGTAGAAATAGATGCCAAGTATGCGGGCTATATAGATCGTCAGCAGGATGAAATTGACAAAATGCGCCGTCAGGAAAAAACCGCTATACCGGTGGACTTTGACTATGACGTGGTTAATGGCTTGTCTAATGAGGTCAAACAAAAACTAAAAGAAGCGAGGCCGGAAACATTAGCTAGGGCATCTCGTATACCTGGTATTACCCCTGCAGCCCTGTCTTTGCTATTAGTCTATTTGAAGAAAAAATCCATGACAGCAAAGAAAATAGCCTAAGTGGTGAGGCAAAAGCTCGTAAGCAAAGACCACGAACTCATATTACGTGAGGGATTACAGCAACTTTCATTGGTGCTATCAGACCGCCAAGTTAGTCAGCTGCTGGATTACTTGGAGTTGCTTGAAAAGTGGAATGGCGCTTACAACCTCACCTCAATTCGTGAGCCGGAGCAAATGCTTCGATTGCATCTGCTCGACAGTCTCAGTATTGCACCCTTGGTGAAAGGAGAACGAATCATCGATGTGGGTACTGGGCCCGGGTTGCCGGGAATCCCTCTGGCAATCATCTATCCGGAACGTCAGTTCACTCTGCTAGACAGCAATGGTAAAAAAACCCGCTTTCTATTTCAGGTGCGAACCCAGCTAGGGCTCAATAATGTCACCGAGAACCAAAGTCGGGTTGAAGCTTATCAGCCCACAAGACTATTTGATGGTGTGACCAGCAGAGCATTTACTAGCCTGAAGGACATGGTGGAAAAATGCGCCCATTTAATTGGAGAGAATGGGCGTTTTTATGCCATGAAAGGGCAATATCCAGTGAAGGAGTTGAGTGCTTTGCCAAAACACTATAATGTCGTTGCCTCGCACCAGCTTCAGGTGCCTGGTGTCGATGGCGAGCGACACTTGATCGAAATCGCACCCAGTTGAGGAAACCATATTGAGCAAGATATTTGCCATTGCCAACCAAAAAGGCGGTGTGGGAAAAACGACGACCAGCGTTAATCTTGCTGCATCGCTGGCCAGCTATGGTAAGCGAATTCTACTGGTGGACATGGACCCTCAGGGAAATGCAACCATGGGGTGCGGGGTCAATAAAAATAGCCAGAAAACTACGATATTGGATGTCTTGATCGGAGCGTCGACCACAGAAGAAGCCATGCAACGTTGTGAATCCGGCCATTTTGATGTGTTACCGGCTAATGGTGATCTGACGGCAGCTGAGGTTGAGTTGCTTCAGGTTAAGAATAAAGAAAGTCGATTGCGACATGCCCTCTCCAGGGTAAAAAACCGCTATGACTACATCATTATCGACTGCCCTCCTTCCCTGAGCATGCTGACACTCAATTCTTTGGTGGCTTGTGATGGGGTAATTGTTCCAATGCAATGTGAATACTATGCGCTGGAAGGGTTGTCGGCACTGCACGATACTATTCGAAAAATAGGTCAGTTTCTTAACCCAAAATTACAATTGGAAGGCATCCTTCGCACGATGTATGACCCCCGTAACAGTCTTACCAATGAGGTGACCGCCCAACTGAGAAGCCATTTTGGTGATAAGGTTTACCGTATTGCTATTCCCCGCAATGTTCGCCTTGCTGAAGCGCCCAGCTATGGTCAGCCTGCGCTAGCCTACGACAAGAATTCAAAGGGTGCGCTTGCCTACCTTGGGTTGGCCGGTGAAATTATTCGTCGAGCCAAGGCGGTTGTCAGAGTACCGGCAGAAACAACAGGTTAAGTTATGGTGAAGAGAAAAGGTTTGGGCCGCGGTCTTGATGCCCTTTTGGGTATGGGGGGCGAAACGAACACCGTAGAAGAGCGCGTGGTTATTCAGCGGGATACCCTGAATGAGTTGCCCGTTGAGTTTATGTCCAGGGGCAAATACCAGCCACGCAGGGATATGCATCCGGAGGCATTAGAAGATCTAGCCAATTCTATCCGGGCTCAAGGGGTCATGCAGCCAATCGTTGTCCGTCCAATTGGTATTGATAGCTATGAAATTATTGCGGGTGAGCGTCGGTGGAGAGCAGCCCAACTAGCGGGGCTAGAGACAATACCTGCACTGATTAGAGATGTACCTGATGAGTCAGCCGTCGCTATGGCGCTGATTGAAAATATTCAGCGGGAAGATCTCAATGCGATAGAAGAGGCGCAAGCATTAGTTCGCCTACAGCAGGAATTTGGTCTTACTCAACAGCAGGTGGGGGATGCCGTAGGCAAACCGCGTAGCACAGTAACCAACCTGATGCGCCTGATGACCCTTGAGCAAGAGGTGCAAAAACTGTTGGAGCATGGTGACCTAGAGATGGGTCACGCCCGAGCGTTGCTGGGCCTAGGGGGACATAGGCAAATTGAGGCGGCAAGGACCACTGTTGTCAAAGGCATGACAGTGAGACAAACAGAAGCACTGGTGCGACGGTTGCAACAACAGCAAGAAAAGCCTGAGCAAGCCTCAATACATCGAGTTGACCCGGATACTAAACGTCTGCAGGATGATCTATCTGATCAGGTTGGGGTGCCAGTATTGATACAGCATAACGCCAAGGGAAAGGGTAAGCTGGTTCTCAAATATAACAGCTTGGATGAACTGGACGGCATATTGAGCCATATCAAGTAATAGCAGACTATAACTCTAATAAATTATCGTTATTATCCGTTTTGCTGTTTTATCCAGCCACTTACATCAAAGTTTTGTTGAATCTACTTGTGGGACTCCCTATAATTGCCGCCCGTTTGAGCTGGCGCTAGGCGTTGGTTTGAGCATATTGTGCGGAAGGGGGGGTGGCAAATGAAAGCTACCATTAAGGCTCCACCGGTAGGTCGGATAGCAATTACTCAGTTGATCATTTTAGTGATCATGGTAGTTGCCATATCGCCGGTAGATGCAACCGCAGCTTATTCCATACTGATTGGTGGAGTGATACAGATAGGCCCTCATGCCTATTTCACACGACTAGCCTTTCGGTATTTAGGAGCTAGGCAGGCCCCAGAAATACTTCGCGCCATACATAAAGGGGAAACGGGCAAGTTATTGCTCACCGCGGTGTTGTTTGCACTGGCTTTTAGTTTTATAGAGCCGCTTCATCTACCCGGCCTGTTTCTTAGTTATGGCGCCATGATTATTGTGCAGTGGTTTTGTGCCGTGAAGGTGCTAAACCACCGATAAACTAGACCTTGCTGGTTTGAGAGAAAAAAAGAATGGCAGGCGATACCCAACAAACGGGCTCCGAATACATACAACACCATTTGACCAATCTGACATTTGGTCATACTGATCATGGATGGGGTTTTGCGCACAATGCGCAAGAGGCCGCTGAAATGGGCTTTATGGCAGTAAATGTGGACAGTCTTGGTTGGTCCATAGGTCTTGGGCTTGTTTTTGCGCTGCTGTTTCGTTTCGCAGCAAAGCGAGCCACCACGGGTGTACCTACAGGGTTTCAAAACTTTGTAGAGATGATGGTTGAGTTTGTGGATGGCACTGTTAAGGATAGCTTCCACGGTCGCAATCCCTGGATTGCACCGATGGCTCTGACGATCTTTGTCTGGGTCTTTCTGATGAACCTGATGGATTTAATACCAGTCGATGTGATTCCTTATTTGATGAGCTTTGCTGGTGTACATTTCCAAAAGATTGTACCGTCAACCGACCCCAATATTACTCTGGGTATGGCGCTCGCTGTATTCGGCATGATTATTTATTACAGCATTAAAGTGAAAGGTATAGGCGGCTTTATTGGTGAGCTGGCTCTACAACCCTTTGGCGCTAAAAACCCGGTTGTTCAAGCTATTTTTGTTCCGATTAATCTCATACTTGAGATAGTAGGTCTTTTGGCCAAGCCGTTCTCGCTGGGGCTGCGGTTGTTCGGCAACATGTATGCGGGCGAAATGATCTTTATCTTGATTGCCATGATGTACGGTGGTGGTCTGATTTTGGGTGCTTTTGGGGGAGCCTTACAACTAGGTTGGGCGATCTTCCATATTCTGATTATTACATTACAAGCATTTATCTTTATGGTGTTGACCGTCGTGTACCTGAGTATGGCGCACGAAGATCACTGATTTTTTAAAACACTAGTACTTTTTTAAACCATTAGTACTTTTTAAACATAGTTACTTACTTTCGTTATTAGGAGAAGAAAATGGAACTTATCATGATCGCAGCTGCAATTATGGTTGGGTTTGGTGCACTTGGTGCCGCCGTTGGTATGGGTTTGTTGGGCGGTAAGCTGCTGGAAGGCACTGCACGTCAGCCAGAATTGGGACCTATGCTGCAGGGTAAAATGTTCCTGTTGGCTGGTCTGATCGATGCGATCCCAATGATCGGTGTTGGTATTGGTATGTACCTGATCTTTGCTGTTGCCCCAGGTGTGGCAGCTTAAGTTTGACATCCCGATTCTTAACTATTAACTCCAAGAACGAGGTGTTGGCGTGAATATTAACCTGACCCTGATCGGACAGCTGATCTCTTTTCTGTTCTTTATCTGGTTCTGCAAGAAGTTTGTTTGGACCGCGCTCATCGGTGCGATGGAAGAACGTCAAAGCAAGATTGCCGATGGTCTAGATGCCGCAGATCGCGCTTCACGTGATCTGGAACTGGCGCAAGAGAAAGCGCTGGAACGGCTTAAAGAAGCCAAACAGGAAGCAGCAGCAGTGATTGAGCAAGCAAACAAGCGAGCCAATCAAATTGTTGATGAAGCCAAAGATTTGGCTCGAGCTGAAGGCGATCGTTTAAAAGTGGCTGCCCAGGCAGAAATCGAGCAGGAAATTAACCGTGCTAAAGAAGAGCTACGTGGCAAAGTAGCCACTCTAGCCTTAGCTGGTGCGGAAAAAGTCCTGCAGGCAAACATCGACGAAAGCGTTAATCGCAAGTTGGTCGATAATCTGGCAGCGCAGCTGTAATCGAGGTTTGATATGGCTGAATTGAGCACTTTAGCTCGGCCCTATGCGAAAGCGGCGTTTCAATACGCAGCAGACGCAAGTGATCTTCAAGGCTGGTCAGACAGCCTTGCAGTTGCTGCGGCCGTAGCAGCGCAAGATGTAGTAGTGAAACTGCTGAGTTCGCCAAGCTATACAGCGACTCAACAGGCAGAAAAAACCATAGAAGTTTGTGGCGATGCTTTAAATGAGAAAAGCCGCAGCTTTGTTCAGGTTTTGGCAGAAAATCGTCGCCTGCAACTACTGCCACAGATTTATCAACAGTTTGAAGTGTTGAAGGCCAACCGCGAAAAAACCGTAGAGGTTAGCGTGGTGTCTGCCAGTGAAATCAGCACGGAACAACAAGAAAAGCTGGCTAGTGCGCTCAGTTCTAAACTTGAGCGTCAGGTCAACATGCAGGTGTCGGTAGATGACAGCCTGATTGGTGGCGTAGTCGTTCGCGCAGGAGATACCGTTATTGACGGCTCCATTCGCGGACGCTTGGCCAAACTAGCCGAAGTATTAAATTCATAGGATTGAGGACCAGAGCAAATGCAGCAACTGAATCCATCCGAAATCAGTGAGATCATCAAGCAGCGAATTGATAGCCTTGATGTTTCTTCTGAAGCGCAGAACGAAGGCACTATTGTATCCGTATCAGACGGTATCATTCGTATCCACGGCTTAGCCGATGTGATGTACGGTGAAATGATCGAGTTTGATGGCGGTGTCTATGGTATGGCCCTTAACTTGGAGCGTGACTCCGTTGGTGCGGTAATCCTTGGCGATTACCAGTCTCTGGCTGAAGGCCAGAAAGCACGTTGCACCGGCCGCATCCTTGAAGTGCCAGTAGGCCCAGAACTGGAAGGTCGGGTAGTTAACGCTTTGGGTGACCCCATTGACGGTAAGGGCCCGATAAATGCCAAACTAACCGATGCAATTGAAAAAGTTGCTCCTGGTGTAATTGCTCGTCAATCTGTTGATCAGCCGGTGCAAATTGGTTTGAAGGCAATTGATGCAATGGTTCCAATTGGTCGTGGTCAGCGCGAGTTGATCATTGGTGACCGTCAGATTGGTAAAACAGCCGTTGCCGTTGATGCCATCATTAACCAGAAAGGTTCTGGCATTAAGTGTATCTATGTGGCAATTGGTCAGAAGGCTTCTTCTATTGCTGCGGTTGTACGCAAGCTAGAAGAGCACGGTGCCATGGAGCACACCATTATTGTTGCAGCAACAGCCTCTGATCCGGCAGCCATGCAGTTCTTAGCCCCTTTTGGTGGTTGTACCATGGGCGAGTACTACCGGGATCGCGGTCAAGATGCTCTGATTATTTATGATGACTTGACCAAGCAAGCTTGGGCTTATCGTCAGATTTCTTTGTTATTGCGTCGTCCACCAGGCCGTGAAGCATATCCTGGTGATGTGTTCTATTTGCACTCCCGCTTGTTGGAGCGCGCAGCACGTGTAAACGCAAATTACGTTGAAAACTTCACCAACGGTGAAGTAAAAGGCCAAACGGGTTCACTAACAGCGTTGCCTATTATTGAAACTCAGGCTGGTGACGTATCTGCATTCGTACCAACCAACGTAATCTCTATTACGGATGGTCAGATCTTCCTTGAAGCGGACATGTTTAACGCAGGTATTCGTCCAGCAATGAACGCCGGTGTTTCCGTATCTCGGGTTGGTGGTGCTGCACAAACCAAGATTGTTAAAAAGCTGTCCGGTGGTATTCGTACCGCACTGGCACAGTATCGTGAGTTGGCGGCATTCTCCCAGTTTGCATCTGACCTTGATGATGCCACTAAGGCCCAGTTGGACCACGGTGAGCGCGTTACAGAGCTGATGAAACAGAAGCAGTATGCACCACAAAGTATTGCTGAGATGGGCCTGATGATTTACGCCGCAGATAATGGCTATTTGCAAGAAGTTGCCGTGAATAAGGTTGGTGACTTTGAGGCAGCCCTGCTCTCATACATGAAAGCTGAGCACGGAGACCTGTTAGATCAGGTTAACCAGAGCGGTGACTGGAACAACGACATTGAAGCCAGTTACAAGGCGGCGCTGGAAAAATTTGTCAGCACCCAGACTTGGTAAAACTTGTTAAGGGGACAGATTTAAACCTGTCCCCATGATTAGGCATTAATTATGGCTGTCGGAAAAGAAGTTAAAACCAAAATCACTAGTATCCAAAGCACTCAGAAAATTACCAGTGCTATGGAGATGGTTGCTGCGAGTAAGATGCGCAAAGCACAGGAGCGCCGACAAGTCGGTAAGCCTTATGCCGATCGTATTCGCTCAGTAGTTGGTCAGATTGCCAATGCAGTTAGTGAGTATAAGCACCAATATATGGAGCAGCGTGAAATAAAACGCGTTGGTTACATTGTTGTCTCGACGGATCGGGGTTTGTGTGGTGGTTTGAACATTAACCTGTTCAAACAAGTGATCAAATCCATGAAAACCTGGTCTGATCAAGAGGTTCAGATTGACCTTTGTACCGTAGGTAACAAAGGCGCTGCGTTCTTTGGTAGTTTTGGTGGCAATATTGTCGCTACAGTAAAAGACCTCGGTGATAACCCTAGTGCCAGTGACCTTATTGGTGGCGTGAAGGTTATGCTGGATGCTTACGACGAAGGTAAAATTGATCGGTTGTACGTGGTGGCAAATGAATTTGTGAACACCATGACCCAAAAGCCGGTTATCGAGCAGCTATTACCGCTTGAGCCCACAGAAGATGACAAGCTTCAACACCATTGGGATTATCTCTATGAGCCCGATGCCAAGGAGCTACTGGATGGACTGCTGGTTCGTTACATCGAATCCCAAGTTTACCAGGGTGTCGTTGAGAATAAGGCCTGCGAACAGGCGGCGCGTATGATTGCAATGAAGAGCGCCACGGATAATGCAGGTGATCTGATCAACGAACTGCAATTGCTTTATAACAAAGCTCGTCAGGCGGCTATTACACAAGAGCTGTCAGAGATTGTTAGTGGCGCAGCAGCAGTTTAATTAAAGACTTTAAAGGTTTAGTTTAAGAGGAACCGGACAATGAGTAGCGGACGTATCGTTCAAATTATCGGCGCTGTTATCGATGTGGAATTCACACGTGATCAAGTACCCAACGTGTATGACGCACTAAAGGTTGAAGAAAAAGATTTGACCCTTGAAGTTCAGCAGCAGTTGGGCGACGGTGTAGTACGCACCATCGCTATGGGTTCTTCTGAAGGCGTTAGCCGTGGGCTTAGTGTTAATAACACCAATGCACCCATTTCTGTACCTGTTGGTATAGAAACCCTGGGTCGTATTATGGATGTGTTAGGCAACCCCATTGATGAAAAAGGTCCTATTGGTGAGAAAGAGCGTGCTGCTATTCACCGTAAGCCACCAGCCTATGACGAGCTGGCAGCGTCCAACGAATTGTTGGAAACAGGCATCAAGGTAATCGATCTGGTTTGTCCGTTCGCCAAGGGCGGTAAAGTTGGTTTGTTCGGTGGTGCGGGTGTTGGTAAAACCGTGAACATGATGGAGCTGATCAACAACATCGCAACTGAGCACTCAGGTTTGTCAGTGTTTGCTGGTGTTGGTGAACGTACCCGTGAAGGTAACGATTTCTATTTTGAAATGCAGGAGTCTGGCGTTGTTAACGTTGAGACACCAAGCGATTCAAAAGTAGCCATGGTATACGGTCAGATGAATGAGCCACCCGGAAACAGACTCCGTGTAGCACTGACTGGTTTGACCATGGCAGAAAAATTCCGTGACGAAGGTAAAGACGTACTGTTGTTCGTTGATAACATCTATCGTTACACATTGGCTGGTACAGAAGTATCTGCACTGTTGGGTCGTATGCCATCTGCGGTAGGTTATCAGCCTACGCTTGCGGAAGAAATGGGTGTGCTTCAGGAGCGTATTACTTCTACTAAGACTGGATCGATTACATCGGTACAGGCAGTATATGTACCTGCGGATGATTTGACGGATCCATCTCCTGCAACGACGTTTGCCCACTTGGATTCTACCGTTGTATTGAGTCGTGATATTGCCTCTAAAGGTATTTACCCAGCGGTAGATCCATTAGATTCAACGTCACGTCAGATGGATCCGCTGGTTGTTGGTCAAGAGCACTATGACGTGGCCCGTGGTGTGCAGTCGGTACTTCAGCGTTTTAAAGAACTGAAAGATATTATTGCTATCCTCGGTATGGATGAGCTGTCTGAAGAAGATAAGCAAGTAGTTGCACGTGCTCGTAAGATTGAGCGCTTCTTGTCCCAGCCATTCCACGTAGCAGAAATCTTCACTGGTTCTCCGGGCAAATACGTTTCATTGAAACAAACTATTGCTGCTTTCCAGGGCATTCTTAATGGCGACTATGACCACCTGCCAGAGCAGGCGTTCTATATGGTCGGCACCATTGAAGAAGCGGTTGAAAAAGCTGAAAAGCTGAAGTAAGAGCAAGAAAGGCGTTAAGATATGTCTATGACCGTCCATTGTGACATTGTAAGTTCAGAACAGTCCCTGTTTTCAGGGTTGGTTGAGCTGGTTGTGGCTACGGGTTCCCAGGGTGAATTGGGTATAACTTTTGGTCATGCACCGTTACTAACCGATCTTAAGCCAGGTCCAGTTCGGATCGTAAAGCAGGATGGGGAAGAGGAAATTTATTACCTCTCCGGTGGCTTCCTTGAAGTTCAGCCAAACCTTATTTCCATCCTTTCTGATACTGCCTTGCGTGCGGATGATCTTGATGAAGCCGCTGCACTGGAAGCTAAGAAGCAAGCTGAACATGAACTCTCTAACCAGAGTGGTGAGTTCGATTACTCTCGAGCCGCTTCTCAGTTGGCTGTAGCAGCAGCTCAGCTTCGTACCATTGATCAGTTACGGAAGAAACTGGGTGGTAAGCATTAGTTACACCAGTAACTGATAAAAAAGGGTGGCTTTAGCCACCCTTTTTTGTGACTTTAATTTAATGGGCAAACGAAAAAATCTGAGTGAGCCAAGTCGTGGCAATCAGCTATGGTTCCTGATTAAATACCCCAAAACCAATACCCTGAAACTACTACCCCTAAACTAGGGAATACACATGGCAACAGATATCGTGATTCTTGCTGCAGGAAAAGGCACCCGGATGAAGTCCAGCCTTCCCAAGGTACTACATCGCCTTGCAGGACGGCCTTTGCTACAACATGTGGTTGATGCGGCAGAAACGGTTAACGATGCCAATATCCTGGTGGTTACCGGCCATGGGGCCGAGGAAGTAAAATCGGGTATTTGTGGCGATCGTCTACGATATATAGAGCAAATGGAGCAACTTGGTACAGCCCATGCGGTTTCACAGGCAGCCCCATTATTGGATTCCGAGGGTGTCGCCCTGATTCTCTACGGCGATGTTCCATTGATCGATTCAGAGACTATTGCTGGTATGCTCCATAAAGTGAGCGACCGGAGTATGTCGCTACTCACTGTCGAGTTAGGCGATCCTACGGGTTATGGGCGAATCGTGAGAGATGACAATGGCCAGGTCATGGCCATTGTCGAGCAAAAAGATGCCTCTCGGGAACAGTTGCAAATATCGGAAGTAAATACCGGGGTGCTTGCGCTACCGAGTCATTGTCTACAAGAATGGTTGCCCCAGATTGGAAATGAGAATGCCCAAGGGGAATATTACCTGACAGATATTATTTCCATTGCGCGTAATGCAGGGTTCCAGATTGAGACATTACAACCTCAGTCCATAGAAGAAGTTGAGGGCGTGAACAACCGCCTGCAACTCAATAATCTTGAGCGCTACTACCAAAAGCAACAGGCCGAACGATTAATGGCGGAAGGTGTTACTTTGGCTGACGCAACACGGATCGATATACGGGGTAATCTCCAAACAGGCACTGATAACTTTATCGATATTAATGCAGTTTTTGAGGGAGATGTATTGCTAGGCAGTAATATTAAAATAGGCCCCAACTGTTTAATTATTAACAGTACGGTTGCTGATGGTGTTGAGATAAAGGCCAACAGCGTCATCGAAGAGTGCCAAATAGGCAATAACGCCGTGATTGGACCCTTCGCGCGGCTCCGTCCTGGTACAGAGTTGGCGGAAGGTGTGAAGGTTGGCAACTTTGTTGAGACCAAAAAAGTACGGGTGGGCAAAGGCAGCAAAATTAGCCATCTCAGTTATGTGGGTGATGCGGAGCTAGGTGACAATGTGAATGTGGGTGCGGGTACGATTACCTGCAACTATGATGGCGTGAATAAACACCAAACAACCATCGGTGATAATGCATTTATTGGCTCCAACACCTCCCTAGTTGCACCGGTTGTGGTTGGCAGTAATGCTACAGTGGGCGCAGGATCTACGATTAACAAGGATGTGCCTGAAAATGAACTTGGATTGACCCGCGCGAAGCAGAGAAATATCTCAGACTGGACACGGCCTTCAAAAAAGAACTAATACCCAAAGGATCAGTCGGAAAAAATTATGTGTGGAATTGTTGGTGCAGCAGGACAGCGGAATGTCACGGGCATTTTAATCGAAGGCCTAAATAGGTTGGAGTATAGAGGCTACGATTCTGCGGGTCTGGCAATAATCGATGATAAAGGTGAGCTTCAAGTTCGTAAAAATGCAGGAAAAGTCGCTGGTCTTATTGATAGGTTGATGAAAAAACCTGCAGCTGGCGTGTTAGGCATTGCGCACACCCGCTGGGCCACACATGGAATACCCAACGAATTGAACGCACACCCACATGTCTCGGGTGACGTGGCAGTAGTCCATAACGGTATTATCGAAAATCACAATAAATTGCGGTCTGAATTGACGGGCCTTGGTTATCAATTTGTGTCGGACACCGATACCGAGGTGGTTGCTCACCTTGTACATCATCTCTTGAAATCAACCTCGTCACTAAAAAAAGCGGTTCAACAAGCGACAGCCCGACTAGATGGTGCCTATGCTCTTGGTGTTATCAGTACCCATGAGCCTGATGTGCTCGTTGGCACTCGTAGTGGCAGCCCTCTAGTGGTGGGTGTTGGGATTGAAGAAAACTTTATTGCCTCGGACCAAATGGCCCTGCGCCAGGTTACTGATCGGTTTATCTTCCTCGAAGAAGGTGACGTGGTTGAGCTGAAAAAAGGAAGGTACACCATTGTTGATGATGCTGATTTAGAGGCAGAGCGGGAAGTCGTAAAGCTTGTCGGTAGTGATGATGTGACCGATAAAGGCGGTTATCGACACTACATGATGAAGGAGATATTCGAGCAATCGACCGTGCTCGAAAATACCCTGCAAGGGCGGATCAGTGAAAAACATGTCTTGCCAGAAGCATTTGGTGCGGAGGCGAGCAAGGTGTTCCCCCAAGTTAAAGCAGTTCATATTGTAGCCTGTGGCACCAGCTACCATGCTGGCCTGGTGGCTCGTTACTGGCTTGAAGAGTGGGCAGGAATTCCCTGCCAAGTAGAAGTAGCCAGCGAATACCGGTATCGAAAAGTTGTGGTGCCTAAAAATACATTATTTGTCACCATCTCTCAGTCCGGGGAGACTGCTGACACTTTGGCGGCCCTTCAGTCGGCAAAAAAGGCTGGTTATCTTGCCAGCCTGGTCATCTGTAACGTGGCCAATAGCTCATTGGTTCGTGAATCTGACTTGGCATTAATGACCTATGCTGGCCCGGAGATTGGTGTGGCATCGACCAAGGCATTTACCGCCCAGCTAGTGGCATTGCAGTTACTTTGTATTGGTCTGGGTCGTAGCCATGGCCTTGATGAGGTAAAGGAGCAGTCTCTGGTTACAGCATTGCATCAACTACCGGAGTTGTGTCGTCAAACACTGGCATTGGATGCCGAAATTGAAAAAACTTTTGAGTGTTTTGCCGATAAACACCATGCGCTATTTTTGGGTCGCGGTGTGCAGTATCCAGTATCCTTAGAGGGAGCACTTAAACTTAAGGAAATCTCCTATATCCATGCCGAAGCCTACCCCTCCGGTGAATTAAAGCATGGTCCATTGGCACTGGTGGACAGCGATATGCCAGTTGTGGCCGTAGCACCGAACAATGAATTGCTGGAAAAGCTGAAATCGAATCTTCACGAGGTTAAAGCCCGTGGTGGGCAGCTATTCGTTTTTGCGGACAAAGATGCCGGATTTGAAAATGAGCCCGGCGTAACCGTGATGAATATCCCACATGTGCCAGAGAGCCTGGAGGCGATAATCTATACTTTGCCACTGCAATTGCTGTCCTATCATGTGGCTGTCCTTAAGGGCACAGATGTGGATCAGCCGCGCAACTTGGCGAAGTCGGTTACTGTAGAGTAGCAATGGCCGAACACATTGTAAGTGAGCGCTCACTTCTATTAATCTTATCTTTGATAGTGCTGTTCATCTGTGGTTGTTCCAGCCAGCCAGCGCCTGTTAGCACCACCCCTCCAAAACCGTCTGTTACTCAACATGCGGGAACGATGAGTGAGGCAGAAATAGTTGAAATTGGTAAACGCTATGGTCCTTTGGCTGAGGCAAGGGTTCGACATTGGCAGCAAATGATCAGATTCCCCGACTCGCCAGTGGAGCGAGGTAGACTAAAGCAGGTCAATGACTTCTTTAATGGTGCTCGTTTTGTGGATGATAGTGAGGTTTGGCGGCAGGAGGATTACTGGGCGACGCCACTTGAGTTCTTGATTCTGGATGCGGGCGACTGCGAGGATTTTAGCGTCGCTAAATACTTCACCCTAGGGAAAATGGGAGTGGAGATGGAAAAGATGCGGTTAACCTATGTTAAAGCGCTGACGCTTAATAAGGCCCATATGGTACTGGCTTACTATCCAGAACCTACTTCAGTACCACTGATTCTCGACAACCTCCAACCCGGCATTCAGTTAGCTACCGAGCGAATGGACTTGATGCCCGTGTACAGCTTTAACGGCAAGGACTTGTGGTTGGCAAAAACCCGCAGTAAGCAGGAAAAAGTGGGCAAGGCAGATACGCTTAAAACTTGGCAAGAACTCAACAGCCGAATAGAGTCTGGTGCCCCACCATTAGTCATTTTATCGCCCTAAACAGCATCGAATAAAGTCTTTTTACTCAAAGGCGAACCTTCCTTTTTTAATCCATACTTTCTCTAGTATTAGAATTCTCGTCTGATGCGAGGAGAAAATGATATTAAGGCAGCTTTTCGATCACGAAACCTACACCTATCTTATTGCTGACGAGCAGTTTGGAGAGGCGTTATTCATTGATCCTGTTCTGGAGCGAATGCCCTGTTACCGACGTCTACTGGTCGAATTGGGCTTTAACTTGAAATATGCGCTGGATACCCATGTGCATGCCGATCATGTGACCGCTTTGGGAACCTTGCGTGATGAGTTTGGTTGCGAAACACTGGTGGATCAACATGCTGGGGTAGAGTGCGCCTCTCGTGCATTACAGGGTGGCGAAGAACTTAAAATGGGTAGTTTGGTGTTTACCGCACTGTATACCCCGGGTCATACAAGCGATTCCATATGTATTCATTTATTGGATGGCGGTGAGGATTACCTATTTACGGGTGACACCTTATTTATTCGTGGTACCGGGCGAACTGATTTTCAAAACGGCGATGCCGGTGCTCTTTATGACAGCATTCAACGGCTGCTGTGTTCCTACCCGGAGAGCACTTGGGTGTACCCCGGCCATGATTATAAAGGTTGGACGATAAGTACCCTAGGTGAGGAAAAGGCGAATAATCCGCGGTTACAGGTTGCGGATAAAGAAGAATTTATTGCACTGATGGAAGTCTTGGATTTACCTTCCCCAAAACAGATGGATGTGGCGGTATCGGCTAATCGAGCCTGTGGAAAGATCGAGCCTAACCCGTATTAAGGCTAGGCTTTACAGGTTCTAAGGCTTACGAGGTCTTTTTAAGGGGAGAGCGTAAAGCTTCCAGGCCATGTTGGAGATCAAGCAGGTGTTCCTGAAGCTGGCCACCCTTGTGTTTGGCGACCCCAATGGCTAGAACATCAATAACCACCAAGTGGGCAATACGGGAAGAGAGGGGTGTGTATATCTGAATATCTTCCTTGGCGTCGATAGTGAGCGGAATCGTGGCGGCCTCTGCCACAGGGGTGTCTGAAGGGGCTATGCCAATGACGATAGCACCCCTGCTTTTTACCCGCTCAATGGCATTGATCAGGGTTGTGGTGCGCCCGGATTGAGAGATGGCAACAACTACATCACCGGGTGCCAGGGAGGTTGCTGACATATTTTGCAGATGGGGGTCTGAATAAGCCGCTGCTGATACCTGTAGGCGGAAAAATTTGTGCTGGGCATCAAAGGCCACCGCAGCAGAGGCACCAAAGCCGTAAAACTCCACACGATTGGCTGCGCAGATAGCCTGAACGGCCCGATCCAACATATCTAGATCCAGAGAATCTCGGACTTTTAGCAAAGTATCTACGGTTGAATCGAATACTTTGAACGTGTATTCAGACACAGAGTCTTTATCGGTAACGGCGATTTGGCCGTAGCTGGGACTAGACGCCAATTGCTGAGCAAGGGCCAATTTAAAATCTTGAAAACCATCGCAGCCAACAGCGCGACAAAAACGTACCACTGTAGGCTCACTGACCTTGGCAGATTCTGCCAAATCAACAATTCTCATTCGGATAACCTCAGTGAGGTTGGCCAGAATAAATTCCGCTACTTTGCGCTCGGACTTCCGCATATTGTGCAGATTATTGCTGATCGATAGTGTGAGTTCTGCCGGCTTCATGGCATGTTTCCTTGTGTGAAGTGCCCATTGTAAATAATTTACAAGAAAATGGAATTCTTGTAGTTTGAGAAATACTGAAAATGATCGAATAAACAGGCACGGTCACCTTTTGGGGTGCCGGTTCTGCTAGAATTCTGCTCCATGGATGTCACAGCAATTCTCGACCCTCTTAACCCCGCACAACGCGAAGCCGTCTCCAATACCGATAACCATTTGTTGGTGCTGGCGGGTGCCGGTAGCGGTAAAACCCGCGTACTGGTTCATCGAATCGCCTGGTTAATCCAGGTAGAACAACTCTCGCCTTACGGGGTGCTGGCTGTCACCTTTACCAATAAAGCTGCCAAGGAAATGCGCGGCCGCCTGGATGACATGCTTGGTTATTCATCCCAAGGTATGTGGGTGGGTACCTTTCATGGTCTGGCGCACCGATTATTAAAAATGCATTGGCAAGATGCGGGTTTACCAGAGAACTTCCAGATACTGGATAGCGACGATCAGCTGCGGCTGGTTAAGCGCGTTTACCAGGCACTGGGTATTGATGATAGCCGTTGGCCCTATCGTCAGGCACAGTCATTTATTAACAGCCAGAAGGATGAAGGGTTGCGCTCCAAGCATTTGCAACCGGCACAAGACCCCTATCAACGCACCATGTTGCAGATCTACGCCAGCTATGAAGAGGCTTGTGAGCGTGGTGGCATGGTGGACTTTGGTGAGTTGCTGTTGCGTGCCCATGAGCTATGGCTCAATAAGCCAGAATTACTGGCTCATTATCAGCAACGTTTCGGCCAAATTCTGGTGGATGAATTTCAGGATACCAATGCTATTCAATATGCGTGGTTGAGGGTGTTGGCTGGAAAAAATATTCGTATCACGGCTGTAGGGGATGATGACCAATCCATTTATGGTTGGCGCGGTGCCAAGGTAGAGAACATTCTCAATTTCAATCGTGACTATCCGGATACTGCCACGGTAAGGCTGGAGCAAAACTATCGTTCCACTAAAAATATTCTTGAAGCGGCCAATGCCGTTATTTCTCGCAATACCGACAGGCTGGGCAAAAACCTTTGGACAGAGGATGCCGAGGGCGAGCTGATTTCTCTTTACTCAGCCTTTAATGAACACGATGAAGCACGCTTTATTGCCGACCGTCTTAACGACTGGGTAAAGGGTGGTAACTTGCGCAGCGAAGCCGCCATTCTTTATCGCTCCAATGCCCAATCGCGGGTATTAGAGGAAGCACTGTTGCGTGCCCAAATACCCTATCGAATCTACGGCGGCCAGAAGTTCTACGAGCGCCAGGAAATTCGCAACGCCCTCGCCTATCTGCGATTAATGATTAACCGGAATGATGATGCGGCGTTTGAGCGGGTGGTGAACACACCCACACGAGGCATCGGGGACAAAACCATACAGGTTTTGCGGCAGTTTGCTCGTGATGAAGGTATGTCCATGTGGTGTGCTGTGGAGAAGGCTGTTGCCGACGGTGAACTCTCGGGTCGAGCTAGTAGTGCGGTGCAGGGTTTTATCGCATTAATTAATCAGCTGGATCAGGACAGCAAAAATTTACCCCTCCACGAGCAGGTGGATCATGCGATCGAAGGCAGTGGTTTGATCGACTTCTACCGTCGTGAAAAGGGTGATCGTGGACAGTCTCGGGTAGAGAACTTGCAAGAATTGGTTATTGCATGCCGGAGTTTCGAGCCAGAGGATAAAGAGCAGCCTGCCCTACCCCAATTCCTCGATCAGGCGGCATTGGATGCCGGAGACCGTCAGGCAGATGAGGGTGAAGACGCTGTGCAGTTGATGACATTGCACTCGGCCAAGGGGCTAGAGTTTCCGCTGGTGTTTCTGGCGGGAATGGAAGAAAACCTGTTTCCCCACCGCATGTCCGCGGAAGATCCGGGCCGTCTCGAAGAAGAGCGCAGGTTAGCCTACGTAGGTATCACCCGTGCCATGAAAAAACTGTATCTGACCTTTGCGGAATCTCGTCAGCAATACGGTACAGAAAACTACAACAGTGTGTCCCGTTTTGTTCGAGATATTCCCACGGAGTATATTGAAGAAGTTCGCCTGAGGGCACAGGTTACCCGGCCCACCAGTTATGCCAAAAAGCCTGCAATGGGTCTTAGTGATTCAGGTACAGACACCGGTTTGGCCTTAGGCCAGCGTGTTCAGCATCAGGTCTTTGGTGAGGGCGTCATTTTGAACTTTGAAGGTAACGGTCCCAACGCCCGGATACAGGTCAATTTTGATACCGCCGGCAGCAAATGGTTAGTGCAGTCCTACGCAAAATTAAGCCCGCTGTACTGAGACGCTTTAGAGAAGCGGACTCCTAACAAGGGAGTAATAAGCTAAATGGTGAACAACAAGAGGAACACCATGAAAAAACAAATTCTTAACTTGAAGCCACTATTGACCATGACATTGCTAGCCGTATTGACGGGGTGTGGTGGTGATTCAAGTAGTGGCGCTGCTAGTGGGAATACTTCAGCCGCAGAACCGGGGCAGCAAGCAGCGTCCCAAAAGATATATAAGTGGAAAATGGTGACCACCTGGCCGAAAAATTTCCCCGGCTTGGGCATGGCTGCGGAAAATTTTTCTACCCTGGTGGAAAAAATGAGCGGCGGCAGACTTCAGGTAAAAGTCTACGGTGCGGGCCAGTTAGTCCCCGCTTTGGAAACCTTTGATGCCGTTTCCCAAGGCACCGCAGAAATGGGCCATAGCGCGTCCTATTACTGGAAGGGGAAAACCCGCACCTCGGCATTATTTACCACCGTACCTTTTGGTCTTAACGCACAAGAAATGAATGGCTGGTTGCACTACGGTGGTGGCATGGCCCTTTGGAAAGAGCTCTATGAGCCTTTTAATCTGGTGCCGCTGGCAGCGGGCAATACCGGTGTACAAATGGCAGGCTGGTTTAACAAAGAAATCAATTCTCTGGCAGACCTTGACGGCCTGAAAATGCGGATTCCCGGTATCGGCGGGGAAGTGGTCAGTCGTGTGGGAGTGGAAGCCGTCAATATTCCTGGCGGTGAACTGTATACCTCCATGCAAACTGGTGTCATCGATGCCACCGAATGGGTTGGCCCCTACAATGATCTGGCCTTTGGTTTTCATCAGGTAGCCAAATACTACTACTACCCCGGATGGCACGAGCCAGGCCCCACCCTCGAATTAATGGTTAACAAGCAAGCCCATGAATCACTGCCCGAAGACTTACAAGCCATCGTGGAGGGCGCTGCACGAGCGACTAACCAGGATATGCTGGATGACTACACTGCACGGAACAACGCCGCATTGGATGAGCTGGTGAATACCCACGGTGTTGAGCTGCGCCAGTTACCCGATGATGTGTTAGCAGAATTACATCGAATTACCCAACAGGTGTTGCAAGAAATGGCAGCCGAAGATACTGGCTTTAAAAAGGTCTACGACTCTCAAAAAGCTTTTCAGAAACAGGCGATTAAATACCATAAGATTTCTGAGCAAGCGTACTACCGGGCTCGAGAGCTTAAGTGAGGGAGTAGGGGTAGGCGAGTTTTTAGGCGGCGCCATATTTTCTGGAGAATTTCATGGTTTATAAAGGAAGCTGCCACTGTGGCGCGATTTGTTTTGAGGTGGAAGCACCAGAAAATATTGAAGCTGAGGACTGTAATTGTTCGATCTGTTCAAAATCAGGCTTTCTCCACATGATTGTGCCAAAGAGTTCGTTTAAATTACTCTCGGGAAAAGAACAGATAAAAATATATACATTCAATACTGGAGTCGCTAAACACACATTTTGTAAAGTCTGTGGTATCAAGCCCTTTTATACACCTCGATCAAATCCAGATGGTGTTGATATTAATGTTCGTTGCTTGGATGCTGAGCCTAAATCGATAAAAGTTGTAAAATTTGATGGTCAAAATTGGGAGCTACATGCTCATACCCTTTCACATAAAAGCGAAGAATGAGATTAAGGGGCAGGCATAAAGGGACCCGAGTGCTTTTAGCAAAGATCCAATTCGTTATGGATCAGCACCACACATTGGGAAGCAAATAGCATTTTTGGTCCCAGGCTAATTTTTTCTGCGCCCAACCGTTTCAAACTATTGAAACTCTTCTTTGGCATTTGGATATGGTCGGTAAGTAAAAAGCAGGGGCTGCCTCCAAATACTTGTTCGCGAATAGGCGTGCCTTTCTTGTCCATAACAAATAGCTGATGATCTTCCGCCAGTTCTTGCACCAGCTTTTCAAAGCTGATGGTGCGGACAGTTATTCCGGCCTCTACGTTACGCTCGTCCTCCTTGGTCATCCCTTTAGATACATCCAGAGCCTTGGCGACTTTGTTCAGCAGCGCCTGTTCGTGAAAACCGCCGATATCCCGCATACCACTCGCGGTAAAACAAATGGTGCGGGAAAAGTCCTGAGTGCTTTCCAGCACCAGGTGAACAACCACGTCATCGCGGTGAGATTGCGCGACAAAGATGGCGTTCATCAGGGTGTGCGCTAGAATTTCGGTATGAGCGTCTTGGCCAACAGACGCCAATAGGCGCTGACTGTCGGTGGGGGCTGCTCTGGCTCGCAATACAAAGGTGCGCATGGATAAAAAACCCTTCAGTGTTTTTCCAGTTTCTTTAAAAAGACGGAAATTTCTCGCTCAGTTTGTTTGTCACCACTTAAAGCAGCCTGCTTCAAGCCCGTCTCTAGCGTAATTTTGGCTTGATCACTCAAGCCTACTTTAATTTGTGCCCGCCCCAATAATTTGTAGGCAGCAGAATAGCTGTTATCCCATTCGATACATTTTTTTAGGTGTGGAATGGCTTGTTGATAGTTTTTGTCATTGAAATAGGCGCTGCCAAGACCAAACCGGAGCATGGCGGAATCATTGCCGTTGGCTAACATCTTTTCCAGGTTTTCAGTGAGAGACATAAGAGCGCCCATAAGGACTCCCCAGTACTGGGCTGAGTTATCTGCGCCAGAACATGGGGGTAAATAATACCAGCAGGGTAAAGATTTCCAGCCGGCCCAGAATCATGCCACTGCATAGCACCCATTTTGCAAAGGTGTTGATACCACCATAGTGAGCGGCGACTTCACCTAGGCCGGGGCCCAGATTGTTCAGTGAGGCGGCAGTGGCTGACCAAGCGGTAATATAGTCCAGCCCGGAAGCCATCAGTAGTAAAACCATAAAGTAGAAGACGGCCAGATAAACGCCGACGAAAGCCCAAATGGCATCGGTAATTCTGTCAGGCACATGCTTATTCCGTATCTTGATAGGGAATATGGCGCTGGGGTGAATCAACCGATAGATTTCTCGGATGCCCTGCTTGGCAAGAATCAGCATTCGACCGACTTTAATACCACCGCCGGTAGACCCTGCACAGGCACCAAAGAAGGAAAAGAACACTAACAGGAAGGGCACAAAGCTGGGCCATACACTGAAGTTGTCCGTGGCAAAGCCGGTGGTGGTCATGATTGAAACCATTTGGAAGGTGCCATGGTAGAGGCTGTCTTTCATGTTATAGGTGTCGCTGAAATAGAGGTAGAGGCAGACCAGAACAGCGCCGACCAAGAGCATCACCAGATACATTTTAGCTTCGGGGTTGCGTGGGTAATGAGAGACTGACTTACGAATCCAGGCGTAGTAATGTAATCCGAAGCTAAGCCCTGAAACGATCATAAAGAAAATACAGATACTGATGATGGCGGGGTTATTCTCGAAGTAACCCATACTGGCATCGTGGGTGGAGAAACCGCCGATAGCGACGGTGGAAAAGCTGTGAGCCAGGGCATCAAAAAAGGTCATTCCTGCTAGCCAGTAGGCGATCATGCAGGTAATGGTCAGGGTGACGTAAATCAGAAACAGCGCTTTGGCCGTTTCCGTAATTCGCGGAGTGAGTTTACTGTCTTTAACTGGACCTGGTGTTTCTGCACGATAGAGCTGCATGCCACCTACCCCGAGCATTGGCATAATAGCCACAGCAATAACCACAATACCAATACCGCCCAGCCACTGAAGTTGCTGGCGGTAATAGAGAATGGATTTGGGTAAAAGGTCCAGCCCGGTAATTACCGTGGCTCCGGTGGTGGTGAGGCCAGACATGGATTCAAATAATGCATCGGTAAATGACAGGTCGAGAGCATCAACTAATACAAAGGGCAGCGCCCCCACCAGCCCTAGCTCTAGCCAAAACATGACAGTAATTAAAAATCCATCACGGGTACGCAGTTCCGCCTGATTGCGGCTGTAGGGTAGCCACATCAACATACCGATCGAAAAGGTAATAGCAAAGGACAGAAAAAATGCCTGTTGGGTTCCTTCTCCGTAGATGCTGGCGACTAAAATGGGTGGCAGCAGTGTTAGGCTGAAGATCATTAACAGCATGCCGAGAACTTTTGAGATAACGGTAAAGTGCATGATCTAATAAGGCGCCGTTAGAAGAAGGTGAATCCGACAGAAAACAGTTTTTCAATTTCCCGGGTACGCTTTTTGTCCACCACAAATACAATGGCATGATCGTTATTTCTAACCACCGTATCGTGGTGGGCAATAATGACTTCTCCATCTCGCACCAGTGCCGCAAGTGTGGTCCCCGGGGGAGATTTAATATCCTGAATGGCGCGATCAACCACCTTCGAGGTATTGTGGTCTCCATGAACAATGATTTCCATGGCTTCGGCAGCACCCCTACGCAGAGAGTGTGCGCTTACGGTATCACCTCTACGTACATGGCCGAGAAGAATACTGGTTGTTGCTTGCTGGGGTGAAATCGCAATATCAATTTCACCACCTTGTACTAAGTTGGCGTAGACGGGGTTGTTGATCAGTGTCATTACCTTGCGGGCACCGAGACGTTTAGCCAGCAGAGAGGCCATAATGTTTACTTCATCATCATTTGTCAGGGCCAGAAAAACATCGGTTTTATCGATATTTTCTTCGAGCAATAAATCCTGATCTGTTGCTGAACCATGGAGTACAACGGTTTTATTGAGGCGCTCTGAGATGTACTCGCAGCGCGTTTCAGAAAACTCAATAATTTTGACGTTGTATCGGTTTTCCAGGCCTTTGGCCAGGCGGTATCCGATATTACCTCCACCAGCGATAATTAACCGGCGATAGGGATTATCCAGTCTTCGCAGTTCACTCATGACTTTGCGGATATTTTTCTTCGCGGCAATAAAGAAGACTTCATCGTCTTCTTCAATCACCGTGTCACCTTCCGGAACAATGGGGCTATCACGCCGGAAAATAGCGGCAACTCGGGCATCCACTTTAGGCATGTGTTCGCGTAATAGCCGTAGTTCTTGGCCTAAGAGAGGCCCACCTTTTACGACCCGAACGGCAACTAATTGCACCAACCCATTGGCAAAGTCCAATACCTGAAGAGCGCCGGGCTGCTCAACTAACCGATGGATATAGTCGGTGACAACCTGTTCTGGGGTGATCAGAAAATCAACGGGAAAATTGCTGTCGTTAAATAAGCGTTCACGATTATTTTTAGAGGTGTAACTACGATTTCTTACCCGGCCAATCTTGGTGGGCGTTCGAAACAATGTATGGGCAACCTGACAGGCACACATATTGACTTCATCGCTGTTGGTGACAGCCACCAACATATCGGCGTCTTCAATACCGGCACGTACCAGCACATCCGGGTGAGAGCCCATGCCCTGAACAGTACGGATATCAAGGCGGTCCTGAAGCTCACGCAGACGTCGTCCGTCCAGATCCACCACAGAAATATCATTGGCTTCACCGGCGAGGTGCTCAGCAAGGGTGCCACCAACTTGACCGGCACCAATAATTACAATTTTCATAACGGTTAGTCCCGTTTAATGGATAGTCCCGTTGATTGAATCCAGGTTAGCTGCTGTTAAGTATTTACGGCAGCTAACCTCTAATCTGTCGCAGTCTTTCTTAGCAGAGCATAGTAAAAGCCGTCGTGCCCGTTAACTTGGGGTAAAAGTTGGCGCCCTACTGGTGTTTCAATTCCTGCCGTAATAGCAACCTTTTCCACTGAAGCATTGTTGATAGACCGGATAAATTCCAGTATCACCTGATCATTCTCCTGCGGGAGGGTCGAGCAGGTTGCGTAGAGTAAAATCCCACCTTCCTCCAGTAATGGCCAAAGAGCCTTCAAAAGAGTTAGTTGTAATTTCGCAAGCTTAGCAACATCTGCCGGCTTGCGCAGTAGTTTCACATCGGGGTGGCGACGGATGACACCGGTGGCTGAACAGGGGGCATCTAGCAGGATGCGGTCAAAGGGCTTGTTGTCCCACCAGGTATTTGTATCAGCGGCATCGGCAGCTATTAATTCTGCCTGCAGGCCTAGTCGTTCAAGGTTCTCCTCGACGCGCTCTAGCCGGTTTTCTGCGATGTCCAGGGCGACTACTTCGCCGGTGTTATCGAGCAGCTCCAGAATATGGCAGGTTTTGCCACCAGGCGCACAGCAGGCATCCAGCACCCGCTGTCCAGGCTCCAAACTCAACAACTGAGCAGAAAGTTGAGCGGCCTCATCCTGCACGCTGACATCACCCTCAGTAAATCCCGGCAACGCTAATACATCCTGTGGACTTTTGAGTGTGATGCCGTCACTGCTGCACGGAGCAGCAGTGGCATCTATGCCAGCCACGTTGAGGCGTTCGAGATACGCTTCTCTGCTGAGGTGGCGGTGGTTCACCCTCAGGGTCATGGGGGGCTGTGTATTGTTTGCCAGAACAATGTTGTCCAGCTGCTGGGGCCAAGCTTCCTGCCAAATCGATCGTAGCCAGTCTGGGTGCGCGGTGTTAAATGTAGGGTTATCTTTCAGTGCTACATCCAGTTCAGCCCGTTCGCGAAGAAAACGACGTAGTACGGCGTTGACTAACCCTTTGGCCCAGAGCTTTTTGAGTGCTTTACAGGCAGCAACCGCTTCATTGACGGCGGCGTGGGAGGGAACGCGGGTTTCCAATAGCTGATAGAGAGAACATGCAAGCACGGCTTCCAAATCCCGGTCTTTTGCCTTGAAGGGCTTGGTAAGTAGCAAGTTCAGGTAGGCAGCAATTCTTGGGTAGTACCGTAGTGTGCCATAACAGAGTTGTTGTAGTAGCCCCCGGTCTCGCTCTTCAACCTTGGGGGTGTACTGTGGCAGCAATGTGCTCAGTGAACCTTCATCGTTTAATACGCTAGCAATAATCTTGGCGGCGGCCACACGAACATTCACAGGCCTGTTATCCCCTGACCAAGCACCGTACCGGGGGTGAAGAGATCAGCACGCGACTTGAGCAGTTCTGCCACTGGCAGTCGTTTTTTGCCCGGCAGCTGAAGCTCGGTAATTAATAGACTACCCTCCCCCGTATTAACCCGGATACCACTATTGGTTGCATCGATAATGGTGCCAGGGTCAGCTTCGGTACAATCCATGCTCCTCTCGGCTTGCCAAAAGCGAACACGCTCAGTTCGCTCCTGGCCCTTATTCCCAAGGGTGGTATAGGTCACGGGGAATGGATTAAATGCTCGGACTTTACGGGCGATAACCTTGGCGGATTGGCTCCAGTCCACCAGCGCTTCATCCTTGCTTATTTTAGGGGCGTAGTTACTCAGTTCATCATCTTGCTTTTCGGCGACAGCAGAGCCTTCTTCCAACTCCAGTAGGGTTTTGAGTAGTGCCGGCGGGCCAATGGAGGCGAGTTTATCGTGAAGTGAGCCGCCAGTATCTGTCTCGGTAATCGGACAGTGGGCCTTGAGTAGCATATCGCCAGTATCCAGGCCTATGTCCATTTGCATAATCGTGACACCGGTTTCTTTGTCACCAGCCTCGATCGCACGCTGAATGGGTGCCGCACCACGCCAACGCGGTAACAGTGAAGCGTGTACGTTGATACAGCCAAGCTGTGGCGTGTCCAGAATAGCCTTGGATAGCAGCAGGCCATAGGCCACCACCACCATAATATCGGCATTCAGATCGTTAAGAATTTTCTGCTGTTCGGCCTCTTTCAGGCTAACGGGTTGATTGACTGTTAACCCATGAGTCTGAGCCAGTGCCTTGACTGGGCTGGGGGTGAGTTTTTTCCCGCGCCCAGCCGGGCGATCTGGTTGGGTGTAAACAGCAACTATTTTATGGTGATCATCATCCAGGAGAGATTGCAGGTGATGGGCAGCGAATTCGGGGGTGCCAGCAAAAACAATGCGCAATGTAGTATTCCTTACGAGGGTTAACAGGCCCTAAGCAGGCTCATCTTGACGGCGGTGAAGTTTTTCCAGCTTTTTCTTGATGCGACTTCGTTTGAATGCGGAAAGATAGTCCACAAATAGTTTGCCATCGAGGTGGTCAATTTCATGCTGGATACAAACGGCCATCAAATCTTCAGGCTCTAATTCGAAAGGTGTTCCCTCTCTATCTAATGCTTTGAGACGAATATGTGCTGGGCGTTCTACCGTTTCATAGAAACCGGGAACGGACAAACAGCCCTCTTGGTTGGGGCAGGTTTCACTGTCGAGCACTTCAATTTCAGGGTTGATCAAGACCAAAGGCTCGCTGGCATCCTCAGATAAATCCATGACAATAATACGCAGGTGTACATTTATTTGGGTGGCTGCTAGCCCAATACCTGGTGCGTGGTACATAGTTTCCAGCATGTCATCCAGTAAGGCACGGGTGCTGTCATCCACCTCAGTAACAGGTTTTGCTACTGTTCGGAGGCGAGAGTCAGGAAATTCGAGTATATTTAGTATTGCCATTTGTTTGTGACGAGCTTCTAGCAATCTGGCGTAAACCACTGCTAACATAGTGCTAATGAAGAGGTTTTAGACAATAATGCCTTGGGGTGGGAAGTATACACTCAATCGGGATAGAGCATACAGGACGGCCAAAAAATGAAAAAAACATTGCTGGGAATAGTAGCTGCTTGTACTTTTGCGATTATAGCCATTGCGGCAGAAGCCCCCTTTAATAATGATGTCCCCGATAAATATACCGTTAAAAAGGGTGACACCCTTTGGGATATTTCCGAGCTTTATCTGAGGGATCCTTGGCTTTGGCCGGAAATCTGGTATGCGAATCCACAGATCCGCAATCCACACCTAATTTATCCTGGCGATATTATCTCATTGGTTTATATCGATGGCCGCCCCCGCTTGATGCTGGAGCGTGGCCGGGATGTGAAGCTATCGCCGGGCATTAAGGTCTTGCCTCATGCGGAAGCAATACCAGCACTGCCGCTGGATATCATCAATAATTTCTTGTCACGCAACCGTATCGTTACTCAGGAGGAGGCCGATGCCGCCCCCTATGTTGTTGCTGGGTATGAAAAACGCCTACTTTCTGGTGTTGGCGATACGTTCTATGCGCGAGGCCAGTTTGATGAAACACCAGCATATGGTTTGTACCGAATCGGCAAGCCCTACATAGACCCTGAGACTGAAGAGTTATTGGGTATTCGGGCTCAGGACGTGGGTTCAGCTAAGCTGAAAACCATAGATGCTGATATTGGTACCTTGTTGGCGACCAGAACAGAGGAAGAAGTTCGGGTTGGTGAGCGTCTCTTGCCACATGAAGAGCGGCGCATGGAGTCTACGTTCTACCCTAGTGCCCCCGAAGATACCGTTGAGGGTGTCATTATGGCGGTGGAAGGTGGTATTTCCCAAGTGGGTCATTTGGATGTTGTTGCCATCAACCGTGGCGAACGTGAAGGACTTGCACCTGGCAACGTGCTTGCGATCTACAAGCAAGGGGAAACTGTTACAGACAAAGTTGCCAAGGAAAAGATCACATTGCCCGATGAGCGTGGTGGCCTGCTGATGATTTTCCGGACTTTTGAGAAGATGAGTTACGGGCTGGTGCTCAGTGCTGATCGACCTCTTGCTGTCAATGATGTTGTAAAGAACCCTTAACCTAATAGGGGTTGAAAACGCCGACAGATGTCGGCGTTTTTTATGGATAAACCTTCGTAAGAAGTACAGGGAGCAACAAAGAGTACAAAGGACTATAAGGAGCGATACCGTGGACAAGGAGTCCAAAGCAGCATTGATGCTGCATTTTCATCAAGGCTTATCAACGACTGATATTGGCAAACTCTACCAAGTATTTGGTTCTCTGGACGTTGTGTTATCGACAGGCTCAGAGCAGTGGCCAAAGGCGCTATCAAAAGAGTCACTATCAAAAGAGACGCTATCAAAAAGAGCCCGGCAAAGCCTCAACAGTTTATTGCGGGACAAAACAGCCTTAGAAGCTCGCGCCAATGACACATTAGCTTGGTGCCAAGCTAATGAGGTGCATTGCCTGAGTATTGTGGATCCGTTATTTCCACCGTTACTCAAAGAGATTGCTACACCCCCAACGCTGTTGTTTGTTCTAGGTGATGTTGGGCTGCTTTCTCTTCCCCAGATCGCTATTGTGGGCAGTCGTAATGCCACCGCCTCAGGACTTAATATTGCCTCAGAGTTTGCCAGAATGTTGGCAGGTAGTGGTTTTGCTATTACCAGTGGCATGGCGTTGGGCATTGATGGTGCAGCCCATATCGGTGCGCTTAAAACGGGAAAAACAGTGGCGGTGCTTGGTACGGGACTAGATGTGGTCTACCCAAGACAACATCGTGAGCTATATCAGCAAATTCTTGATAATAGCGGCGTCATCATCAGCGAATTTCTACCGGGCACACCTCCACTGCCCGCCAATTTTCCCCGACGAAACCGTGTCATCAGTGGACTCAGTCTCGGCACGATGGTGGTGGAAGCGGCTATCAGGAGCGGCTCTCTGATTACTGCCAGATATGCTATGGAGCAGGGTCGAGAAGTATTTGCTGTTCCGGGTTCTATTCATAATGTACTGAGTAAAGGCAGTCACCATCTGTTAAAGCAGGGGGCAACTCTGGTGGAATCAGCTCAGGATATTGTTGAGCAGTTAGGAGGAATGTTGGCTTATACGGAAATGGAGCCTAGCAATAAAAAAATAGGTAGTGATGAAAATGGCTCGCTCCTTGAAGCCTTGGGGTTTGACCCCGTAGATATTGATACTCTGGTAGAAAGAACCGGGCTGCCAATTGCCACACTCAACCACCAGCTGATATTGCTAGAACTCGACGGGGCGATTGAAAGTAGTCATGGGCGATATCATCGGCTGATGTAAATTATTGCCATAGATAGATTATTCGGGTAGCCTGCCCTGTTTTTCTGAGGGGACAAAACCATGGGCAAACCCTTTATCGCGATATTAATGGGCTCTGATTCAGACCTTCCTGTGATGGAAGCCAGTTTCGAGATTTTGAAGAAATTTGATGTGCCTTTTGAAGTAAAGATTCTATCAGCGCATCGTACGCCTGAGGCGACACATAGCTATGTTCAAGATGCCGATACCCGGGGCTGTGCGGCCTTTATTTGTGCTGCCGGCATGGCGGCCCACTTGGCAGGCGCCGTCTCGGCCAACACGCTGAGACCAGTGATTGGTGTACCGATCAATGCTTCTCTGGATGGCCTTGATGCACTGCTTTCTACGGTTCAAATGCCCGGGGGAATTCCTGTGGCTACGGTAGCAATCGGAAAAGCCGGCGCAAAAAATGCGGCGTACTTGGCAACGCAAATACTGGGTGTATCAGACCCCCAATTGCATCAGAAGCTACTTGATGAGCGTGCTGACAATGCTCGCATCATTCTTGCAAAAGATACTGCTCTGCAAGAGAAGCTGAATAACGGCTGAGCACAACCGTTATGAGCCACCCCTACTATAGCCATCAACATATTGCCCAAGCCGCTGCTGTTTTAAACAGCAGCGGTGTTGTGGCTTATCCCACGGAAGCTGTTTGGGGGCTGGGTTGTGACCCATTTTGTGCAACAGCGGTTGAAAGAATATTGGCGATGAAACGTCGAGGCCGAGGAATGGGCCTTATTCTTATCGCGGCATCTATTCATCAGTTCCAACCATTTTTGGTGGGTTTGTTACCAGAATACCGAGATCAGTTAGATGCTAGCTGGCCTGGCGCTCAAACCTGGCTTGTTCCCAATAATCATGTAGCACCCCCATGGATTACAGGGGGCCAGGATACACTGGCTCTTCGAGTGACAGATCATCCTGTTTCTGTGGCATTGTGTCGAAAATTTGGTGGGCCTCTAGTGTCCACATCAGCGAACCCCCACGGCTTGCCACCAGCTAAAAGTATATTGAAAGTAAATTTGTACTTTCGAGACAAGCTTGATTATCTGGTACCGGGGTCGTTGGGCAAGAGTAGGAACCCTACCCCCATTAAGCATTTAGTCACCGGTGAAACACTACGTTCAGGATAGAGGTGTTTGTTTAGCCATCCTATCCTAGGCTATTCTTGGGCCTTTTTTTCCAAACCCTTTAAACAGGTGTTAAGAGCATGACAGATAAAGCGGCAGTTAAAGCTTATCTACTGGAACTACAGGATCGTATTTGTGGTGTTTTGCAGACAGAAGACGGGCAGGCGTCGTTCAAGGAAGACAGTTGGGCTCGCGAAGGGGGGGGCGGAGGTCGAAGCAGAGTTATCACAGAGGGCGGTATCTTTGAAAAAGGAGGCGTCAATTTCTCTCATGTACATGGCACACAGTTACCGCCTTCCGCCACTGCTGCACGCCCGGAATTAACGGGACGATCTTTTGAAGCGATGGGTGTTTCCTTGGTGATGCACCCGGAAAACCCCTATGTTCCTACCTCCCATGCCAATGTACGATTTTTCATTGCAGAAAAGCCGGGGGAGGAGCCTGTATGGTGGTTTGGGGGCGGTTATGACCTGACGCCCTATTACGGTAATTTGGAGGACTGCCAACATTGGCATCAGACAGCCAAGGCAGCCTGTGATCCTTTTGGTGAAGAGGTGTACCCTCGGTTCAAACAATGGTGTGATGATTATTTCTTTCTCAAGCATCGCAATGAGCCTAGAGGTGTGGGCGGTTTATTTTTTGATGACTACAACCAACCCGGTTTTGAGCAAAGTTTTGGTTTGATGCGCTCAGTGGGCGATAGTTATCTGGAGGCCTATTTGCCCATTATCCAGCGTCGCAAAGGGATGTCCTGGAGTGAACGGGAAAGGCAGTTCCAGTTGTACCGTCGCGGCCGCTATGTAGAATTTAATTTGGTCTATGATCGGGGTACCTTATTTGGATTGCAGACAGGTGGTCGCACCGAATCTATCCTGATGTCACTCCCGCCCCAAGTGCGGTGGGAGTATGATTGGCAGCCTGAGCCCGGTACAGCCGAAGCAGAATTATATGATGTCTACCTTCAGCCCCAGGCTTGGGTGTAACCCTCTTTAGATCATGACAAGTATTGAGCTTTAGATAATGACAAGTATAGAGCGTTAACAGGCCCAGCTATGACCGATAACTATGCCGTTTTTGGCAACCCTATAGAACACAGCCAATCCCCGGCTATCCACACAGCATTTGCTTCAGCAACAGGTGAAGATATCTGCTATCAAAAACAACGGGTTGATGTGGGTGGGTTTACTGAAGCGGCAGATGCCTTTTTTACTGCGGGTGGTAAGGGGCTAAATATTACTGTGCCGTTTAAACAAGAGGCCTATAGTTATGCCGCCAAGCTTACTGCTCGAGCTCGTCATGCCGGTGCCGTGAATACGTTGAGTTTGCAGGAAGATGGCACCGTGCTGGGTGATACCACAGACGGTATTGGCATGGTTCGAGACATGGCGGGCAACCTGGGCTGGCAAATTAAAGCTAAGAAGGTCTTGGTACTTGGTGCGGGGGGTGCAGTACGTGGGGTACTTGAACCGTTACTTGAATTGTTGCCGCAGCATGTAGTGATTGCCAACCGGACCATAGATAAAGCCTTACAGTTATCGAAAGGTTTTGCCGAAAAGGGTTACTTGCTGGGCTGCGGTTTTGATATGTTGCCAGGACAGCAGTTTGATCTGGTCATTAATGGCACGAGCGCCAGCTTGTCCGGAGACCTCCCCCCCCTGCCTGATGAGCTTTTGGCAGAAAATGCGAACTGCTATGACATGATGTACGGTGCGGAACCAACAGTATTTATGGCATGGGCTAAACGGCATGGAGCGAGTGGTGTTGCCGATGGTTTGGGTATGCTGGTCGAGCAGGCTGCAGAATCTTTCCATGTTTGGCGTGGAGTCAAGCCGGAAACCAAAACGGTGATTGCTGATCTTAGATGTAGATTGTAATTTGTGAGGGTGTAGCGCATGAAAAAATTGTTTGGAAAACTTGTTGTGCTTGTCGGGTTATCTCTATGGGTTAGCTCACCATTGTTTGCTGCAGAAGCATTGTGGATCGATGTTCGATCGGCATCTGAATATGAATCAGGACATTTGCCTCAGGCTATAAATATCCCCCACATAGAAATTGCAGAGCGAATCACAGAGCTTGCTCCAGACAAAAAGACTCCGATTAAGCTCTATTGCGGCAGTGGTCGCCGGGCGGGCGTCGCCCAGTGGGAGCTAGAGGGCATGGGGTATTTTAATACCAGTAATGAAGGCGGCTACAAAGATTTGTTAGAGAGCAAATAGCGCTCAGTTTTTGGCCCAAATCATTCCACCGCATTGCGCCAATCACCGGCCTGTTCGGCCAAATATTGGTCTTTAAGTTTTACGTAGTTTTGTGGTGAGTAGGTAAAGAATTTTCGCTCAGCGTCTGAGGCGGTACGCAATAACCGACAGGGATTGCCTACGTAGAGGTTGCCGCTTTCCAGTCGTTTTCCGGGGGGAACCACCGTTCCCGCACCGATAATTACCTCGTCTTCCACGATAGCACCATCATTAACAATCGCACCATTCCCCACCAGAATCCGGCTACCTAAAGTACACCCATGTAAAATGGCGCCATGACCAATAATAACGTCATCGCCAATGGTGAGCGGCCAGCCGCCCGGGTTAAAGTCACTGGCGTGGGTGATATGTAGTACGGCTCTGTCTTGTACGTTGGAGCGGTTGCCCACAGAAATATTGTGCATATCGCCCCGGATGACTGCGCCAGGCCATACAGAGACATCATCACCTAAGGTAACATCGCCAATCACGGTGGCTGCGGGGTCAATATAAACCTTGTTTCCCAGAGTTGGAGTGATGCCTTTGTGAGATCTAATATTGTCGGTCATGATACGGTTCCGTGATCAGTGATACTTAACGTTATAATAGCCATACCTCCAGAAGCCTCAAGTCATTTTGGTGCTTCAGTGGCTCAGAGTATTTTAATTTAAATTAGAAGATCCCTTATGTTTAAAGCTCAAAAACGTTTTATTGCCGGAGCGGTCTGTCCTAGATGCAGTGAAATGGATAAGTTGACGGTGTTCAGTGAAGACGGCAAGGATTTCCGTGAATGTGTGAGCTGTGGTTTTAAGGAACAGATGTTTCTACAGAGTGCACCTAAAGAGCTAGAAACAAGGGTGAATCTTACCGAGGAAGAAAAGCTGGCCGAAACAAAACCGGTTAGGCTAGTTGACCCAGACAGCTCGAATTAGTGAATCATGATTCGGACAGACTGTCCGTTCAGTAGCAAATTGACCGAGAGGTTATCAACCAAGCACGGCCACCGTTGCAGGTCGTTTGCCCAGCGGTGGCTTCTATCTTCTTTACAAGCATCCGGGACAAATACCAAGTCGTGACTCTGTAAGTTATCCGTAATCAGGTGTACCGCCTGATCCAGCTGGTTGGCAAAAGGCTCTCCGATCAGGTGGTGGATAATGAGGTTTGAGCGAGTCATATCCATTGGCACCAAGGGAGTGTTATAGCAGGACATGAAGCGGTCATTGACTTCCTCAATCAACCGGTGAGCCAGATAGGATTCATCCATCAAAGCGTTTAGCCCTTCATGCCCTTCAATCAAACTGGGGGGTTGAATAAAGAACTCCTTCGCAATCGACATGACTGGCTCGGTATAGTCCGTTATGTCGCATTCATCGGCGATGGTATCGACAGCATCGATAAACTCAGGAACCTGGTCGATGTAGTGAATAATGAAGTTGAGCAATGCTGGCACAATGTTTTGTGGGGGAAGCTGAACGGAATGGTGAAGATCGTTGGCTCTAACCTTTAATAGTAGGGCTAACTGGCTTGTGGTGTTCTCGTGAGCCCTAGCTGCGGCGATGGCTTGGCGAATGTTGACAGTATCCATATACCAAAGCTAGTTGAGCGGAGCAAAAAGGCAAAGAACATCTTTGCATAAGAAGGCTATGTTTGTAATCGTCAGGTTTTGTTTGGAGCCCAAAGAGACTGGCGACTGTAATGAATAAACATGCCGCCCATGAGTAAACTACGAATAACGAGAAAGCTGAGGTAGGCCAGCCAAAGGCCGTGGTTACCCAGAGGTTGAGAGAAATACCAGAGAGGTAGAAACAGGCCAAAGGCGGCCAGTAACATAGTGTCTTGCATTGCTCGGGTTTTTCCGGTGCCAATAAAAATACCGTCAGCGGTAAAGCAGAGCAGCCCTGCCAAAGGCAAGGCTGTGAGCCATGGCCAATAAAGTCGGGTTGCAGTGGCCACCTCGGGAAGGTCGGTAAAAATGGCAATAATAGTGTTGGGGAAAAAGACGTAGGCTATGGTTGCTAAACAGGAAATTCCCAGCCCCCAAAAAGTAACCTCCTTACAAATAGTATAAAATTCGTCGAGGTTGTTCGTGCCGATGGCGTGGCCAGTGAGTGATTCTGCGGCATGGGCAAACCCGTCTTGGGTATAGGCCACCAGTAATAGTAATTGCATTAAGATGGCATTGGCCGCGAGGATGCTGTCCCCCTGTCGAGCACCCTGAGCGGTGAAAAAAACCATGGTAAATACCAGGCAAGCCGTTCGGATAAACAGATGTCGGTTGACCCCGAGTAATTCTCGATAGCGATGCCACTGCCACAAATACGCGCGATTAATCGATCCATGCATCTTCGACAGTTGTGTAGCAACCAACACTAATGCCAGAGCAAAACCAAATAATTCAGCAGTAAAAGATGCCCAGGCAGCCCCTTTGCTGTTCATGTCGAAGCCAACGATAAACAGAAAATCCAAACTGATGTTAGTCAGGTTTGTCAGCAGAACTAGCAGCAATGTAGCTTTGGCACGCTGCAACCCTAGAAGCCAGCCCATGGCGCAGAGAGTGCCTAGGGTAGCCGGTGCAGCAAAAATGCGGATTTGGCAGTATTCAAAAGCAAGTATGCGAACCTCGTCGGAAGGCTTAATTAAATCGAGGACTGTTGTGAGTAAGGGTGCCTGGAATATCACTAGTATTAACCCCAGCAGTACAGCGAGTACCAGCGATTGAGCAAGTAACTCCAGGCAGCGGTTATCGTCGCCGGCACCCCAGGCGCGCGCAGTTAGACCTGTGCTGCCCATTCGAAGAAAGGCAAATAGCCAAAAAAGCATGATCAAAACACTGCTGCCAGCAGCCACTGCGCCAAGGTAATGCGCGCGCGCTAAATGGCCCAAAATAGCTGTGTCTACAAGGCCTAGAAGAGGGATGCTCATGCTGGCTGCCGTCATAGGAAGAGCGATGGATAAAACCTTTTGGCGGTGTGTTTGATTCATGACATGGATGCCTAGTGTAGAGCCATATTCTGACAGAAAGGTTGATTGATGGTGTAGAGGGGTAATACTAAAGTCTGATATACTCAGGTGGTGTCCCCTGCAAGATGTCGTGTATCGCGACTATTTTTCAGGGGATTAATAAATATAAACAATAACTAATTTGGAGATAGGGCGATGTCAAGAAGAGCAAATATGCTTTTCGCGCTTGTGCTTGCCCCTGTAATGTCACTTGCCGCTTCAGGCAAAGTACTCGCAGAAGAAGCTCAGCGTTGGGCAGTTAATATGCCTAGGGGGGTAACCTCGGTAAGCAACGCAATTTACGATATCCACATGATCGCTTTCTGGATCTGTGTGGTTATTGGTATCGGCGTTTTTGGTGTGATGTTTTACAGCATGTATGCACACCGCAAGTCACGCGGTGCTGTAGCAGCAAACTTTCACGAAAATACAACGGCTGAAGTTGTCTGGACCATCATTCCAGCACTGATACTGATTGTGATGTGCATACCAGCAACCAGTACGCTGTTAAAAGTGTATGACACATCAGAAGCTGAGATGGATATTAAAATCACCGCTTATCAGTGGAAGTGGCAGTATGAGTACCTCGGTGAAGAAGTTGTCTTCATGAGTGAGCTGGCCACACCAGAAACTGAAATTTATAACACAGCGCCTAAAAGCCAATACTATCTCCAGGAAGTTTCCGAGCCACTGGTCATTCCTGTTAATACCAAGGTTCGCTTCCTAATCACAGCTAAAGATGTGATCCACTCCTGGTGGGTTCCAGACTTTGCCGTAAAGAAAGATGCGATTCCCGGTATGGTTAATGAGACCTGGACCTCTGTCGACGAGCCGGGTGTTTACCGTGGTGAGTGTGCTGAGCTTTGTGGTCAAGGCCATGCCTTTATGCCGATTGTGGTGAATGTTCTCGAAAAAGAAGAGTACAACGCCTGGTTAAGTGAGAAGAAAATCGAGGTTGCAGCCATTCGTGAGCTGACGAAGAAAACCTTCACGCTTGACGAATTGATGGCCAAGGGTGAAGAAGCCTACAACCGCTCGTGTGCATCTTGTCACATGGCAAACGGTGAAGGTATTCCGGGTGTATTCCCAGGTCTGAAAGGCAGTGCTGTTGCTACTGGTGATATTAGCAAGCATCTAGATATGGTTGTTAATGGTGTAGCCGGTACAGCTATGCAAGCATTTGGTGGTCAGCTTTCAGAAGTGGATCTGGCGGCCATCATTACTTATGAGCGTAATGCTTGGGGTAATGACACAGGTGATGCGGTTCAGCCCATCGATGTTCTCAAATTCAAACAAGGCCAATAAGGGAGGATTAAGTCATGGCACACGGTCCCGCTAAAGGTATTGGCCGCTGGCTTTTTACCACTAACCACAAGGACATCGGTACGCTTTACCTCTGGTTCAGCTTTGCGATGTTCCTGTTGGGTGGAAGTTTTGCAATGATTATCCGCGCCGAGTTATTCGAGCCCGGCATGCAAATTATTCGACCTGAATTTTTTAACCAAATGACAACCATGCATGGTTTGGTGATGGTGTTTGGTGCCATCATGCCAGCGTTTGTAGGCTTGGCTAACTGGATGATTCCGATGATGATCGGAGCGCCAGATATGGCTTTGCCTCGCATGAATAACCTGAGCTTCTGGATTCTGCCATTTGCGTTTGCGCTGATGGCATCCACTCTGTTCATGGAAGGAGGTGCGCCTAATTTTGGGTGGACTTTCTATGCGCCGCTATCAACCACCTATGCTCCTGACACAGTGAACTTCTTTATTTTTGCTGTTCACATTATGGGGGCCTCGTCCATCATGGGTTCTATCAACATTATTGCCACAGTGCTGAATATGAGAGCACCTGGTATGACGTTGATGAAAATGCCGATGTTTGTATGGACCTGGCTAATTACTGCCTTCCTGCTCATTGCGGTTATGCCCGTACTGGCTGGTGCAGTAACTATGATGTTAATGGACATCAACTTCGGTACCAGCTTCTTCGATGCTGCTGGTGGTGGTGATCCTGTCTTGTTCCAGCACGTATTCTGGTTCTTTGGGCACCCTGAGGTGTACATCATTATCCTGCCGGCATTTGGTGTGATTTCTCATATCATTCCGACCTTTAGCCGTAAGCCATTATTTGGTTACAGCTCTATGGTGTATGCAACGGCTTCCATTGCCTTCCTGTCCTTTATTGTTTGGGCTCACCACATGTTCTTGGTGGGTATGCCAATCGGTGGTGAGTTGTACTTTATGTACGCCACGATGCTGATTGCAATACCAACTGCGGCGAAGGTCTTTAACTGGATATCCACGATGTTCCGTGGCTCCATGACCTTTGAAACCCCGATGTTATTTGCTATCGCCTTTGTGATTTTGTTTACCATTGGTGGGTTTACCGGCGTTATGGTGGCAATCGCGCCAGCGGATGTGCAGTACCACGATAGCTATTTCGTGGTTGCTCACTTCCACTATGTGATGGTGGCAGGTGCGGTGTTCTCTGGGACGGCTGCAGTCTATTATTGGCTACCCAAGTGGTGCGGAAGAATGTACGACGAGAGCATGGCTAAGGTGCAGTTCTGGGTGTCCTTTGTCGGTTTCAATGTAACGTTTTTCCCTCAGCACTTTTTAGGGCTGGCAGGAATGCCACGTCGTTATGCCGACTATGCATTGCAGTTTTCTGACTGGAACATGGTCTCCAGTATTGGGGCGTTTATGTACGGTGCCTCACAACTGTTATTCCTGTTTATTGTTATCCGGACGATCAGATCGGGCACGCCAGTAAGCGAGCCCAAGGTCTGGGAAGGTGCAGAAGGTCTTGAGTGGACATTGGCTACTCCAGTGCCCTACCACACCTTTAGTACTCCTCCGGAAGTGAAGTAACAGGTAAAGGAAGAGAAGATGCCGACCAATCCCGTCAGAGCGACGTTGGTCAAACTGGTTGTAGGTGCGGCCGGCATGTTCTTGTTCGCGTTATTCGTAATGCCGCCACTGTACGATGTCTTTTGTGAGGTCACCGGCATTGGTGGTAAGACAGGAAGTGCTTACCAGGTTTCGGAAGCGGGTGTGGATACATCCCGTACGGTAAAGGTTCAGTTTGTTGCTACCAATAATGGCGCCATGCCCTGGGAGTTTACTCCTAAGGTTTATGAGGTCAGGGTACACCCAGGCGAACCGACAGAGGCAATATTTTACGCTAAAAACCGTACGAACCGGGCTATGGTCGCACAAGCAATTCCCAATGTGACACCATTTGGTGCAGCTGAGTATTTCCACAAAACGGAATGCTTTTGCTTTAATCAGCAACCGCTGGATGCGGGTAGTGACGCTGATTTGCCACTAGTATTTATTGTGGACCGGGATTTGCCAAAGGCCATCAATACAATAACGTTGTCCTACACATTATTTGATGTGACTGACCGTGTAGATGGGGCAGTCGCACAACTTAATTGAAGACAAGAGCTACATCGTTAGGTGTGGCACAAACGGAGAAAAATAATGTCAACTGAGAGCAGTTATCACGTTCCAGAGCAAAGCCGGTTGCCCATCTTTGCAGCGACCGGTTTGGGCTTAATTGCCTATGGCGCCGGTTCTTGGGTACAGGGCGGTAGCGCGATGTTCTTCTTGGCCGGTGCACTAGTGCTGGCATTCACCCTTTACGCTTGGTTTAGCCTGGTAATAAAGGAAAATATGGCGGGAATGAACAGTGCCCAGCTCAAGCGCTCTTATGTTTGGGGTATGGGTTGGTTCATCTTTTCTGAAGTGATGTTCTTTGCGGTGTTCTTTGGTTCACTGTATTACGTTCGTAACTTAGCCCTGCCTTGGCTGAGCGGAGAAGGCGTTGGAGAATCGACCAATGCTTTGTTGTGGGATGGTTTTGAAGCGGCTTGGCCTTTGATGACGACACCCGACATGGTGGTCAATGGTGAGGCTGCCCAATTTAAGGGCCCAGATCAAAATATGAGCTTCCCTGGTTGGGATAAACTTTTTAGCTGGTTACCCTTGTGGAACACAATTGTTCTGATGACTTCCAGCTTCACGGTTCATATTGCGCATACAGCAATAAAGAATAACAATCGTGGTAAGTTCAACCTATGGTTGGGAATCACTGTTGCATTGGGCGCTATCTTCCTAGTGTTGCAGGCTGAAGAATATATTCACGCTTATCAGCATATGGGCTTAACCCTGGAATCAGGAATCTACGGTACCACCTTCTTTATGCTGACAGGCTTCCATGGTGCTCACGTAACCATGGGGACTATTATGCTGTTGATCCAATTCCTTCGTGGTCTTAAGGGTCATTTCAACTCTGAAGATCAGTTTGGTTTTGAAGCGGCATCTTGGTACTGGCACTTTGTTGATGTGGTCTGGGTAGGCTTGTTTATCTTTGTCTATGTCCTAGCCTAAAGTATTTAGTATGCTTTAGTTCTAGCAGCCTACAGGCTGAGAAAACAAAAACGGCCAGGAATTTCCTGGCCGTTTTTCTTAGGGATAAGTAAAAATAGTTGGCGATTAACCAAAGCAGCTACGGTTCTTTTCCTGGTGAGGCAACACGCTCAGGATGTAGTTGCTTGTCCCAAGGAGCTTGGCTAGTGAGCTGGCCGGAGTAAATGCCCCAGGTGATTGTTCCCACCAGTGCCACAGCCAGTGCAATACGAACACCCAGTGCATATAGCGTACGTTTTCTCGAGTTCCCAACATCTTTCATCAGGAAAACCAGAGCGCTACTGAGACTGATTAGTACAGCGATAAAAAGTAAGACGATAATAACTTTAAGCAGCATGGGTTTTTATTTCCCGGTTGAAAGAGAGTGATTTAACCACAGATGTCAGAAC
Source organism: uncultured Cellvibrionales bacterium (assembly GCA_913062605.1). Taxonomy (GTDB): domain Bacteria; phylum Pseudomonadota; class Gammaproteobacteria; order Pseudomonadales; family Porticoccaceae; genus Porticoccus. The sequence goes on from CAJXWQ010000001.1 coordinate 240,160, forward strand.
TGACACAGCACCAAGCAGACGTTTCTTTCCAGTGGCAATGGAACTGGAAAGTATTATTGTTTACAGCAATTTTTTTACCCATTACCGTCAGCTTGGCGCTCTGGCAGCTGGATCGTGCAGATGAGAAAAAGCTGCTGCTTGATATGTACCACCAACGTGGAGTTGCCGAGCCGGTTGTTTTTGGGGCAGTGCTGGATCAGAGTGGCAGTGAATATTTGCGTGTAAGGGTGACAGGAACATACGATAACCGCTCTCCTCTATTGCTGGATAACAGAGTCCGCAGAGGCCGTCCAGGTTATGAAGTGATCAGCCTCTTCAAGACAAGTACAGGTCAGTGGATACTGGTCAATCGCGGTTGGATTATGGGCAATGGTGATCGTGCAGTATTGCCAGAAATTGATGATGTTGACGGTGAGGTTACCTTAACGGGTTATCTCTATCGCTCGCCGGGTAAACAGTTAATGCTGGGGGAGGATAATTGGCAGGTTGAGGTTGGACCAAAAATTATTCAGAATGCGGCCCCAGAAGTTGTCTCAAAAAAGATTAACTTGCCACTGTTTAGCTACACTCTTAGATTGGATGCCGACGCTCAAGGTGTACTTGAGGCGGGCTGGGCGTTAGTTAGTGTACAGCCGGAAAAACACACGGGTTATGCTGTTCAATGGACAGCATTAGCATTAGTGCTTATGGTTTTAACGCTCTTTGCAAATTCCAACCTAGGCTGTGTCATCAGTACAAGGCGTCGCGTGAATAGAGAAAAAATTAGTGATCAGTGAACAAGTGTGTAGTAAAAAATTTGGGGTAGAACATCCATGACAGAACAGGTAAAAAAACGTGGGCATTGGCAAGTGTGGCTGATGATTGGAATGCTCAGTGGGGTTATTATCGCTGGGTTTTTAATGTTTCCAAGCACAGAGGAACAGCGCAATAGCCTGTTGTCTAGCTTAGGTACGACCAACCACGGAGAGTTTGTACTGCCTCCAGTCTCCATGGAGGGGCTTATGCTGGAAGACTCGGAGGGAAACCCCTGGAAGCTGTCTGAACAAAAAACTAAGTGGCGATTACTGATTGCTGGTGGTGGTGAATGTATCGACCAGTGTCGAGAAATGATCTATCTTACCCGCCAAGTTCATATTAGCCTGGGTAAATACAGTCGTCGATTTGAGCGGTTGTATATAGCTCTCGATGAGAAGCTGTCTGAAGAGACGGCGGGGTATCTTAAGAAGAACCACCCTTTCCTTCATATCTATCGGGGTAGCGCTCAGGAACTGAAAGCTTTATTGGAAAGCACCAATGCACCATTAGTCCTTAGTTCAGAGAGCGAAACAAGTACAATGCGTGCCTATTTGGTCGATCAGCAGGGTCTGGTAATGATGTCATATACCCTTGAAAATAAAGGGACTGAAATGATCGAAGATATTGAACACTTAATGAAATATTCCCCCCAGTAGCCTGTCGGAAGAAAGAGAATATAGTGCGGATGTCGGTTTTTAATACACCGAAGTTTCAAAAGCCAGGTTTTAGGCTGGCATTGGTGGCGAGTACGCTGGCGATTATTGTCGTTCTACTTGGGACGTTTACTCGACTTGTGGATGCGGGCCTTGGTTGCCCTGATTGGCCGGGTTGTTATGGCCAGTTACTTTGGGTCAATAGTGCCGATGAGATTTCGCAAGCCGAAGCGTTGTATCCCGGGAATCCTGTGGAGGTTGATAAGGCCGGACTCGAGATGATACACCGATTTTTGGCTGGTGCTCTTGGGCTAATTATTGTCTGTCTGGCAGTCATTTCTTGGCGTCAGCGTGATAATGAAAATACGCCATTTCGTCTGCCAACGTTAATTTTATTTTTAGTGGCTTGGCAGATACTGTTTGGTATGTGGACAGTAACGCTTAAATTATGGCCCCAGGTCGTCACTATACATATGCTGGGAGGGGTCGTTACTTTTTCATTGCTATGGCTCTTAACGCTTCGCCTTGATGATCAGCGCTGGAAAATGCCAGCTGAAATTATCAGCAGCCTTACTCAAATCAAACCCTGGGTCATTATTGCCATTGTTATTACGGGGCTACAGATGTTGTTAGGCGCATGGACAAGTTCAAATTATGCTGCGTTTGCCTGCCCAGATTTTCCGACTTGTCAGAATCAATGGTGGCCAGAAATGGACCTCAGGAATGGTTTCAATATTCTCCAGAGTATCGGTCCCAATTATTTAGGGGGTGTACTGGAAAGTGATGCAAGGGTAGCCATACACGTTATTCATCGGTTGGGTGCCTTGGTGACCAGCCTTTATCTGCTCACCTTGTGCTGCCGACTGTTTACTGTAAAGGATCGACGTGCACGCCGTATGGCGTTAATTATTTTTACGGTGTTATTTATGCAATTAGCCTTTGCTGTGGGTAATGTCGAGCTAATGGCGCCGCTGATTACGGCGATAATACACACAACGGGTAGTATCGTATTACTGTTGACACTGGTGACCTTAGCTACGAAGGTATGGACTGCCAAACAGGAATATCAGAGATTGGAGTCCTGATGTAATGAAAGAAGCTGAATTTGAGATGGAAAAAGCCAGTTGGCGTGACTATTTGGAGCTGACCAAGCCCAATGTTGTCGCTTTGATGATTCTGACAACGGTGATTGGAATGTTCCTTGCGGTGCCAGGCATGGTGCCACTTGATGTGCTCATTTTGGGTAATTTGGGTATTGCCTTTTGCGCGGGTGCTGCCGCAGTGGTCAACCATGTGGTAGATCGCCAAATTGATACCAAAATGGCAAGAACCTTCAATCGCCCTATTGCCAAAGGCCGGGTTCAGCCGACCCAGGCAATGCTTTTTGCCGCTGTGCTGGGTGTGCTTGGCATGGCTATTTTACTGGTCTATATCAATGCATTAACCGCCTGGTTGACCTTGGCTTCGCTGGTTGGTTATGCCGTGGTTTACACGCTGTATCTCAAGCGAGCTACGCCTCAAAATATTGTTATTGGTGGATTGGCGGGTGCAGTGCCGCCATTGTTGGGCTGGACGGCTGTTACCGGTGAAGTTCATGGCCACGCCCTGCTTTTGGTGCTGATTATCTTCGCATGGACGCCACCCCATTTTTGGGCATTGGCCGTTCATCGCAAAGCAGAATATGCCAAAGCAGATATCCCTATGTTGCCCGTAACCCACGGAGAGAAATACACCAAGCTGCATATCCTGTTGTATACGCTGATTATGATTATTATCAGCGTGCTTCCTTTTATTGTGGGGATGAGTGGTTGGCTTTATCTACTCGGTGCATTGGTACTAGGTGCTGGATTTTTGTATTGGGCTATCGTGATGATGATTGGTAAAAAACCAAATGCGGGCATGGATACCTTTAAATACTCCATCATTTACTTGATGGCTCTGTTTGTCATTATGCTGCTGGACCACTATCTGATTACAGTGCCCTCGTTTATCTGAGGGCCGCTCTAGATACCCTTCCCTAACGTGTTCACTGCTGGTGAACGGACTCAGAAAAAGGAATAAATGTGGCAGGTAACCAGAGTACTAAGCGTGGTGTTCGTCTTACCATCATTGGTCTCACTGTGTTTGTCGCGTTGGTATTGGCCGGGTTTATCCACAAAATCAGTCAGCCTCGTATCCTCAATGTTCATGAGCTACGAGAAAAGGGCGCCGTACTACTTCAAACACCCCGTAAATTTAGTGAGTTTGAGCTAACAGATCATCGGGGCCAGCCCTTTGGTTCGTCAGATCTAACGGGTAAGTGGAGCCTGTTATTTTTTGGTTTTACCCATTGCCCAGATATTTGCCCCACAACCATGGCGGCGGCAGCAAAAATGTATGGGGCTCTGGAGCCTGAAGAGAAAAAACAATTACAAATTGTACTGGTATCACTTGACCCCGAGCGAGATACCACCGAAAAACTCTCCCAATACGTTCCCTACTTTAATGCCGATTTTATTGGTGCAACGGGTAACCAGTATGTCTTGCTGAAACTGGCAGCAGAGCTCAATGTGGCCTTTAGCAAGGTTCCACTGGAGAATGGTGATTATACGATTGATCACGGTGCCAATATGGTTCTTGTAAACCCCTATGGTCACTACCACGGGTTTTTCAAACCACCCTTTGAAGAGCGGAGCATGCGAATGGCTTGGCGGTCAATTGTGTCAACATTTGACCAGTAACACCTCAGAGGGCGAATAGCTCCCCCACCAATTTTTATGAGTGCCGCCCTACCCTCTGGTTTTTCCCTAATTCTTTTTCATCAGTGAGATCAAAAATAGAACACCTGCACACAGAACAATGGATGGCCCTGCCGGTGTATCAATAAACCAGGAAGCACAAAGGCCTAATATCACTGCCAGGCAGCCGGTAAAACTAGCTAAGGCAGCCATTTGCTCAGGTGTTTGTGAAAAACGACGGGCAGTGGCGGCAGGAATGACCAGCAGTGCCGTAATTAACAACACCCCTACTACCTTCATGGCGATAGCAATTTCCAGGGCAATGATTAGCATAAAAGCAGTGCGTACCGCATTGACGGGAACACCCTCCACTTTTGCCAGTTCTTCGTGAATTGTCATTGCTAGCAAGGGCTTCCAAAGTTTTAGCAGTAGAAGAATGGCGACAACACTAATGGCATAGATAGTTATCACATCGTTGATGTTGACGGTCAGCAAATCACCAAACAATAAGCTTAGAAGGTCTACTTTAACCTCAGGCATTAGCGCCATAGCAACCAAGCCAATGGCCAGTGATGTGTGAGAGAGAATACCCAGTAAGGTGTCAGATGCTAGGGTTTGCTGCTGTTGCAGGACCACTAACACGAGGGCTAGGACTAAGCATATGACAATCACTGAAAGGGTTGGGCTGATTGATAAGAATAAGGCGAGGGCAACGCCCAATATTGAAGAGTGGGCCAGAGTGTCTCCGAAATAAGCCATACGTCGCCAGACAATGAAAGAGCCCAGAGGCCCGGTGACAGCAGCGACACCGAGTCCGGCAAGCATGGCATAGAGAAGTACATCAATCATGACGACACTCTTTTGAATGAGAGTTGGTAGAAACACCATCAATCACTTCGCCATGCAAGTCGTGATGATGGTCATGATTGTGCGTGTAGGGCGCTGTTTTTGACCCAAATAACTCAAGAAATGCCGGGTTGTTACTGACTTGGTCCGGGTGTCCGTGACAGCAAATATGTTGATTTAGGCAGATCACTTCATCAGTAGCCGACATCACTAGATGTAGGTCGTGTGACACCATAAGTACACCGCAGTGAAGTCGATCACGGAGCTGTCCAATAAGCCGATAGAGTGCCTCCTGCCCCACCACATCAACACCCTGTACAGGTTCATCCAGTACTAGAATGTTAGGTTTACGCAAAATTGCACGAGCTAGGAGAGCTCGTTGCATTTCACCCCCGGAGAGGGACTGCAAGGGTGAGTCTATCAAATGTTCAATGCCCACCTCTTTTGCAGCATCTAGGCAAAGCTCTGGGTCTGGTTCGGCCAGCTTCAAAAATCGTTGTAGGGTGACTGGCAATGTAGGGTCAATGTGTAGTTTTTGGGGCATGTAGCCAATGCGTAAACCTGAATGTAGAGAGACTTGGCCTTCATCGGGGTCTATAAGCCCAAGTACAATTTTGACCAAGGTGGTTTTCCCGGCTCCGTTGGGGCCGATTAGCGTAAGAATTTTCCCGGGCTCGAGGTGCAGGTCAACATCGGAGAGGACAGTGTTGCCATTGAAGCGCTTGCTGATACCACTGAGCCGGATCAATGGGGCGCTCATTCTGGACACCCTTGTGTGCCCTCATGCTGGCATTCGGGGCAAAGCCCCGCAATCTCTATAACCTGCGATTCTACTTTAAAGTGGGCTCTCTTAGCAGTTTGCTCAACAGCGATATTCAGTTGGTCAGCACTACACTCAGCCGCAGAGCCGCATTCTCGGCAGATAAGAAAAAAATCGCTGTGATTGCTGCCGGGAAAGGGGCAACCAATATAGGCATTGAGTGTGGCAATACGGTGGATAAGACCCTGCGCCAACAGGAATTCGATGGAGCGATATACGGTGGGTGCCAGAATCCGTTTTCCGGACGCTGCGTTTAGAGTCATTTGATCTACAATATCGTATGCACCGAGGGGGCGGTGGCTGGCCCAAATGGTTCTTAGTACAGCTTCACGAATGGGTGTAAGCCGGACACGGCTATCATTGCAGAGTGTTTTTGCTCGAGTCAGTGCAGCACTAACACAGCGCTTATGATCATGGGAGTGGTAGGCGAGACGGGAGTTTGTCAGCATATAGGCTGCCTCGTGCAAAATATAATGTTATTCTATAGCATTACTGGTGGTTCGCAAGAATCACATCGCCATTTGGATGGCTTTGGTGGTGATGTTCGTCCAGAGATAGAGCTGGATTTCCATATTATAGTACTTAGTAACATTAAAAGCGTGTTTTCAGCGTTGCTGATCGTTTTTTAAGTGTAACGATATAACATAATATAAAGTTGAGTTGAAAGTGAATAACTTATTTACTACTGCCCTGTTGGCGCTAGTTTTGTCGTCCCTCTCTTCGATAGCGGCTTCAAAACCTATGGTGTTAGCTTCGATCAAGCCTGTCGCTATGTTGGTAAAAGTGGTTGTTGGTGACGAGTTTTCTGTGGATGTGTTGCTTGCAGCGAATGCCTCTCCTCACGACTACGCCCTAAAATTTTCGGATATCAGAGCTATCAAAAATGCTGACTTGGTTGTTTGGATAGGGCCTGAGCTAGAAGGGGTGTTAGTAAAGCCCCTGTCAACAGTGCCTTCTGATGAGCAGCTACAGCTAACTGACTTGATGACCCTCCACTGGCCTGATGATGTGGAAGGTGAGCATGACGATCATGAGCACGTGCATGGCGTGTATACCAGAGACCCCCATATCTGGCTTAACCCTAGAAACAGTTCAGCTGTGGTTATGGCTATTACAGAGATATTAAAAGAAAAATATCCGGAAAAAGGCGACTTATTTGAGAAAAATGCCAGTGAGTTTATCGAAAATATCAATGAGTTAGACTCTTTGACCCAAAATCGCATTGATCTGGTTAATGTTGGCCTAGCCAATGGGCGCGGGTTTGTCGTGACCCATGATGGCTATAGGCACTTTGTCGATTATTACGGGCTGAATCAGTTGGCCACAATACAGTTGGCTGGTGGAGGTGTTCTGGGAGCTCGGCATTACGGCGAGATTATAGCTATGGGTGATCGAGTTGCTTGTGTCTTTGGTGAGCCACAGCTAAATAATAAGTCTTCCATTAAATTAGCCTCACAGCTTGGTGCAAAC
>CAJXWQ010000002.1 GCA_913062605.1 uncultured Cellvibrionales bacterium
AGTCGAAATTCAGGCAGTTTACTGGCTATGATTTTACACGCCAGTGTTTCCATGTCCTTCTCCAAAAAAAAGCATTGACTGCTTCACAGGCTCTTTGAATTCAGGAAACAGTACATTGAACTCCTGCGCCAAATATTTCGTATGTCGATGCGAAAACCACCGAATTCCTTTTTTCTGCGTTGAAGTCAGTTCAGCCTTACCTGAGTTGAGCAAATAAAGCTCATCGAGAAACAGTGACCTAAAGTCTTGTCCCTTAGGGGTTTCAGCGCCAAGAATCTCAACAATTCGATCCCCAACCCTCATTGCCAAACTCGATAAACTGGGGTTCCACTCAAATTGATTTTTAAAATTCGAGACCTCAAGGCTATTCAGAGCACCTTTAAGCACGGGCATTGAGATAAAATCCAACACCACATCACCATCAGGAAAAACGTCACGTGAAAAGAGTCGCACTTCAAGTGCCTCTCGGCCAAAAAAAACAGACCACCTCTCTATAATGTCTTGATATTCAACAATTGGTGAAGAGCCCCCCGAGGCTCTGCGTCCCGTTTTTACTCTCTGACTGATTGCGCTCAACGCGTAAGAAAACGGATCACGCGCATAAAGCGCAACGGTCACTCTTTCAGACAACCCCTTTAAAAACTCCTGTAACACCGGCAGTTCTGCAACCGTTAAATGAATTAGGCCCTCATGGGAAAGAATTAAATGGTCAGCGGAGGTGGATTTCGCTCGCTGCTGCAACTTTTCCAGATACCCGAGATTTCTTTTTTGCTTGCGCCCTGAGTTGCGGTTAAGAGTACTCCTTATGACTTCAGAAAAAGCCAGAGCCAACCCCGTATCGTTATGACCGGTCCCACCCGAATACAACACGCCACAACTTTCAAGCAAGTCAACATTATCCGCCAAGGTGCGCTGTATCGCCGTGGAGCCGGTTTTACCCAGACCTATGTGCAGAATAATGTTTTTTAATTTGGGCATACAATTTCTACCCTTGCAGTCGAGCCAGCATGAGCCGCTTACAGGCCCGAAACAACCTTCTTAGCATGGAACATTTCTTAGTCGGCGGCAGCCCACTATCCAGCTTTTCTCTATCCAGCCTTTCTCTCAATAAGTTGGTAAGGGTATCTCGCTTGGTCTCTGCTTCACTACCTTCAAGCTCTTGGGCCCAAAGATAATCGTTCACTCGAAGCAAGATGTGCAAATCTAGCTTATTCGCAGAGCGAAAAATAAAATCTATTTGCTCTTCCCCCCAACTTTCTGATCCAGAGCATACCAGATTCAATGGCGGAAAAAAGCCTTCCCCCAACAGCTCTTCAATTGACTGGCGTGCCTCTAAAACGCTAGGTTTTATAAACTCTATTTCATCTTTATTGAGCTGAAATTTTTTCCCTGGTATTTTTTCCAACCACCCTGTATCCAACCGTTGTCGAATAGGATTGATCTCTCTGTCACTTTTTAACCCCGGAGCCTGCTCATTGATATAACTCAGCAATCGGACGGAGTGCTGCGACATACTCTCATTTATTCGCAGAGCACTTTCTGGCTTTAGTGTTATATTCAACAGGTCAAAAAAGAAACCTACCGGCCCTGATGGGTGAAAACAGGTTTTCTCAAAATTATAAAACTCCGCAGCGTCACCAAAGACATCTTTCAGAACTTTAATTTTCTTCACTTCTTTTTGGAGGAGGTTTCCACTGAGTACACTTTTTATTGCGAACTGACGTGAACGTTGCTGGCTCGTAGAGACCATCAAGTTAAAAGGTTCACGTACAAAGCTGATCACCCGCAACCTAAAACCGTTGCGGGTAAAATTGTCTCGCAAGCGAATCAACTCCTGTTTTGACAAAATCGAAACAAATTCATCGGAAAAAATTAATTTATCTCGATTCCATAAGTCATCTTGAAACAGTTTTTCAAGCGCATGATTCACATGATCTGGTTCAAGTTGATTGTGGTACCAATAATGCAGAAATGTCTTAGGTTCTTCACAATAAAGCCCATACAGCGGAGCCGAACGATTATAAAACTCTGTACCATTGAAAATAAATTTAGGATAATGGTAGCCTCTCGCCACCAATAAATCCCTATTGTGAGCAAGGCTATGCTGAATGGACGAGCTTCCTGTTTTATGAAATCCAGTATGGATAACTACGAGTTTTTCAGCATGCTCCTGAGTCATTAGTTGCTATACTCCGTAAGCGCATTCATTCAACCAATTAAGTCTCTCACCGCCGGTCTATGCCCCTCAAGGAAAACCACGGTTTTGAGAAACTTCTTCACCCCGCCACTGGCGCGCCTGATAAGCAAGAAACTCACCAGCACCAGAATGACATTGGGCAGCATTTCAAATAAGACGCAAATCACAATAGCGAGAAAGCCCACAAGAAACCCTACGTCAACCCACCTGGCTATCTGGCTATTGTCGTTTTCGTTACTATCTTCAACATCAGCCATATCCCGTTCAGCAGACTCATTTTTAGAAAATCGGAAGTGCTGAATCATCTCAAAACCAAGAACAACCAACACGGTATAGGTTACTAGAGTCACGAAGAGCACAGGAAAAGCAAATAAAATAAATAGCAAGACAACAGTCACAAAAAACAGCTCTGTCATGGAGTCAGCGACTCTCTGATAACATTTCTGGAGAATTTTTGTTGTTCTGCCGTCTTTTTCACCGATGTTCAGACTTTGCAGAAAGCTCCTCATTCCCTTTTTTTCCGCAGAGGAAAAAAATCCATCCAACACCACATGAACAACATAAAGCACTACCGCGACAACAGAAAGTAGAACCATCAAATCATTCATCTCCATCTTATTAAACATCTCCGGAAAATATGATGGCACCTTATGCCTGCCTGCCATCATGATAACTTTGACAGGCAACAACAACGCCAGGGTAGCGGCGATGCGCGAAGAAAACCCCAGCATAACTATGTAAAGGATCTGACTGGGTTGATATCTCACAATGGTTTTGGAAACCAATAAAAACCATTTAAGCTGGCTAAACATCTTCTTGCTCTCTCTCACTTGTAACTTCTTTTAAAATATTGCTGAGTTGTAGAGCCGAGTCTCGCCATGTATTCCACTCTAAACCAGAAGATGTGGCATGCTGCTGCTTTCTATAAACACACAACCATGACTCGATCGCTGCCGCCAATTCAAATGGAGTTTCACCTTTAAAGAAGGCGGCATGATTATCAGCCAGCTCGCGAAAGATTGGTATATCTCGCGCAATGATTGGCAGACCATAATAAGCACCCTCAACAACAGACAAACCAAATCCTTCTCCGTAACTTGGCTGAACCAGACAAGTAGAGGCTCGGTAGACTTCCGTAAGATACTCGTCGGAAACTCCATCCAACCAGAAAAGACGATTTCCTAGTTCGGGGTGGCCGTTAATTTTTTTAACCAGCTTATTGACCATCCACCCCTCACAACCGACAAACACCAGGTGTACGTCACTTTCCTTTTCCCAAAGTAGCTCGAATGCGTTGAGACACTGCATATGTCCTTTACGCGGTTCAAGAGTTCCTACCACGAGAAAAGTTTCTTTTTCATGCAACAGCTTGACTACAGATTGATCTACATCCGATGCTTTAACTGGTTTTGCTTCTGACACTTTAATAGCATTATCAAAATTAGCTCCAAGATGAAACCAGTCAAAGCGTACATTGGAAGTATCAACAGACGCTTGCTGTGTCCAGCGAATCACTTCATCTTGAGTGCTTTTTGACACAGAAACCACTACATCGGCTGAGTCTAAAATCGCCCTCAACCATTTCTCATGCCGATGACTAGCGCCACCTTCCCACCAATGCGGATGAGTGATCGGCAGAATATCATGTACAATAAACAGGTTTTTAGCCCCTCGTTTGCGCCAATCATCAAACAAGCCTACTTTAGACGCATGTATGATGGCAGCATTCAAATCTACTCCCAAAAAAATATCACCTTGAATAGGCACCACTACTTCTGAACCTTGCACACCCAGATCAAGGTCATAGTATCTGAAATGCCAAAAACCACCGTCTGCCATTAAACACACAGGTTCAACATCAATACCACTGGGGGCTAGCTCTTTAAGCTCATTATAAATTGATCGAACAACTCGCTGGATGCCTGTGTGTAATCCTGTCTTGGCCAAATGCGTAACGTCGACCAAAATAATATTACGCTCACGTGACGACTTTAGTTCGGCGTATTTGATTCCCTGATTTCTTTGCAACGGGATTAATAAAAATGGGAACTTGCCGGCCAGCCAATGCAAGGTGACCCGAAGCCACTTATATCGGGCAATCAGCGGGCGAATCAAGTTATATAAACGATACATTCGGATTGCTTAGTCGATGCTTGTGGCCAGCGGGCATATAAGTTGACTCATTCTCAGTTAGCATTACTTCATTATCCCCATTTACTACTTTGGTCATTCCGCTGATAATGACTCAATGCTAAAAATAAAATTTCAGCCGACGATTCATTTATCTGATCAATAATTCGAGGATTTTTATATTCATTATTCTCAAACCCTACCGGTGGATAAAAGCTCCCAACAATATCGCTTCCTCGAAGATTAACTTCCAATTTATGTCATCCCAAAAGTGGCTTTTCCCGTGTTGAGATTAACTGCTATCGCAATACTTTCTCCTACTAGACTTCTAGCCAAGAACAGAATAATTCAAAAGCAGTTACCTCAACTTCTCCCGTAATTATCTTCAAACCGAACGATATCATCTTCACCCAAATATGAGCCTGATTGCACTTCAATCATCTCAAGATTGGCCTCTCCAGGGTTTTCCAAACGATGAGTTTCGCCTATAGGAATAAATGTCGATTCATTCTCAGACAACATAAATGTCTTATCACCCTTTGTGACTAAAGCCTTTCCGCTAACCACAACCCAATGCTCTGTACGGTGGCGGTGCTTTTGCAAAGACAAACAACCCCCTGGTTTCACAACAATCCGCTTAACTTGAAACCTGTCACCATTATCGATGGAATCATAGTAGCCCCAAGGACGATAGACTTTGCGATGGAGTTTCGCCTCAACCCTATCCATTGCCTTTAGCCTATTAACTATACCCTTTACATCCTGAACACGATCTTTAGCAGCCACCATAATGGCATCATCGCTTTCTACAATAACGACATTCTCTAAACCAACCGTGGCAATCAATTTTCGGTCTGACTGTATAAAACAATTTTTAGTATCCAGCGCCAGTATATCGCCCTTGAGCATGTTGCCATCGTTGTCTTTATCAGAAATCTCCCACAATGCAGACCAAGAACCCACGTCTCCCCAGCCACAGTCCATAGGCACCACAACGGCACTTTGTGTTTTTTCCATTACTGCATAATCTATCGAGTCTTCCTGGCAACTTAAAAATATATCTGTATTAGGACGAATAAAATCATGATCAATTTCAGCTGAAGCCATAGCTTGCTCACAGGATTTATAAATATCAGGCCTATGCTGTTGAAGTTCTTCCAAATAACGGCTTGCCTTAAACATAAATATGCCGCTATTCCATAAGTAATCGCCACTGAAAAAATAAGCGACAGCCGTTTCTTTATTAGGTTTTTCAACAAACTCAGCCACAACCATCGCTATACCATCATCAACCAAACCACCTTGCCTGATATAGCCATAACCAGTTTCTGCCTTACTCGGAACGATGCCAAAGGTAACCAAACTGCCATCCTGCGCATAGGGTAATGCAGATTGAACCACTCGCTGGAAAGCCGATCTATCCTCAATAATATGGTCAGCAGCCAGCACAAGTAGAACTGGCTCTTCATCCTCTCTCGAACCATCCAGCGCATGAAATGCTGCCAACGCCACCGCAGGTGCTGTATTTTTGCCCATTGGCTCAAGAATAATACCTCCCGAAGGATAATCACCAAAGCGCAATTGTTCAGCCACCGTAAAACGATGATCTTCACCACAAATAAAGATCGGCGGCTGGTGCTCAATACCATTTAAGCGTTCACAGGTATCCTGCAACATTGTATTTTCACTCACCAACGGCAGAAACTGCTTAGGATGCAAAGAGCGCGACAATGGCCACAAACGGCTACCAGAGCCACCCGCCATGATTATGGGTAAAATCATTCTTTTATCTATCTCCAGAAAAATAGTTAAACAATCTTTTATAAAAAGGTTTTGGTTTGGAAAACTTACCTATAATTATCTCTTCATCTGTTGTCTCATTGTGCCACTCTGGTAGCTTAAGACCATTTTCCAAAATACTTTTGTAGCAATTTAAAGTCACTATACCTTCCGAAGTACTTTCACCAAAAACTGCCCAATTTTCTTGAGTGACATAAGTTCGGTGTGATAAAGGTTTTTTAACCTGCTGTTTATGCTTATCCATTATGCTCGCATATGGGATTACATCAGGAAAAGATTCAAAAAGTTGACGAATTACTTTCACTCGCACGAATTGATGTATCCATATCTGTTCATACCCGCTTCTCTCCAAATAAACGTTATCAGCATCATCCGTAATACTATTACCAGTCAGGTATTTATCTTTTAGCATTCTCCTGACTCGACAAAATAGCACCCCACTTACACTAGACTGTTCCTGTAGAGAGAGCCATTTATACGTTTGTTCAATTTTAGGAAGATTCAATTCAACTGGATACTTGTCATCAATACACCAATAAATCAGTTCTTCATCATGCAAATCCCTCAAAAGCGTTAGGACTGTTTCCTTGATATCTGGCGGAGTTTTTATATATTCCACACCCACCAAGGTTTCTGATAATTCTTGGTAGGGAACCCTAAATTGAAATGGATGATCTGGCCACACTTCTCTGTATTTCACTATCATATGATCGGTCAGGGTGCGATATTTATCATAGGTCAATACAACTGCTTTGATTCTATCCATATCCATATCCATATCCATATCCATATCCATATCCATATCCTTAAGACTTCTATGCTTATAATATTAATTTTTCTGTATGAGGGAACATTTTAAATTGATGCGTATAAACTCACTTTCTAAACAAACTTTTATTTTCCAAAAACCACTTGTAAGTCCTAGCCAACCCCTTCTCTAGCTCAATACTGCAACTCCAACCTAACTTAGCCAATCTATTTACATCCATTAATTTACGCGGTGCACCATCGGGTTTAGAAGCATCAAAAATTATAGATCCTTCAAACCCTACAACTTTCTTCATGGTTTCAGCCATTTCACGAATCGTACAATCTACTCCCGTGCCAACATTAACGTGAGACAACATAGCCTCTGTATTCGCTTGGTAGGCACCCTTATTCAGATTCATTACGTATACACAGGCTGCCGCCATATCATCTACATGTAAAAACTCCCTCATGGGCTTGCCACTGCCCCAAACAACAACCTCTTTATCACCAGCCAATTTTGCCCCATGAAAACGACGCATCAAAGCAGGTATCACATGGGAATTTTCTAGATGAAAATTATCATTCTCACCATACAAATTGGTCGGCATTACACTGCGATAATCACGCCCATACTGACGATTGTACGACTCACACAACTTAATTCCTGCAATTTTGGCAATAGCGTAAGGCTCATTAGTTGGCTCCAGCAAGCCAGTTAACAATGCATCCTCCCGCATAGGCTGCTCTGCCAATTTAGGGTAAATACAAGAGGAGCCTAAAAACAACAATTTATCCACACCAGTCACATGAGCTGCGTGAATAATATTGTTTTGTATCATCAGGTTCTGATAAATGAACTCTGCGGGATATTCATTGTTGGCATGTATGCCGCCTACTTTAGCCGCCGCAAGATACACTTGGTCTATCGGTTCAGTTGCAAAAACCCCCATTACATCAGACTGATTAATCAAATCCAACTCCCCGCGATCTCGGGTAATCACTTCAACATCATTAACCTGTTCAAGTTTACGGGCAATTGCAGAACCAACCATTCCTTTATGACCTGCAACGAATACTCTTATCTTGTTCATCTACCTTCCAACATAACAAAAAGCCCCAGCGTAAGAGCTGGGGCAAGAAAAATTCTCTCAAAAATCATTCAACAGAGATATTCACACTGTAACCATGAGACTTTAGCAAAGCATGCCGTTTAGCCTGTTCCAAGTCGTTAGCCACCATCTCTGCGCACATTTCTTCAACCGTTATTTCTGGCTCCCAACCTAGGCTATTTTTCGCTTTACTGGGATCACCCAAAAGCGTTTCAACTTCAGCGGGGCGGAAGTAACGCGGATCAACACGCACAACCACATCTCCCACTTGTAATAGCGATGCATTATCACCCGTTATTTTGGAAACACTGGCAATTTCATCAACACCTTTACCGCTAAACATCAATTCAATACCCAACTCTTTCGCACTCATACGCACAAACTCACGCACTGAAATTTGCTTACCTGTAGCAATAACAAAATCTTCTGGAGTATCTTGCTGGAGCATCATCCATTGCATACGAACATAATCTTTGGCGTGCCCCCAATCGCGTAAGGCATCCATATTCCCCAAGTACAAACAGTCTTCTAGGCCCTGAGAAATATTGGCCAGTGCTCGAGTTATTTTCCTAGTAACAAAGGTTTCTCCTCGGCGAGGGGACTCATGATTAAAAAGAATTCCATTACACGCGTACAAACCATAGGCTTCGCGATAATTAACCGTAGTCCAGTACGCATACAGTTTTGCCACCGCATAGGGTGAGCGAGGATGAAACGGAGTAGTCTCCGTTTGAGGTGTTTCCTTCACCAGCCCATAAAGTTCTGATGTAGATGCCTGATAAAACCTGGTTTTCTTCTCCAGACCCAAGAAGCGGATTGCTTCCAGTAGACGTAAAGTGCCTATCGCATCGACATCAGCAGTGTACTCCGGAGACTCAAATGATACAGCGACATGAGACTGGGCACCCAGGTTATAAACTTCATCTGGCTGAATTTCTTGCAAAAGACGCGTGAGATTCGACGTATCCGTCAAATCACCATAGTGCAAATGTAACTTGGGATTAAGTTCATGAGGATCCTGATAAATATGGTCGATACGCTCAGTATTAAATGAAGAAGAACGACGCTTAACCCCATGCACCGTGTATCCTTTTTCTAACAAAAATTCAGCTAGATATGAGCCATCTTGGCCAGTGATACCTGTGATTAATGCAACCTTTCCAACCATAACTATCTTACATCCTATTTTTTTGTAACAACCCTCTGTAGGTCAACCACAAAACGATCAATGACGGTTTTAATATTAAAATTCTCAATAGCATAACACCGAGCAACCTCATTAGTCCGTTGAGTATCTATATTCAGACAGCCTTGCAATTCAGTAACAAAGGCATCTACATTCTCTGGTTCCACACGAGCATATATACCTGGGAATCTTTCAGCCACTGAACCTAGCTCGGTATTCGCTTCCGCCGTCACTAATGCGTACCCACCAACGGAAAGTATGTTCGTCAACTTTGAAGGCATCATTGCATCAGCAACCCCCTTTTTTTGCACCACTAAATGAATGTCGGCTAAAGCCAACATCTCAGGCACACGCTCCCAAGGCTGCAATGGCATAAAGAAAACATTATCCAATTGCTGTTCTTTCGCCATACTTTTTAATGTATCCGCGTATACCCCAGCGCCGACCAATACAAATTTCAATTCTGGAAGAAACGTAAGTTTTTTGGCGGCATAGAGCAACATTTCCAAGCCTTGCTTACTGCCTATATTACCGGCATACAAAACAACTTTATCATTAGGCCGAAACCCCCATTCGGCTTTAAGCCTACTGCCATCTGTTGTTGGGGTAACAAATTCAGTATCTGACCAATTAGGAAAACAAATGACTTGATCTTCACCAACACCTTTACTTATAACATTCTCCATCATGCTATAAGAAATAGTAGATACCGCATCAAAGTGACTCATCAACCAGCGCTCGATAAACTTTGCAATACGCGCGGCTTTCCCATTGATCATTAAACCCAGACCAAACATGACATCTACTTCAAAGTCCTGAATGTGCATCACCGATTTAGCACCTGTCAACTTACAATACAGCAGCGCCGCAGGTGCGCAAAATAAGGTGGGCTGCACCAAAAACAGTACATCTGGCTTCAACCTTAGAAGTGTCGCCAAACGCAGTAATGAGCTAAAAGCAAAACTAAACAGGTGAAACAATCGTTTTAAGGTAGTCGCACGCTTTGGTACATAGAGTGGACAACGATAGACAATGGCACCATCTTCCTCTAACTCTTTCGTCCACCAATTAGCAAAGCCTTTATGACGTCTCCACTCTGGATAATAGGGTTGAGCTGTAACGACATGAGTTTGAATACCTCGGCATTCAAACTCAGAGGCCAACTCACCATTGTATTTTCCGATACCAGTTAGTTCCGGCGCATAATTAATACTATATAAAAGAATTTTCATTAATTATTAATACGTGGTTTCATGGGCTTCGCAGGATATCCATAACAAACCATACTCTCCGGCATATCAGATAACACAGTACTTCTAGCCCCAACAACCGAACCTTTCCCAATAGCTACACCTGGAGCAATAAATACATCAGTAGCAATCCAAGCCCCATCATTAACTATTATTTTTTGTGCGAAAATATCAAAATTAGGCTTTTCATAATCATGGGAGGCTGCACATAAGTATGATTTCTGACTAATCACCACATCATCGCCAATTTCGATCTCACCAAGGCTATAAAGCTCAGCATTATCACCAATCCAAACCCTATTCCCAATCTTTACTTTCCAAGGGTAAGTCACCCGCACCGATGGGCGAATCAGCACATCAGCACCTAGCACTGCCCCAAAAGCTTTAAGTAAAAATCGACGCCAACCAAACATGAACTGTGGCGACATCGCAAACAGTGTTGATTGCACCAACCACCATAATTGCACCACGACTGCAGAGCGACCACGAAAACCTTTTGGCAAGCTAAATTGATTAAGCTTTTGATAGCCCCTATCCATCAGAGTTTAATCCCGTGGTCTTCATAAAGGATACGACGTATCTCTTTCACATCACCACCACTTTTCTCTTCAATTTCCATAATCTTCACATCCACCAACATGCGATACCAGTAACCCTGCATAAAATGCCAGACAAACCCTTTACTTCCATCAAGAAAGCCCAAGCGTAAAAAATATCGATAAATAAAGTACAAAGTTGAACGCAAAGCAAGTGGCAACTTTGAGTACACGTCATCCTTCAAAATACGCTTCCATTTTGCTTGTGGATCATCGTTTTCTTTCAGCGAATCATCACGTTCAAGCAAGTCGTATTTATTGTTCAGCAAATCCACCATTTCACGTGATGCATAGGAGTTATGTTTATTTATCCAGAAAGTAATACCTTTAAGGTTATCATCTACCAAGTGCCCTTTGGGCATTTCAGTCTTTGAGCCTGTAGGTAACAAGATATGCTCATCCATCCAGCGCTGCTCTATACGGCCTTGACCGTTGCGCCAAATGCGAAGCAACGTATGCGGGTAAAAGCCACCGTGACGAATCCACTTACCATAAAAGAAAACTTTACGCCGAATATAGAAGCCTGTGATTTCATCGTTCACATCACTCAATGCTTGAGGCAGCTCCTCAAGCAAGTCCGGCTCAAGGTATTCATCGGCATCCATGCGCATCACCCATTCCGAATCAGCACCACAGTTATCCAGCCCCCACTGGAATTGATCAGCATAATTTTTCCACTTACGTTGCTTTACTTCAGCACCAAGCGACTTAGCTATTTCAACCGTGTTATCCGCTGAAAATGAGTCCACAATGAATATTCTTGAAGCAATCGTTTGTAATGAACGAATACAACGCTCAATATGAACCTCTTCATTATGCGTGAGAACGACAACGATTAAGGACGATTCCCTATTCATATTTCTTCTTCCCTGACTCGGCAATCATTTTATAAGCCTCAACCCACTGCTCACCAATCACACCCCAACTATATCGATCTTCCACGAATGCCCTAGCTCTTTCCCCTATTTGCATTCTTTCTTCCAACGACCAGTTGCAAGCAATAATAATTGCCTCTGTTAGCGGTTCCAACTCCGGCTCAACAAGAAGCCCGCCACCCTCTTGCCAATCACTTAAGCCAGTCATCGTCGTCGTAATAGTTGGTGTAAATGAAGCTGTTGATTCCAAGTTGACCAAAGCTACCACATCAGAATAGGAAGGGATTACAGTACACCACGCCTTTTGCAGCAGTTCACTTTTCCCATCACCATGCACCGAACCAACAAAAGAAACCTTTCCAGATAACCCTAACCTTTCAACCAGAGCCTTTAACTTGGCAGTATAGTCAGCATCAAAATCAGGTCCGGCTATCATTAGTCGAACATTCTCTACGGATGCCTTTTTGAATGCCCTGATTAACAAATCAACACCTTTTTTGGGGTGAAGCCTGCCAATGAATAACAGAAAATGGTCAGTATCCGGAGCCACCTGATTCGAACTATATTCTACAAGGTCTATTGCATTGGAGATATGCACTTGAGGCACGTCAGGGAATTCTTGAGCCAACGTAACTGACTCCTGATTAGTAATTACATGAACAAAATCCACACGACTAAGAAATGGCCTTAAAACAACGACCCAATAGAGCCTTTTCAACCAAAAATAGAGGTGTCCTTTTTGCTTCCACAGCCAAGGCTCAAGCATACCGTGTGGACTGATTAAGACAGGCACGCCCTCTCCTTTTGAACCTAATACACCAATAACCTGAATAAATGTCAGAACTCCATGCACATGCACTAGATCCGGATCAAAACTATTGATTTCCTTCCTTACAGTTGGATACATCCGATGATGAACCCGGAGCATTCTGCCCAAGGAGTTTTTTTGCATTCCTACGCCATAAACTGGTAGTTGCTTTACCAAGGATTTATTTTCACATACATCATCAACAGAGTATGCCAAAACCTTAGATTCAAAAAGTGCTGCCGAACAATATTTGATAATATGTGTCAAAACTTGTGCCACACCAAAAAGAGTTGATCCATATGATTCAGATATAAATAATATTTTCATGATTCAACTGCCCTTCAACCACTTTGGAAGTGGAGACGAACAAACTTGGTTAATCAACTCCACCAAATTCTTTCTGTCATTTTCATAGTATGCATCTAACAGGCAAACTACCTTATCTGAAAATTTGTTTTCAGACTTTGATTTATTCAAAGAGTGGTGAATATCTCGAATATTAGATCTAACATGCGGCATTTTACTTAGGGCTGGTTCAAGCATTGCATTGCATTTTAATGCGAACCTGTAGATTTTTGGCCATTTTGCATTAATAGTTGGGTTTTCCACTTGGTACTGAAAAGATTTATAGAAAATTGGATCCAAGTTTAAAAAACCACAAATTCTTTCCATTTCACCTGCCGGAAAAGCAGCTATATTCTCTGTGAATGTGACATATATTTGATCACGTGGAACTGATGCAATTACATTAGCCAATAGATTGGAATATAGACCTCTTTCAATTTCGGTTGATAGCTCTTCCAAATCATCTGAACTGTTAAACATCGAAAGATCAGGCTTATCTTCTAGCATGTTTTCAATATAACATTCAAAAGATGTACTATCATCTATAGTTCCAGATCTTTTTATCGCCTTATACGCAGATTGAATGCGATCTACCGGGTTTCGAAGCATCAGTATTAGCTTTGCATCAGGGATTAATTCGACAATCCGCTTGGGAATAGTGTCACTCTTTCTCATGTAATTTGGGCTAGCTTCGAGAATGATTTTTTCATAGCCCTTGTAACCTTTGAAATAGGTTCCGTACTCTTTGATTACTTCACTGGAAGTGTAATGATCATAAAACACATTCAATTCTTTTTTTGCTGCAGTAAATACAGCTGGATGAGCTGACAAATAGCGAAATAAAGAAGTAGTCCCGCACCGCATAATGCCAACAATAATGGCATTCGGTAGTTTATTCATATTCATACCCTGTGAAAAGATGAAAACTCAAATCCACACTCCGGAACACATTGAAGCAAAGGATTCTTAGAAAAAAACTTAATGTGGCCAAAGTCTCGAAGAGGGTGCTCAATAACCTCCAGTGAAACTACAATATCAAATTGACCTTTATATTGTTCAGGAAGTTCTTTATTTATATCCTGCTGAAAAAAATCTATTTTAGGGAACTGGTTTTTAGCAACTTCAACACCCGAAATACTGTGGTCATATGCATTTACTTGACCACCCTCACTCGCCAATCTAGCAGAAAATACTCCGTTTCCGCATCCAAGGTCTAACATCTTCAACTGTTTACCGGGATACTTGATGACAATTTTCCTAATTTCACTTAAGACATCTGGAGCCAAGTAAGCATGAGAGTCCGGTGTTTCCAAATCCACCCAATTAAACTCGTGAGAACTTATCGAACTATTTGAGCCTGTATCAACTTGTTTCATAACCCCTACTGTTTTGATTTAAATTAAAAATAAAATCACCAGAAACTCTGTGAAAAAACTCTCTTCTCATAACACAAAGCCTTCTTTCCGCTTAAAATACTCATTATCTTGAGACAGTAATTTAATTGGTTTAGCGGGCACGCCGCCATATAAGAAATTTTCTTGTTCATAAGTTTCTGTTAAGCATGCTGATGCACCTAAAACACAGAAGCTTGGAAGCTTTGATCCTGACAGGAGCGTCACACTTGTGCTCACAAAGCAATAGTCACCAATTGAAACCGGTGAACTTCTCTGTTTGCTATCCTTTAAATCAATAGCATGTGTAAGAATTTGAGAGCGAAAGCCCGCAAAAGTAGTGAATTCGCCAATTTCCACCAAATTACAGCAATCTATTAAATGACGATTCGTTATTGCTGAATGTCTTCCAACCAATAGCTCAGGTCTTCTACCTTCTTCATCCCCAAAGGCCTTAGCCTCAATGGGCACTGCTGTTATCCAATTTAAATTCCCAATAATTCCATACGCGCCAACCTTTAGAAGAGACAACCCCTTACATAAAGTTAAGTTTCCAATCCTTGAATTTTCTCCCATGATTAAATGCTTAGGATAAATAAGTGATTTACCTATGCGAGCACTCGAATGTATTTCATAACCTAGGAGTTTCACAAGAAGTAAACGCTTAAAATATTGTGGAAGAAAAATGCTGAATGAAGCAACAATAAACCGAACATTCTTCGAACGATTTTTTAAATTACCCTTGCCCATAAATTTTTCCTTTTGCAAGCCTCTCAACCAGTGCATATGGATTTGAAATATGCTTAATCACCTTCATCAGCAGCAATAACGGCTTATCATACCATCGCTTTTTCCTTCCCATAATTTCTTGAAACTTCCTCTCACCATAAGCCTTAATCTTCGCGTCCAGTGTGGCTCCGCCTGTTATGCTCTCAGGATAAAGCCTATACCCACTCCAAAACTCGTTCACTCTGGTGAATTTCCCTCCAACCTGAGCAATATTATAAAAAAGCTCTCCGTCCCAATTAGAACGATTTTCAACATTAAACCCTATAACTTTTTTATAAGCTGAAGCCTTAAAGAATGTAGATGGCTGAATCAAAACTGTTTGTCCATAAGCATCACTAAGTAATGAATACGGATCAGAAAATATTTTTCTATTTTTTTTTCCTTCCCTATCAATAATAAACCCGTGAGCAGATACAACGTCAATATCTCTGTATTCTGCAAAAGTGCGCACAGCTGTAGATAGTGCACCCTCGAGAAAAATATCATCCGAGTTCAAAAAACCATAAATATCACCCGTTGCCATGGAAAAACCACGGTTTAGACCATCTGCAGGGCCTTTATCGGGCTCTAACACTACATGAGCAATTTGATCACGGTACTTCTCAATAATTTTACGACTTCCATCTGTTGAACCAGGGTCAACCACGATATATTCAATATCAGGATAATCTTGATTCAACACAGAAAGGATTGCCTCTTCCAAGAATTCAGCTTGATTATAAGAAATAGTTACTATGGATATTTTCACAGAAGGTTATTCCAGTCAGGATAGAATTTACTCATATACAACTCTGTTTTCGAGGCAATTAGGTCATACTCTCGATTTCATCTCTAAAACTGAATAAGTATTTATCCATCAAAACACCTTGCCTTAAGATGTGCTCAAATAGATGATTGTTAAGACCTTGCGTTCTAATACTCGCACAGAATGAAAATGGGTTTATTATCAGGCACTTTGACCTTTCTTTCTGGTTTTGGTTAGAACTGTCAAAAGCAATATCAACTCCCAGTCCCATAGTAGTCTCATTTCAGAACTGAACGGTGAGAATAGTAAGTCCCATACAGCCTTAATACTAACAAATAGGATCAGAACGGACCATGCACGAGGAAACCGCATTGAAGCCATGGCGGAGTCAGCAATTATTTTCAGAACAACTATCCAGAAAATCGCACCCAACAAACCAGCCCACACCCATGACTGCATTAGGTGAGAATGAGCCGGAATACTGTCTTTAGACTCAATGAATCGCTTAAGCATATCTTCATCCACATCAACGCCAAAAATGGCATTGATTTCATACAGATATTCTCGATATTTGGGGTCTTCCGCCCAAGAACCATGCCCAATAATCGGGGAATCAATAACCGCGGGAATTGAAGCAAGCACCTCATTTCTACCGCCTAAAATAAGTCCAAGAGCTCCGAGCGATGAAGATTTATTACGTTCATACTTATACTGTGCATTCTCAGGAAGCATCTGTGAATCCCCAACCCACTGATAAGACACAAGGATAAGGAATACTGTTCCAGTGGCCACTAAAAATAGTCCGATTTTTTTTACTAGATTCGAACGGACAAGAAATAGTTGCTGAAATAGGCGGACTTTGCTGAATCGAAACAATAAGACTGCGAGGATTATTGTGCCCCCAAGAGAGCGTCCGTTCAGATAAATACTCAACCCTCCCATCATCAGAAGAATCACTTCTCCCAAAAATGGAATCAAAATCTTTTTCTCAATTCCCCATACAACCACAAAGATAGTCAGTAACATCACAGGCAAACCAAAACCGAATTTCCATGGCTCTTCTTCAAAACCATAACCTGGATCTATTAGGCAGCGAAGGAGTCCTCCGAGCGCAAACGCAATGATAAATAACTTTAGTCGTCTGCTATTATCCGATACCAACATATAAAGAGCGGCAAACCCAACAAGAAAGAATACTATTGATGCCCAGCCTTTTGCTAGAGATGTGAATTCGGTCAGGCGAATCAAGTCAGTGACAATCTGTGAAAACAACCAAAGCAAACCGAAAAGTAGAATTCGTTTTGGTAAAGGCTCAAAAAGTAAATGCCCATGGCGTTTAAACATAGCCACGAAAACAACGAACAATAATAGTTCGGAAGTATAAAGGTTACCTACGACCCTGACATTAACAAACCACAAAATGGCAATTGAAAATGCAAGGGTATCTAGAAAGTTTAATTTGGCGATCCTCATTTCACTTTCACCAGAGACAACATTTTCTTGCCTACCACAGTCGTGAATACGGCCGGCATTACGATTAAACCGTAGATCACAGCGCCTGCCAGCAAACTATAGATACCTTCCAATTCAATTGATATGGGTAATAGTATTCCAACAGAAAGCGCTAATAGCACGGCTAATAATATGCGCCTCCCACTGCCCGGCACTATATCTGTCATTGGAATCTTATTATCAGAATGGTATCGAACCAGCAAAGGAAGGCTGCCTGCTATCAAACCGACAGCCCATCCTGCAACAACGCCATAACCGCCATAAAGAAAACCGAGTATCATACCTAATGTAATATTTAGTCCGCCAATGGAAGCTTGAGCAATAAGGTTGGGGCGCAAGTTGCCGGTTCCCTGATTGAAATAAAAGGCACTCACGATAAATGTATTTACCATCCACCCTGCAATTAACAGCCATGAAAAAGTAATAAATTCCTTGTTGATCGCCCCTATCCATAGCTCAGATACGGAAAGAGTAATCACAGCAAGGAGCCCAAATAGAATCAGGTTCATCGAGAAAAACAGCTCATATGAACTCAGGTAAAGTGCCTTTACTTTTCGGGGACTGGTTTCAACTATCTCTGCAACAGCCGGAACAAAGATTTGATTGACGCTAACGATTAGAGAACGAACCTGCATTACCATACGGCTTGCCATCTCATAATAACCCACCATCGAAAGTCCGCCAAAATAGGACAGCAGACCTTTTGTGACAGGCTCATAGGTCATGGTAATAAAAGAAGTAAACTGAAAGGTAAACGCATAGCGCCATATTTCCAGAAAGTGTTCTTTTTTCCATTTTGCAACCAAATGAAATGATGGAAGTTCTTTTCTGAGAAATAGCCATGATGCCAACAATAATAGAACAGCCTGAATCAACTGTGCATAGGCCAGAGCGATAAAGCCAAACTCTGGAAGCAAGGACATAACTAATCCAATATTAATCAAAATACCTGCCATAAGTAAGATATTACGAATATCCATTCTCTGACAACCATCCAAGCCTGACATCATCACCCCCGAAACTGTATTGATGCAAAGAGAAGTCAATGCATAAGGCAGTAAAAGCAGTGCAAACGAAAGTTTTCCCTCAGGAACCAGGTAACCTAAAATAATTTGGATTGGGTAATAAACCAGCACTGAAACAATCAGAAT
Source organism: uncultured Cellvibrionales bacterium (assembly GCA_913062605.1). Classification (GTDB taxonomy): domain Bacteria; phylum Pseudomonadota; class Gammaproteobacteria; order Pseudomonadales; family Porticoccaceae; genus Porticoccus. The sequence goes on from CAJXWQ010000002.1 coordinate 18,635, forward strand.
CACTGAAAACACTGTAAACACTGCAGTCTCGGTTATTTCACCTGCTTTAAGTTCATCGCCCTTTGCTCTATATTTGGCAACGAACTTAACAATGCTACTAGCAAAACCCAAATCACTAAGCCTTGCTGATGCAACGCTTGCAAGCACCAAGGCCCAGACTCCCAATAACTCAACTCCAACTGAAGCAAGTAAATATTTGTATAGGAAAAAGTATGCTGCGCCTGTGACCAGAACCTGAAGTAAGGCAAAAATACCATTTCGTTTCAGAATTTCTTTCATTTTAGTTTTCTAAATTTAACTATAAAGTGATCTTTGGCCGCCGTCCGATTCGGCAGAAAATCAGCGAGTTCAGTATATTTTTTAATATCTTTTCCGCCCGTTTCGTGTTTCCTTGCAAGGCGAAATGCAAAGGGTGAAAAATGATAAATTAAGTTTACTACAGCCTCTTTCAACTTATTCGTAATTGACAAATTCTTCTGTTTTACATGCGAAAAGTGTGTATTTCAATAAGCCTCTCCATTTAAAGGTTCCGGCAGATATTTCCCTGCAAAAAAAATATCGCTATATAGCCTCGCTCCAATTAGCCCTGTAAAACCAGACCCACAAGATGGGCAACCTGAAGAACTACTATTCTTGTTCATTTCTAAGAAAGATTGCGTCCAAGAACAATGTTCTTCCGTCATCCTGATGGTAATATTGCTCTAAATTTCCAGCATAATAAAAACCAAGCTTATTCATTTCACTCAATAATTCTAAAAAACTGGACTGACCTTCATACAATTGTTCAATACTAACTTCCAGTATAACTGCACTTGCTAAAGGAATTATATTAGAGCCGCCAGCAATAACCTTGCCTTCGAACCCTTGAACATCCATCTTAATTAAAATTCCAGCTTTAAACTCTTCCGTGTAATCTGATAGTGCAAGATCCAACGTGGTCTGCTCAACATCAATTTGACTCTGATTAGTTGTTTGAGGGAACAACACATCATTCTGCCTGGTTGTTGAAAGTAATGATGACGATGCAAGGTGGTCTTCATGAAGATTCATTATCACTTTACTTTGCGAATCACCCAATGCGACATTAAATAGCTCAACTTGATTTAAACTTTCTTTCGCCCATTTTTCCAGGGACATGAAAGCAGAAGGAATCGGTTCGAAACAAAATAATTTTGCTTCAGGAAAAACACTAGCTATATATTTAGCAAACTGGCCAGTATTTGCCCCAACATCAATAACAGTCTTAATCGGAAGTTTTTTAATCCCTAACAAAGTAGACCTAGGAACGTTGTAGGGCTTCAGATAATAAAGGTTAACCGACTTCAATAATATTTTTATCTTGTCTTTCAGTGCTTTCACAATTAATCCTTAACCTCTTTAAAAAAATTACTTCAATTATTTTTATCGCTTTCTTTGTTCCAGTGAGGTCAATAATTTTGTCTTGCCTTATGCCCTAAACTTATCTTGATTAGCTAAAAACCATTGGTATGTGAACTTCAAGCCTTCTTTCAACTGCGTCGACGCTTTCCAACCCAACTTTTCCAATCTTGAAATATCAAGCAACTTTCTTGGCGTACCATCTGATTTTGTGGCATCAAACGCCAACTCGCCTTCAAAACCCACCACTTCAGCCATGGTTTCTGCCATCTCTCTGATGGTGCAATCAATGCCAGTGCCGACATTAATATGAGATAGCATAGTTTGCGTATGTGCCTGATACGTTTTCTGATCCAAATTCATCACATGAATCGAAGCTTCTGCCATATCATCCACATACAAAAATTCGCGCATCGGCTTTCCACTACCCCAAACACTTACCTTGGCATCATTGTTAAGCTTGGCTTCATGTAACCTGCGCATTAAAGCTGGAATCACATGCGAGTTTTTCGGATGGAAATTATCATTCTCACCATACAGATTGGTAGGCATTACACTACGATAATCACGTCCATATTGGCGATTGTAACTCTCACACAATTTAATACCTGCAATCTTGGCTATGGCATAAGGTTCGTTGGTGGCTTCCAATGTGCCTGTTAGCAACGAGACCTCTGTCATCGGCTGTGTTGCTAGTTTTGGGTAAATACAAGACGAGCCTAAAAACAACAATTTCTGCACACCATGGGAATGTGCTGCATGAATAACATTCGCTTCAATCATCAAGTTTTGATAAATAAACTCAGCTGGGTATTCATTGTTGGCATGAATACCCCCTACCTTTGCTGCAGCCAAATAAACCTGGTCAATATCATTTTGAGTAAAAAAATAATTAACGGCCTGTTGATTTGTTAAATCAAGTTCATTCCTGTTTGCTGTAATAATTGTATTGGTATCATTTTGTTGTAGCCGCCTGATAATGGCAGAGCCAACCATGCCATTGTTGCCTGCGACATATATATTCTGTGACATCACTATTCGACACTCACCGGAATTTCATGTCCATGCTGTTTTAATAAAGCATGGCGCTGGGCAGCTTTTAAATCTTCTGCGACCATTTCTGTGCACATTTCCTGAACGGTAATTTCAGGTGTCCAGCCTAACATTTGTTTTGCTTTACTTGGATCACCCAATAAAGTATCAACTTCAGCTGGGCGAAAATAACGCGGATCGACTTGTACAATCACATCGCCCACTTTAAGAGCAGGAGTATTATCACCCTCAACAGCAATGACAATCCCTTTTTCTTCTAAGCCTTTACCTTCAAAACGTATCGTTATCCCTAATTCGCTAGCTGACCATTCTATAAATTGACGCACTGAATATTGTACGCCAGTCGCAATTACAAAATCTTCTGGATCATCTTGTTGTAACATCATCCATTGCATACGCACATAATCTTTTGCATGGCCCCAGTCTCGTAGCGCATCCATATTACCCATAAATAAACATTGCTCTAAACCTTGGGCGATATTCGCTAAACCACGTGTAATTTTACGGGTCACAAAGGTTTCGCCTCGGCGAGGAGATTCGTGATTAAACAAAATTCCATTACAGGCATACATGCCATAAGATTCACGATAGTTCACCACAATCCAATGTGCATACATCTTAGCCACGGCATAAGGTGAACGTGGATAAAACGGTGTGGTTTCTTTTTGTGGGGTTTCTTGCACGTCCCCAAACAATTCTGACGTGGAGGCTTGATAAAAACGGGTTTTCTTTTCTAGGCCCAGTATTCTAATCGCTTCTAGTAACCGTAATGTGCCAATAGCATCTACATCTGCCGTGTATTCAGGTGATTCAAAAGAAACTGAAACATGTGATTGTGCACCTAAGTTATAGACTTCGTCTGGCTGAACTTCTTGTAGAATTCGAATCAAGTTTGATGCGTCTGTCAAATCACCATAATGAAGAATAAAACTAGCATTACCAACATGAGGATCTTGGTAAATATGGTCAATTCTTTGTGTATTAAAGCTTGAGGCGCGACGCTTAATGCCATGCACTTCATAACCTTTATCCAATAAAAATTCGGCCAAATACGAGCCATCTTGCCCCGTTACACCGGTTATTAATGCTACTTTATTACTTGCCATAAATTATTTCCTTTTGACCCTGTCACGTAGCGACTTAATGGCCCTTCTCTCTTGCTGACTGGCGGTGCTAGCAATGCTTCTCGCTCCCGCTGGCCCGCCACTTAATCGATGACACCATGACTTTGAGCCTACGGAGCTTAGGCATGTCGGTTTTTGGGCGCTATCGCCAATATTTATAGCTACTACGCTGGTTATCAAAGGCATTGCACAGGATGGAAATGGGGAAGCTCTCTTGCAGCTTGCGAACCATCGAATATTTTTCAGTTCGTCGGGCATCAAGAGATGCCATACCTTTTTTAGAATGTCTTTCTCCACCTCTACGCGTTTCAACTGTTTTTCTAGTTCACGAATTCGGGGCTGAAGTTAGGTCGTGATATTCTAGCCATCGGTTCACCTGTAAATGTATGAGGTGATGCTATCGCCTCTACTCTGGTGGCCAAATTCACTATGCCACTACAACAGCCTGACATCTGTTATTGACAAGAGTTATCATCATCCCAACCAATAGTCCTGTTACCCAAAAAACTCTAACTCAATGCCGCCTTTCTTTTCTCGACACTTACAACAATTAACGCCACAAAAAACCCAACCATCGTACCGAGAACAAGTGACACCAACATTATCACTCTTCGTTTTGGCTTAAGCCTTTTTTCAGGCGGTACTGCTCGAGCATCTATGTTTGCGGTCAATACCGTGCCTTCCTCCAGAACAATCTGTTCCAATTTCATTCGGTGTTCTTTCAGCCCAGCCAAATCCGGTATATACCCTTCAATACTCCCCCTTCTGCGCCCCAAGATTTCAATTTCTGACGAAAGCGCCTTGCTACCCAGTAAATACAGTGATCTCAGCTCCATCACATTGGTAAAGAATGGCTTATTCGTTACAAGGCTCTCTGTTGTACGACCGACAGGATTAACAAGACCGTTTTGATCCGCAATTCTTTTGGCTTCCTTAAGCTTAAGCAGTTCTATATCCAGCTGTGACAATGCCAGCCTCTTTTTCATTTCTATTTTTTCACTAACCTTCTCAACCTTATCCTCGAGGGAAACTCGAATATTTGTGATGAGCTCGCTCCGGGCGCCATTCATTCCCAACTCAACCCAGGTATTGACCAGTTCAGCCGCCTGAACGGGGTCATGCCACTCAATTGAAACCTCCGTGCTATTTCTTTTCTTTTTTATATCCGGGAATAACACCACCATTATCTTCGAAAGTGACACCAACTTATCCAGCTCTGTTGATTCTGGAAAGGCATGGTTTATATATCCAGCAATCGCCGGGCTATTAAGCAGTGCTTTTTTCACTTCCGTTGATTCTAAATACTGGTTAGTCAGCTCAAAAGCCTTGCTTGGAGAAATATTGGCAACCTCGGTCAATTCAGAAACTGCTGTCAGCTCAGAAAGCGATGATACTGGCGCCGGAAGCAGGCGAGCCTCTGCTTTGTAGACTTCAGGAGAAAAATAGGCATAGCCTGCCCCGCAGGCTAAAATAGTAAGTGTGATGAGCATGATCAGTGTGCGTTTCTGCCAGAGATCAGCACAAAGCTGATACAAGTCTATCTCATCTCCGTAAGAGGGATGGCTGTTGTGAGAATTTTGCCCCGGTTCCATCTACTTAACCCTTTAACCAAGCTGGTGAAAAAATGAAGCCTGAAATTGTAGCAGCACCCCGTATAGACAGATAGGAATAATCACCTGTCACATAACTCTTACCGTTCACACTGTGACAGAGTTCTCTCATTACTTTTTTCACCACCTATTTCGAATATTTGGGGGTTGGCCATGCCTGAACACTCCCCTGCCTATTGCTTTATCTTCTCTACTTGACCATCATTTCCGGTTTGCCTTTTGGAACCACCTCTCTCCATGAAAAACATCTCTATACGCGGTGCAAAAACCCACAATTTGAAATCTGTGGATCTGGATCTCCCTCGTGACAAATTGATTGTCATAACGGGCTTATCAGGCTCAGGTAAATCCTCCCTCGCCTTTGATACGCTGTATGCCGAAGGGCAGCGCCGTTATGTGGAGTCACTATCTGCCTATGCCCGCCAGTTTCTCTCTATGATGGAGAAACCGGACGTAGAGCATATTGAGGGGCTTTCTCCCGCCATATCTATTGAGCAAAAGTCCACATCGCACAATCCTCGCTCTACTGTGGGGACTATCACTGAGATTCACGATTATCTGCGGCTGCTTTATGCCAGAGTCGGTGAGCCTCGCTGCCCAGACCACAATGAGCCACTGAAGGCTCAAACCATTGGTCAAATGGTCGACCAGGTTCTCGCCCTACCTGAAAATTCTAAGTTGATGTTGCTGGCACCTGTCGTTCGCGGCCGAAAGGGTGAACATGCTCATATTTTTCAGAGTCTATTGGCGCAGGGCTTTATCCGAGCACGTATTGATGGCTTGGTGGTGGATTTGGATGACGCACCAGAGCTGGAGAAAAATAAGAAACATGATATTGAGGTAGTGGTTGACCGCTTTAAGGTTAAACCTGAGTTACAACTCAGATTGTCCGAATCCTTTGAGGCGGCACTGAATCTTTCTGAAGGCTTGGCAATCATAACCACCATGGATGGCACGCCAATTCTTACTTCATCAGCAAATAACGGCTCTTCAATCCATGGTAATCCATCAGAGATACTCTTTTCTGCTCGCTTTGCCTGCCCTGTGTGCAATTACAGTATTGATGAACTTGAGCCCCGAATGTTCTCCTTTAATAACCCGGCGGGGGCTTGCCCCGGTTGTGACGGCCTAGGGGTTAAGCAGTATTTTGATATTGACCGTGTTGTTCAATATCCGGAGTGCTCCATTTCAGAGGGTGCCATTCGCAGCTGGGATAGAAAAAACCTTTTTTACTTCAATATGTTGACCTCACTGGCTGATCATTACGGGTTTAATGTTGACCACCCCTTTCAGGACTTAGCCCCACAACATCAGCAAGCAGTTCTATTTGGCAGCGGCAAAGAGGTGATTGATTTTAATTATGTGAATGACAAAGGCACCGTGTTTAAGCGCTCCCACCAGTTTGAGGGGATCATCCCTAATATGGAACGGCGTTACCGCGAGACTGAGTCTCAAACGGTACGAGAAGATCTCACCAAATATATGAACACCCAACACTGCCCGGATTGTAACGGTGCTCGGTTACGAAAATCGGCACGGCATGTGTTTATCGATGAAAAACCTCTACCGGAGGTGGGCAACATTCCGGTGGGAGAGCTCGCCGACTATTACGAAGGCCTTCATCTGGATGGAAGTCGGGGGGAAATTGCAGAAAAAGTTCTCAAGGAAATTAGAGATAGACTCAGATTCCTTGTAGATGTGGGTCTAAATTATCTCAATCTGAATCGCAGTGCTGAAACCCTTTCGGGTGGTGAAGCACAACGTATTCGTCTGGCCAGTCAAATTGGAGCTGGGTTAGTAGGTGTTATGTATATCCTCGATGAGCCTTCGATTGGCCTACACCAGCGAGATAATGCGCGGTTACTTGCCACCTTGACCCGCCTACGTGACTTGGGCAACACCGTTATTATCGTAGAGCACGATGAGGAGGCTATTCGAGAAGCTGACTACATTGTGGACATTGGTCCTGGCGCCGGTGTTCACGGGGGAGAAATCATCGCTACAGGCTCCTTCGAAAACATTCTCAATGAACCTCGCTCCCTCACCGGCGATTATCTCTCCGGTCGAAAATCCATTGTCATTCCTGAAAAACGCACCGAACTGACCAGTAAACGACTAAAACTCAGCGGCGCCACCGGTAACAATTTGCAAGAAGTGAATCTGGATCTCCCCATTGGGCTATTCACCTGTATTACCGGTGTGTCTGGCTCAGGAAAATCTACCCTGATTAACGAAACGCTATATCCCATTGCTGCAACAGACTTAAACAAAGCAACGACATTAAAAGCTGCTGCACATCAGCACATTGACGGCATGGAGCACCTCGATAAGTGTGTCGATATTGACCAAAGCCCTATTGGGCGTACACCACGCTCAAACCCGGCTACGTATACGGGCATCTTCACCCCAATCCGTGAAATGTTTGCCGGCACACAGGAGTCACGTTCCCGAGGCTATAAGCCCGGCCGCTTCAGCTTTAATGTCAAAGGCGGTCGCTGTGAAGCCTGTCAGGGCGATGGTGTCACCAAGGTGGAGATGCACTTCCTGCCAGACATTTATGTGCCCTGCGATGTTTGTAAAAGCAAGCGCTATAACAGGGAAACTCTGGAGATTCGCTACAAGGGTAAAAATATTCATGAAGTACTGGAAATGACTGTTGAGGATGCCCGGGAGTTTTTTGATGCCGTGCCCTCTATCTCAAGAAAACTGCAAACCCTGATGGATGTAGGGCTTTCCTATATTAAATTGGGGCAATCTGCCACTACACTTTCTGGTGGTGAGGCCCAACGGGTTAAGCTCTCAAAGGAGCTCTCCAAGCGGGATACAGGGAATACTCTCTATATTCTCGACGAACCCACCACTGGTTTACATTTCCACGACATCCAGCAGTTGCTGATCGTACTGCATCGCCTGCGTGATCACGGCAATACCGTGGTGGTGATTGAACACAATCTCGACGTTATCAAAACTGCAGACTGGGTAGTGGACCTGGGACCAGAGGGAGGCTCAGGTGGCGGGCAGATTATTGCCACTGGCACCCCAGAGGAGGTTGCCGAAGTCAAGCACTCCCATACGGGATACTTTTTGAAAAAACTGCTGGCGTGAAACCGTAGAGCACACCTACACGGGGAGTGAAACGGCTTACTCCCCGAGCTGTTCCTTACACCAAGGTGCCTCATCTCCTTGGTAAGCCGCGAAGCCTGCCTCAACAAGCTTATCGGCCAACCGCGCCTCGTTGATATATACATCTGCCTCCAGCCTGAAAAAATTGCCAGATTGTTCCCGCTTAAGGCTTCTCAGTTCTACTTTAGGGTGTTTTCTGGTCAACTTATCCAAAAATTTTCGGCCACTCTTCCAAAGGGCTTTCGCCTCCTCACACTTGTAGCGCCCGGGAAGCGGCCTTTGGATACCTGCCACCTGCACAGGCATACTTTCACCAAAAAATTCTGGCCAACCCTCAATATCAACAACGAGTATTCCTGTTTCTGGCACCCGTACAACAGTGGCACTGAGCACATCGCCATAGTGAAGTACAAAACCATCAAAATGGCTACCTTCCTCGACCTTCTGGGATAACCCTAAGAATGCAGCCACGAGAAATACCCCCCCTACCACAAAGAGTCCTAAGTGCTTGAGAGACATTATCTCCATCCAACCAACAACTTTTTTCTCCCTAGCTGGCACGCCAAAACCAATGAGCGCCATGGGTAACAGCACACAAAGCATCGTGGAAGAAGGATTAACCAACAGTCGATCGCCATCAGTCATAAAACCTACTTGCATAGCGATTAATATCACCCCCCACAGCCACAGATGTGGCTGCACAGCCACCTTTCTAAGCAGGCTCAACAATAATCCCACGTAAAGGACTATTCCCACTAACCCGGTATAGAACCCGTGATTTAGGAGGAAATTGTGATAATGGGCGGCAGTATGACTACTCACTAAATTTTCTGCACTCCCGGATAAACCATGGCCAAACAGGCGTGTCACTACCGATCCATTAATAGCCTCAATACCGTTCTGCCAGATAGGCAGTCGACCAGCGGTACCACGACCTAGAACCTTATCCCAGATAGTAAGAATTTCTTGCTGAAACAGAAAAAACACCAGAGCTAACCCCAGTAGGCCTCCCATCATCAGCAGTCCAGTTTTTTTACACGGCGACAAAAATAGCAATAGGCCGACACCTACGGTGAACACCATATAGCCACCACGGGCCTGTATAAAAAATGTAACCCCGGTAAAAAATAGCAGCGCTAATAAATAAAGGATGCTGTAGGAAAAAGTACGCGCCTGTAGCCATGAGTGGAGCGCAACGATGCTTAGCACCGCCATTATCCAGCCCACCTCAAGGTGGTGATTGAAGACTCCTCTGGCTGACTCGATATGCTGCCAGCTCGTCTGAATATACTGCACGCCCTGCCAATCATAGAGAATCAACATTGCCCCAATAAAACCGAAGACAAGAAGACTATTGATAATCAACGGCATTCGCTCGCGGTGAAACTGGCTAACAAGGAAAATCAGATAAAACAGTGCCAGTACATTCAACTCGCGCCAAAATAGCTTTAGATCTTTATAAGCCAGACCATCCCACGCCAGGGTCAAGGTCATCCAACCACAGAGCACCAAAAACCACCGGACAGTTATATTTGCCCAAATTAACCTCAAGTCAGAGGGGCGAAAGCAAAGAATCATAGGCAGCACAATCAACAATCGATAAAGATTGGTAGCACCGGTTCGGTTTGATGGAATAAAGCAGATCGCAAAAAGAATGGGCAATAGCAGCCAAGCATACTTTTCTCGAAAATTGTCCCTAATTATCGTCAATTTGTTCATACCCCTTCCAACCTAGGCTGCCTACTAGACTATCAAGGCCGCAACTATACGAGATTCCCATAAGAAAGGCATCGACAGCCATCACAAAGTCACCCCTACAAAGAAATCAGAACCACCTAAAAACAACCCTTTCTCTTGTCATTTAAGTAAACACTGTTAATATACTGTATATAAACACATACTGGAGAAATAACCATGTCTCTTACAAAATCACTATACAGCCTTCGTTCACGTATTCGTTTCGCCCGTTACAATTCCCAGTGCAATCATAAAAGTATCAACCTGTTCCAGCACAAACCACACCCTGTCACACTTGGACCGGAGAATATCAGTCGGTTTTTTGCATTTGTTGCCAATTCAGAGCGCCCAAGAATTCAATGAAAATAAATAGTTAGCCCAACGCTATCAGATACACATTACGGGAAAGGGATTTCAGTACTGTAACCGGCATCACCAGCTATCTTATTTTCTCTACAGCGCCACCCATTTTAAATACCACCAGCATTCAATTCCCTGCTTATTCAGGGAAAATTACTAACCTGTTTTGATACCACCCACCCCCATATTCTTTTCTCCAACAATATCTGTCTCCCACATCTACTGTTAACATATGAAAGACATTGGAAATCACCCATGAATTTGTATTTAGTTGGCGGCGCTGTGCGCGACAAACTACTCGGCTACCCGTTCACTGAAAAGGACTGGGTAGTGGTCGGCGCCACACCGGAAGAAATGATAGAACAAGGGTTCAGACAGGTGGGGAGTGATTTTCCGGTCTTTTTGCATCCAGAAACCAAAGAAGAACATGCCCTCGCTCGTACTGAACGAAAATCCGGCACCGGCTACAAAGGATTTCAGTGTTTCACCGATACCAATGTCACGCTGGAAGAAGACTTATCCCGCCGTGATCTTACTATCAACGCCATCGCAGAGGATGATGATGGCAACCTTATCGACCCCTATGGGGGCCAACAGGACCTTGACGATAAAATACTTCGCCATGTTTCAGATGCCTTTGTGGAAGACCCTCTGAGAGTACTGAGAGTCGCTCGCTTTGCTGCCCGTTATCATCACTTGGGGTTCACTATTGCCCCAGAAACGCTGACATTGATGACTGAGATTTCCGCCAGTGGAGAACTACAATACCTCACACCAGAGCGTGTTTGGGTGGAAACAGAAAAGGCTCTGGGAGAACAGTCACCTCGAATCTATATCGAGGTTTTGCGCCAATGTGATGCACTTAAAGTGCTGTTTCCAGAGGTAGACCAGCTATTTGGTGTGCCACAACGTGCCGACTTTCACCCGGAAGTGGACACTGGCATCCACATTTTGATGGCGCTGGATCAAGCAGCCATATTGGGCAATGATCCTGCCGCCCGCTTTGCTGTTCTGGTTCACGATCTAGGCAAAGGCATCACCCCCGAAGATGTGCTGCCAAAACACTCCGGTCATGAGGAAAGAGGTGTACGGCTGGTCAACACCCTCTGTGATCGATTAAAAGTACCCAACCGTTATCGCGAGTTAGCCGTAGGGGTAACGCGTTATCATTTGTTATCCCACAAAGCCCCTCATCTACGTCCCGTCACAATATTAAAACTACTGAAAGGTATTGGCGCCCTACGACAACCAGAAAAGTTGGCTCAATTTATCCGGTGTTGCGAAGCTGATGCCCGAGGGCGGCTCGGCTTTGAAGATACTGCCTATGCTTCAGGGTTATGGCTCCAACAGGTATTCGAGGCAATTCAATCTATCGACAACAATGAGTTTATCCAGAAAGGGCTAACCGGAAAAAAACTGGGAGACGCCATTGATCAACGGCGCCATGAGGTCATTAGCCGCTTCAAGGACAGCCATGAGCCAAAAAGGTAATCACCCATGAGTGCACCGGTTGTACTTATCACAGGTGCTGCCCGCCGTATTGGTGCAGAAATAACCCGAACCTTTCACCACGAAGGATTCGATATCGCCCTTCACTATAACCATTCGGCACAGGAGGCCAATGCACTGGCCCAGTCGCTCAATACCATCAGAAGGGATTCAGCTGCCACCTTTCAAGCAAACTTAACGAGTGTGTCAGCAGTTAAATCAATGGCCACAGAGGTCTTACAATGGAGGGGCAAACTAAATGTATTAGTTAATAATGCATCCAGTTTCTACCCCACACCATTAGACAGTGCCAGTGAAGAACAATGGGATGCCTTAATAGGTAGCAACCTGAAAGGGCCCTATTTCCTCTGCCAATCTGTTGCCAAAAAACTGTGTGAAAGCCAAGGCAGTATTATCAATATTGCTGACATCTACGCGAAAAGCCCATTAGAAGGCTATAGTATCTACTGCATTGCCAAGGCTGGGAATGTCATGCTGACCAAATCACTGGCCAAAGAGCTGGCCCCTGAGGTACGCGTCAATGGTATCGCCCCCGGTGTGATTTTATGGCCTAACACCGACAACCAGATGAGTGACGCTATCAAGCATCATGTTATCGAAAACGTACCCCTAGGGCGAACGGGCAGCCCTGCCGATATTGCTCAATTAGCACTTTTTCTGGCCACACAAGACGGCTATACCACTGGCCAGGTGATTGCTGTTGATGGTGGCAGCTCACTCTCCTAGTTAATTATAAAATTCACTGAAATTATTACCCATTGGGCAGCATAGCCAAGCTTTCCACCACCTATTGATCTTGATCAACACACCAATTCAATTACGACCCAGCTTCACTTGAAAAAGTACATCTTCAGGCCCATGTTTAAAACTGTGGAGGCTAACAAGCCTTGGTGGTAATTTGTTTTTAATGGTAATTACTCACCGAGCGGAGGTGTGTTATGACGTTAATACCAAGAGGTAGCTTTTTTGACATTGACCGTTTTTCTGATGTTTTTTGGGCACCTGTTCGCCGAGAAGATAGTCCGGTGGGTTCATTTTTTGCTCCTCATGTCGATATCGTAGAACATAACGATCATTATGAAATAACAGCCGAAATGCCCGGTCTTAAAAAAGAGGATATCAAAATCACACTGGAAGATGGATTGCTTCGATTGGAGGCAGAAACTCGCCAGGAGGAAAAAGAAGAGAAGGAAGGGAAGGTCATCCGACAAGAGCGTCGCTATGGCAAATATATCCGCAGCTTTGACCTTGGCAGTAGCGTCCATCAGGAAGATATTAAAGCATCCTTCGAAGATGGGATATTGAAACTAACAGCACCCAAAGTTGCCGAAGAAGTTCCTCAGCAACGACAAATTGATATCCAATAATTCACTCACTGCTGGTTTGGCTTCAGTGAGGCCAAGCCACTCATTTCAGAGAATGTTATGACGCCAGAACTAGCGAATATCAAGAATAGCCTGGAAGAACGCCGAGAAGTTCTCATGCAACGTATTTCACGCGTAAAAACGGGAATGACGGCAGAACACTCTGCCGATTGGTCTGAACAGGCACAGGAACGGCAAAACGATGAAGTGCTGGAGGCTATTGGTAATGAGTCCCGGAGCGAACTGACCCAAATTAACCGTGCACTTGAACGCATAGAAACGGGCGACTACACCAGCTGTAGTCATTGCGGTGAAGATATTGCGCTGAAACGGCTTGAAGCGGTGCCATACACACACTTTTGCATCAACTGTGCTGAATAGTCTTACTGACGCCCAACGACGAAAACTGTGGTCATTGCTCTCTATCGCTGGCGTAGGCAGGCAGGAGTGACTTCAGACAACTCACGGCAGCCCATCAGCTTCATATCCAGCTCAATCTCTGTTCGTAGCAAGTTTAGCGCTCTAGCCACACCCGGCTGACCACCGGCGGCCAGTCCATAGAGATATGGCCTACCCACCATGCAAGCATCTGCGCCCAAAGCGATCGCCTTCAGGACATGCGTACCCCGACGGATACCGCCATCAAGGATAATCTCTACCTGACCACCCACTGTATCGACAATATCTGGCAACACATCAAAGGGCGCAGGTGAGCTATCTAGCTGACGGCCACCATGGTTGGAAATCACAATAGCAGAGGCACCGATCTCAACTGCCTTTTTAGCATCGGCAACCGACATAATTCCTTTGAGTACAAAGGGCCCGCCCCATTCAGATATCATCCATTCTGCATCTTTCCAAGTCACACTGGGATCGAATTGGTTGGCAACATACTGCAACAGGTTCGACACTTCACCGGTACCCTCGGTGATTTTGTGCTCCACATTGGCCAGCACAATGGGGCCATTGGTTAGGTAACGGTAAACCCAGGCTGGGTGAATCAACACGTCAAGAATACTTTTAAGCGTTAACTTTGGCGGAAGTGTCATGCCCGTACGCAGGTCTCGCTCCCGGTTTCCATGAGCCGGCAGATCTACTGTTAAGCACAAAGCATCGAAGTTCGACGCCTTTGCTCGCTGTACAAACTCCCGGCTTAACTCTCGGTCTTTGTGAACATAAACCTGGAATATTTTTGGACCATCAGTTTCAACCCCTACATCCTCAATGCTTGTCGTAGACAATGTTGATAGTGAATAGAACGTCCCACTGTTAGCCGCCTCCCTCGCTACGGCCTTTTCACCCTGATAGTGAAACATTCGGGTCATCCCTGTGGGAGCGCAAATTACGGGCCAATCTATTTTTTTACCCAGTACAGTGGTGGAGAGGTCTATTTGAGACACATCCACCAATGCCCGCTGCAGAAGGTCATACCGATCAAAGGTGGATGTATTTCGTCTCAATGTCTGCTCGTCATCCGAGCCTCCATCAATATAGGCAAACAGTGATTCAGGCAACCGCCCCTTTGCCACCTTGCGAAGGTCATCAATATTAAAACATCGCGATAAACGTCTCGAGTCTGACACTTAGAGGCCTCTCACATTATTATTGGGGCTGTCTTAGATAACTGGGAAAGCTCGGTACCACGCCAAGTAAAACTAATGGGCCACAAAGACTGACTGGCTTGGTCATAAGTGCGCCACAATTCGGCATAACTCAGCCCCACAACAGGGTGCTTTTCATCAGACACCAATTCAGCCAATGGCCAGAGCACAAAGGCATTTTCCAGAATTTCCTGACGGGGCAACAAAACACCACCCACACTACCAGTAATATCATCATAGGTCAGAATATCGATGTCCAAAGTGCGCGCACTAAAACGCGGACAATCCCGACGGCGACCATGTTGATCCTCAAGAGCCTTGAGGTAGACCGATAGCTCGCCAACACTTAGCGCCGTATCAATACCCACCACCAGATTATAAAAGTTGTCTCCATCAAACCCCACAGAAACACTCTCATAAACGGACGAAATTAATAGCTGGCCAAACTGGTCAGCGAGTGCATCCAAAGCAGCCGTAATATAACGTTGGTGTTCGATATTACTGCCAAGGCTGAGAAAAACCCGCGCCATCAGGTTCTCGCTCCCCGTTCAATACCTCCCCTCTCAATAATAATACCCACATCCCGAGCACCACGAACAGCACCGGGTTTACCAATTCGTAGCTTCAACCAGGGAACATGAAATTCCTGGCGTACAATATCTGCCACTTGCTCGGCCATGGTTTCAACCAGCAAAAATTCGCTACCTTCAATAAAATCGATTAATCGTTTTGATACGGCTTTGTAGTCAAGGGCATACTGAATATCGTCGGTCTCTGCCGCTTTACGGATGTCTGTTCCCATTTCAAGATCAAGACTAATGGTTTGGCGTACTTCTCTTTCCCAGTCATAAATACCGATAATTGTATCTATGCGTAGATCGCCGATATAAACAATATCCATCGTCCTTACACCTCTATTTACACTGCGGTCAATGGGGGCAGTGTATCCATTGGCCATCGGGGTATCGCACGAATGGTCAGTGCTTCCTGCTGTCCCGCTAATAACCGCTGGCACCCTGCATAGGCAATCATGGCACCGTTATCGGTACAAAACTCATGACGAGCGTAGAAAATTTCTCCGTTTACTTTAGCCAAGCTGTCGGACAGTTTTTCTCGCAATCGTGTATTCGCCGATACACCACCAGCAATAATCAACGTCCTCAACCCCGTCTGCTCCAGTGCCCGACGGCATTTTATCGCCAGAGTATCCACCACTGCTTCCTGAAAGGCACAGGCAATATCAGCCATAGTCTGATCATCTGGCAGCACATCGTCACCCCGGTGCTTGGCAATGGTATTCAGGGTATAAGTTTTCAGGCCGGAAAAACTGAAATCAAGACCGGGCCGATCCGTCATCGGTCGCGGAAACTTAAATCGACTGGTATCGCCTTGTGTCGCCAGACGGGCAATTTCAGGGCCGCCCGGATAATCCAGGTCGAGCATTTTGGCCGCCTTATCGAAGGCCTCACCCGCCGCATCGTCCAGAGACTCACCCAGTATCCGATACTGGCCTATGCTCTTCACCTCAACCAATTGGGTATGACCACCAGATACCAGAAGAGCCACAAAGGGAAATTCTGGTGGATTTTCTTCCAGCATGGGCGCCAGCAGATGGCCTTCCATATGGTGAACCCCAACCGCAGGCACTTGCCAGGCATAGGCCAGAGAGCGTCCCATACTCGCACCCACCATCAGAGCCCCTATCAGACCAGGTCCTGCTGTATAGGCTATGCCGCCAATATCTGCTGAGGTTGTATTAGCATCAGCCAAGACTTCCCTGATTAGAGGTAATAATTTGCGCACATGATCTCGGGAAGCCAGTTCCGGCACGACGCCACCGTATTCCGCATGCACCGCTACCTGACTGTAGAGCGTATGAGCAAGCAGCCCCTGCTCACTGTCATAAACAGCGACACCTGTCTCATCACAGGAGGTTTCTATCCCCAGTACACGCATTATTCCAAGCTCACTTTGTAGAATGCTCCAAGCCCATTTGTAGAATGTGGAAATCATACGTCAAAAATGCCCCAAATTCATGCGCTTAGCTGCGCTTAAAGCAGCAGACAAAAGTTTTGCAACTACCCGAGGATATGTATAGAATACGCGCCCTTGCAGTTGTACCGGGTTACTCGGTGCCTAAACCAAAACTAAAGACAACAGGATAGAGGTTACATGCCCTTCGTTCGCGTTAAAGAAAACGAGCCTTTTGATGTGGCTCTGCGTCGCTTCAAGCGTTCTTGTGAGAAAGCTGGTGTATTGGCAGAAGTTCGTCGCCGTGAGTTCTACGAGAAACCCACTTGGGAGCGCAAGCGTAAAGCTGCTGCTGCTGTTAAGCGTCACGCTAAGAAGCAGTCTCGCGAAACCAAGAAGTTTGTACGCCTGTACTAAATCTGTACTGATTTATTAGGCTATACCATCTATTAGATAGGTGGTGACATCTATCCTTGAAGCGCCGCACTGTCGGCGCTTTTTGCGTTTGAGACATTTTCCACTGAGAAACACCTACGACAGGAGCAAGCCATGAGCGAATCTCTAAAAGTCCAAATTACCAGTGCCATGAAAGATGCTATGCGCGCCAAAGCGAAAGAACGCCTGGGTGCCATTCGCCTTATTCTGGCCGACGTCAAACGAATCGAAGTCGATGAGCGTATTGATGTTGATGATACCCGACTGCTTGCTGTCCTCGACAAAATGGTCAAACAACGCCGTGACTCTATTCATCAATTTGAAGACGCTGGACGCCAAGAATTGGCCGACAAAGAACAAGCCGAAATTGATGTCATTCAAGAATTTCTACCCGAAGCACTGAGTGATGAAGAGCTGGCAGCAATGATTGATGCAGCCATTGCCTCTAGCGGTGCTGAGTCTATGCGCGATATGGGTAAAGTGATGGGTATCCTCAAGCCTAAAATTCAGGGCCGTGCCGATGCGGGTACTGTCAGCGGTATGGTGAAAGGAAAGCTGGGCTAAGCTTGGGTCGAAGCTAAAGAACTCATCAACGGACTGGATACTGACACCTCGTTAGTATTAAGCTGTCTGGATTGCCCCAAGCAGCAACCCAGACAACACCATGACAAGAAGCCTGGCTGCGGGCACGAGCCCTTTAGAGTAATACTGATAGCAGACCCAGAACTCATAGCAGACCCAGATACCCCATAAATGGCCGGCAGAATCCCGCAAACTTTCATCGATGACGTCCTTGACCGGGTTGATATTGTCGATGTGGTGGGAAGTCGGCTAGACCTGAGGAAATCTGGCAAAAACCATTCGGCCTGCTGCCCTTTTCACGACGAAAAAACCCCTTCCTTTACCGTCAGTCAGGACAAACAGTTCTACTATTGCTTCGGCTGTGGTGCTGGCGGTAATGCCATTGGCTTCGTCATCGATTTTGACCGGATGTCGTTCCCGGAAGCGATAGAAAATCTTGCCAAACACGTAGGATTGGAAGTCCCTCGGGAGGCCAGTCATGATGATGGAGCAAGCCAGCGACGCAAGGCACTCTACGATATCATGGACAAGGCAGATCGATTTTATCGCAGCAGCCTTCGCAATCACCCTGCGGCCCATGAGGCGGTTGACTATCTCAAGTCCCGTGCACTGAGTGGTGAGGTCGCACGAAACTTCGGTATTGGTTTTGCCCCTCCGGGTTGGGACAACCTGCTACAAAATTTGGGGAAAACAGACGAAGAAATCAGTCGACTGAATGAGTCTGGCCTACTGATCGAACGAACCGAAGAAAATAAACGCTACGACCGGTTTCGTCACCGAATTATGTTTCCCATCAGGGATGTTCGTGGCCGTACTATCGGCTTTGGTGGACGGGTACTAGGCGACGACAAACCTAAATACCTGAATTCGCCCGAGACACCTCTATTCCATAAAGGCCGCGAGCTTTACGGTCTGTTCGAAGCCAATCAAAAACTACGAGATATTCCCAACCTACTCGTTGTTGAGGGCTATATGGATGTAGCAGCACTGGCCCAGCACGGCATTTACAATGCCGTCGCCACACTGGGAACGGCCGCTACACCCGAGCACCTGGATAAACTGTTCCGTTACACCTCGGAGGTGATCTACTGTTTCGATGGTGATGACGCCGGTAGAAAGGCGGCCCGTCGCGCTCTGGAAACCAGCCTGCCAGTAATGTTCGATGGCCGCTCAGCTAAATTTCTGTTTCTACCTGATGGAGAAGACCCGGACACCCTTGTGCGAGACATAGGCAGCGACAAATTTCTCCGGCTGGTGCAATCCGCCACCCCTATTTCAGACTTTTTGTTTGAATCCGTATCAGAGGGGCTCGACGTAGAATCCCTCGATGGTCGCGCCCGATTAAGCAAGCTGGCTGCGCCCATGATCAACCAGATGCCACAAGGCGTCTTCAAAGCGCTGATGCTAAAAACCCTGTCCCAGAAAACAGGACTGGATACCGACACCCTCTCCGAATTGATTGAACCCATCGAACCCGCAATACCAGAATATGATCAGGAGCCACCCACCCCCGAGGACACTGGTGATTACCCTGAATACTACGGTGATGCAGGCCTAGACACAGGCCATACTTATGATCACCAACGCGAGCAAAACATGCCACGTCAGCGTGATGTACTTGCTCGCCGGGAAAAACGGGTAAAAATGCCCCCAACACACACGCTGATCGCCCTACTGGCCAACCACCCTGAATTAGTCGGTCTCATCACAGACGTAAATACCCTTAGTCATCTTGAAGTAGAAGGTATCGACATACTGGTGCCGTTAGTGAAAGTGATTCAGAAAAACCCGGCCTACACCCTCAACCATATCCTTGGGTACTGGCGTGGCATCCATGATGTCAGCCAAGCCGAACAACTCACAGAAATCGCAGCAACCGACTTATTACGCGCCACACCCAACAGTATTCGTGATAATCACAAAGAGTTTCAGGACATCCTGAGCCAACTATTACGGCGCTCCACCGACAAGCTATTACCAATGGATATTCTCCAGCATCTAGCCGCCAAAGAAACCGTCGATGATCAGGATTTAAATAGCTTCTACACGGCCTGGCTGAAGCTGCCGGAAGCTCAACGTACCGAGGAAGCAAAAGCTCTTTTTAATCAAATACTTGGAAAGCCGCGTCTTCAGTAACACGTCGTCAGAAATTTACCGCCCTTTTCGCAAACTAGGTAAGACAAAACCTGTTTAATCCAGTATAATCCCGCGCTTTATTTCGCCCCCTATTCTCAGTGACAGTAGATCGTATATGAGCGGTAACGCACAGCAACAATCACGTATCAAGGAATTGATCTCCCGCGGCAGAGAGCAAGGCTATCTGACCTATACCGAAGTGAATGACCACCTGCCCGAGGATATTTCTGATCCGGATCAGGTTGAAGATATCATTCAAATGATCAATGACATGGGCATTAATGTCTTTGAGACAGCACCTGATGCCGAACAACTTCTAAGCACCACCGAGTCAACCACTGACGAGATTGCAGCCGCTGAAGCCGCCGCCGCACTTGCTGCTGTAGAAACCGAAAAGCACCGCACCACTGATCCGGTCCGTATGTACATGCGCGAAATGGGCTCAGTGGAGCTACTCACTCGTGAAGGCGAAATTGCAATCGCCAAACGCATTGAAGAAGGCATCCGTGAGCTGTTGGCCGCCATGGCTGAATGGCCAACTGCCGTTGACCACATCCTTGCTGAATACGACCTGATCGAAACTGAAGAACGAAAGCTCGCGGATGTTCTGATTGGCTACTTGAATCCCATGGAGCACGTACCATCTGCTCTCGCCCAAGCAGAAGCGGCAAAGAAAGAAGAAGGCGATGATGACGATGACGATGACGACGATGATGATGAGCCTAAAGGCCTCGACCCCATCGAAGCCAAGGAACGATTTGACACGCTGCGCCTACTGAACACTAAAGCCAAAAAGGCACTCAATAAACATGGGCTGGCTCATAAAACCACCCAAGAACATATGCTTGCACTTAGCGATCACTTCAAATACCTGAAGCTGGCACCCAAACAATTTGAACCTATGGTTCAAAATGTGCGAGATGCACTTTATGTCGTTCGCGGAGAAGAACGTAAAATCATGTCTCTTTGCGTACGCCAGGCAAAGATGTCTCGAGCGGACTTCATTCGCACCTTCCCGGGCAATGAAACAGATGAAAGCTGGGTATCAAGTCTACTGAAAAGTAAAGAAGCCTACGTCGGTGTCCTGAAGCGACTTGAACCAGAAATTCAGCGATCTCAACGCCGCCTACAGCAAGTGGAAGATAGAGCTGGTCTAAAAACAAGCCAGGTTAAAGACATCAACCGCCGTATGTCTATTGGTGAAGCCAAGGCTCGCCGAGCCAAAAAAGAAATGGTTGAAGCCAACCTGCGTCTGGTTATTTCTATTGCGAAAAAATACACCAATCGCGGCCTACAATTCCTCGATCTTATCCAGGAAGGCAATATCGGCCTGATGAAAGCAGTCGACAAGTTTGAATACCGCCGTGGCTACAAATTCTCTACTTATGCGACCTGGTGGATCCGACAGGCCATCACACGATCCATTGCGGATCAGGCACGCACCATTCGTATACCCGTGCACATGATTGAGACCATCAACAAACTCAATCGCATCTCTCGCCAAATGCTTCAGGAAATGGGTCGTGAACCTACACCTGAAGAACTGGGCGAGCGTATGGAAATGCCAGAAGAAAAAATTCGCAAAGTACTGAAAATTGCCAAAGAACCTATCTCCATGGAAACACCCATTGGTGATGATGAAGACTCACACCTGGGTGACTTTATCGAAGATGGCAATGTTCTTTCACCCGTGGACTCTGCCACAGGTGAGAGCCTCACAGAAGCTACCCGTGACGTACTAAACGGCCTCACAATACGAGAAGCCAAAGTACTGCGTATGCGCTTCGGTATCGACATGAATACTGACCACACTCTGGAAGAAGTGGGTAAACAGTTTGATGTAACTCGTGAGAGAATTCGTCAGATTGAAGCCAAGGCACTGCGTAAGCTACGCCACCCGACGCGTTCAGATCACCTACGAAGCTTCCTGGATGAGTAAGCAGTAAACATATAAATCTAAAAAGAAGTTAAACGCCGGATTTTTGGCTCAATGCAAGGCGCACAATGAATGAACGAAGGAGCATACATCAAGTATGTGACTGAGAGAGTGAAGCCGTGTAACGCCGCACTGAGCCAAAAAGACAAGTTTAAAAAAGGGCCCATAGCTCAGCTGGTTAGAGCAGTCGACTCATAATCGATTGGTCGAAGGTTCAAGTCCTTCTGGGCCCACCATTTTCTCTTTATATTTCAATATGTTACCCGACAGCACCCTGCCGAAGCGCGCAAGCCTGCCGCGGTGGTGGTGTAGCTGGTGGTGACATCTACTTTTGCTTAACCACAAAGGAACGTTAAGAAAACTACAACCACTATACTTCCACAGTACCAAAGCAAATAGCAGCATACTTCTCTTGTGCGATACTTTTTGTAGCTGCCCCGCCTATTTTCTTTATCTCTTCATCTATCAATGGCAATACTCTTAGCACCGTATTCTTTGCCTCACCTAAGCACTCTTTATTTCTCTCTGCAAAAGTATTGTCTTGCGCACCCTTACAACTACCAGCTAAATCTTTAATAAAGCTGGAATCATCTGATTTCATTTTCTTGTAGTTTTTCGAAAACCGGTAAGAACATTCAGAAGATTTAATCACCTCAGTCTCTGAATTTTGGCAATATCTCAGAAAATTAAAAGAATTGAACATTACATTAAATCTTTCCTTGTCCACAGTGTAACCTGCATTATCAGCCAGCTTCACACACACACCAATCTTAGACAGCTCCTTTTGGAATTCTGCTTCTGTAAGGTCTTTTATCTGAGGAGTAGATCTTTCACAGCCAACAAGAACTATAAAAATTACAATTACAAACCTTTTCATTCTGCCTTCCATGTTGTTATTGGTAGTGTAATTATACCAACAAATGAGGCATATATGCCTTAGACACAAATGCCTCATAGATGAACTCTAGGAGGATGGATGAAAAAACTATATTTAAGGCTTTTGGTACTGTTTTAAAACGGTATAGAAAGGCTCAAAGCACCACGCAAGAGAAGCTGGCCTTAGATACCGGCTTCGATCGCACATTCATTTCCAGAATGGAACGAGGATTAACCCAGCCTTCAGTAGCATCGCTTTTTCAGATAGCAAAATCTCTCAAAGTCCCGGCTTCAGATATGATTATTTCAGTTGAAGCAGAATTAAAATCTAAGTGAAATACTCTTCTTGCAAGGAGAAGTGACCTAAGAAGGGGGGTTCCTAGACCAACTTAATATTCGTATAAATTAACCCTTTCCAGATTCCACGGGCTGCACTGGACCATACGGCGCACCGATTTTAGTGTAGGTTCTAGAAATTATCACCACACGATAGAACCCTTGTAATACCCTATTCAATCCCGCAACCCTAATGAGGCTAACATTTTTTATAGCAATCTGTTGAATTCGATGCCCCCCCGAAACCCAGGCCATATATGGCTTACAAATCAAAAAAACAGTGACTCTAATCGATTGGTCGAAGGTTCAAGTCCTTCTGGGCCCACCATATTTTACGAATCAATAGCTTATAGTCGTTGGGTCGCCCTACTCTATAGGCAAATGAGTCGGCGACTCCCTCAGTTCTCCGTAAGTCCCCCAGAACATCTTGTCATAAAATCAAAATAAGTAAGTCTTCGCACAAGGCCATCAACAATGGACACCGTAGACTCAAAAAAGCGCTCACAAATGATGCCCACCATAAAAGGCAAAGACACCAAGCTTGAGCTAACTATCCGCCGCCCCCTTTATCACCGAGGTTACTGATACCGAACCAATGTCAGGTCGCTACCGGGATGCCCCGACCTTGTATTCAAAAAGTACCACTCCGTAATTTTTATAAACAGCTGTTTTGGCACGGCCACAAAAACTGCCACCTCGCCTACACCCCAAAAACCCGCACGGAATTTTGGGCATCAAAAATATCGGCAACAAAACAGTGGGACAAAAAATGTATCGAAGACCTTGAGTAACTTGACTGGCGAGCTCTTTCCGTATGGGAGTGCTGCATTGAAGGCAAAGCCATCAAGAATCTACCAACACTCACAAACCTTATTGAAACATGGCTAAAAAGCAGCCAAGCCTCCTAGACACTCAGAGCAAATAAAAGCATTTATGTTGACAAAAATTGAGTAACACTAAAAGATAGTGATCAATTACTATCTTTTGGAGCTGGTATGCAGCCGAAAAGCAAACACTTGCCCGCAGATGAGCGCCGCGCTGTTACTGTTGAAGCCGTCATTGAGCTCTCGGCAGAACAAAATCCTGGTGATATAACTACGTCAGCCATTGCTAGGCACATGAACTTAACTCAAGGTGCACTATTTCGCCATTTCCCCAATAAGGAAGCTATTTGGCAGGCAGTGATGGAATGGGTTTCGGAACACTTGCTCGCACGGGTAGACAAGGCGATAAAGGCTGAAAAAACACAACTTGCAGCACTGGAAGCGGTGTTTGTAACCCATATCGAATTTGTCGCAGCGCACCCGGGTGTACCGCGTATGCTGTTTGGTGAATTACAGCGGGCCGAGGATACTGCTCCTAAACGCATGGCGCGAACTCTTCTACGGAAATACGGTGAACGACTGACTGTATTGATAGAGAAGGGCAAGGCCGAAGGTGAAATTGATTCCGCTGTTGATACTGTGGCTGCGGGAACATTGTTCATAGGCACCATTCAAGGCTTGGTTATGCAGTCATTGCTAGCCGGGGATACTGGAAGTATGCGAGATAAGGTGCCAAGGGTATTCACAATTTATCGCCGAGGTATCGAGCGCAGCATATGAAAAAAATCATTCAGAAGCCGCTTATTCTACCGCTGATTGTTGTCGTTGCCTTGGCGCTGGTTATTTTTAAGGTGAAATCCAAGCCTCCTATTGAGCATGACGAACTGCAATTTCCCATCAAAACAGTGGAAGTCATTACACTTAAGAAGATTGCCTTTCGCAGTCGTGCCATTGCTTACGGTAATGTAGAGCCCGCTGTTTTGTTGAAAGCCAAAACTGAAGTTAGCGGCAAGATTAGTTATATTCACCCTTCCTTGAAAAAAGGCGCAAGTCTGGCCAAAGGCACTGTAGTTTTAAGAATTGAGCCGACCACTTTTGAGTTTTCGCTGGATCAGAGCAAGGCGGGTCTGGCGAGTAGTCAATCGTCCTTAACACAACTGGAAGTTGAGGAAACAAGCACTCGCCGCTCTGTCGAAATCGCAGAACATAATTTACAGATTGGTGAAAAAGAATTAGATCGTTTTCGCAGTATTTTAGAGAGACAGTTAATTTCCCGTTCAGCCGTTGATGCTGAAGAACAGAAAGTATTGCAACTACGTCAGCAGGTTGAAGATTTGCAGGGAAAACTGGCAGGCTTCAGCAGCCGTAAAGCTGCAATTCAGGCACAAATCAAGCAATCCAAAACTCAGCTAGCTCAAAGTAAAGATACTCTGGGGCGCGCCGAAATTCGTCTGCCTTTTGATGCCCGTATCGGCGAGGTTTTAGTAGAGAAAGGAGAGTACGCTGCCGTTGGTAGTGTGTTGTTTGAAGCATTAGGTACACAGGCCGTTGAAATTAATGCTCAGTTACCTGTGCGTCAATTTTACCCACTAATTATGGGTGGTGAAACACGCAGTATCAATTTGCAAAAGCCGGAAGACTTGCAGATTGAATTTTCAAAACTTCAATTGAAGGCAAACGTTAGGCTGGTCGGGAACGACGCTAGCATTGCAAAATGGCACGGTGAATTGCTACGTATTAGCGAGTCCATTGACCCTGAACGGGATACGATAGGCCTGGTCGTTGTCGTCAATAATCCCTATGAAAAGGTGATCCCGGGCAAACGTCCACCCTTGCTGAAAGGCATGTATGCAGCCGTTGAAATTAGTGCGCGCCCTAAAGCCATGTTGGTTTTACCGAGAAAGGCTATCCACCAGGGACGTGTCT
The DNA here is from genome assembly GCA_913062605.1 of uncultured Cellvibrionales bacterium. Taxonomy (GTDB): domain Bacteria; phylum Pseudomonadota; class Gammaproteobacteria; order Pseudomonadales; family Porticoccaceae; genus Porticoccus. The sequence goes on from CAJXWQ010000002.1 coordinate 44,515, forward strand.
ACATTGCCAAAGCAAATAATCAGTTAGAAATACGTCCAGTGAATATTCTTCACAAACAAGGGCAATTGGTAATTGTTGGCGGTGGAGCCAAAGAGGGTGAGAGAATTATTATCACCGATGTTATTCCTGTAATTGATGGCTTGCCACTTAAACCAGTCATGGCAAGGGAATATGAAAAACAGCTGGCTAGAGACGCGCTTGGTGAAGAAAACATAAGCCCAAATAAAATCAATGGGGATAAAAAAGGTGCGACGGAATGATTCGCTATTTTGCCGCACATCCCACCATCAGTAATATCCTGATGATGGCAATTATCGCCATTGGTTTTAGTTCATTGAGTGGGCTTAATAAAGAATCCTTTCCACTACTTAAGCCCAGTAAAGTACAAGTCACGGTTGCCTACCCTGGAGCGGGTCCAGCCGATGTTGAAGATGGCATTTGTAATCCACTGGAAGATGCCACAGACGGCATCAGCTTTTTAAAAGAGCAGGAGTGTGATGCCCGTGACAATATCGCTATTTTCACATTGGAAATGCAGGAAGCGGGAAATATACGTGAGTTTACCGATGATATTAAAACTGAAATCGATGCGATCCAGAACTTCCCGGAGAACATCGAAGACCCGGTGATCAAACAATTAGGGCGAATTAACCCGGTTGCCAATATTGCCATCACCTCAGATAAATTAACAGCCACTGAATTAAAAGAACTGGCGGAGTATTACCGCGACCGCCTGATCGCCATGCCACAAATTCCAATTGTGAGTATGGATGGTTTCTCCACGCATCAATTGCAGATATTGATCCGTCCCGATATTCAACAAAAATACCATCTTAGTGTCCAGGATATTGCTAACTTAATTGCAGCCCAGGCATTGGAGCTGCCTGCAGGGACATTGGAAGCGACAGAAACCTCCTATCAAATTCGCTTTGATAATGTCAGAAAGACTGCCGATGAATTGGCAAATCTTATTATTATCAATACGCCCAAAGGCGGCGAAATCAAACTGGGCGATCTTGCTGAAATTGAGAACAAATTCGAAAAGCCTGAAGAGCGCATCGAGCTAAACGGTAAACCGGCAGCACTACTCAAAATCAGTAAAAACTCTATTGATGACACACTAAAAGTTGCCGACGCACTGATTGAGTTTGTTGAAAAAGAAAACAAAATTCTGCCTGAAGGAACACGGCTAACTATTGTGAGTGATGCCTCCACATTAGTGCGTGACAGGTTAAAACTGCTGCTAACCAACGGTTGGCAGGGGCTGATTCTGGCAACTTTAATGCTGCTGCTATTTTTTTCATGGCGTTACACTTTCTGGATTGCCTTAGGTCTGCCTATTTCATTTTTAGGTGGGCTGGCCATGATGGTGGTGTTTGGCGTGAGTATCAATATGATCTCAATGGTCGCCTTACTGATGGCTATCGGTATTTTAATGGATGATGCCATCGTACTGTCTGAAAATATTGATAATGAATACCGTAAAGGAAAGACGCCATTGGAAGCGGCGGTTGATGGCACCAAAAAGGTTTTTCGTGGCGTCTTTTCTTCCTATCTCACGTCTGCTTTTTTATTTGGTAGCTTGTTGATGATGACAGGCGATCTAGGGCAGGTGTTGGGCGTACTGCCTGTCGTTTTACTGTCAGTGCTTACTATTAGCTTGATTGAGGCATTTCTGGTGTTACCACACCACCTCAAGCACTCACTGAAACATTCGAACCATAAAACACCACCAAAATGGCGGCAGCAATTTGAAGCTCTGTTTGATCGATTTCGCCATACCGTTGGTCGTGCCGCCACTCTCGCTATGCAGTTCCGCTATATCACTGTTGGCATAGCACTAGCTATGTTGATTTTTTCTGTCGGTTTGGTTGCGACTGGAATCGTTAAATTCAAGGCCTTTCCAGATCTGGAAGGCAATAATCTGGAGGCCAGAATTCTACTGCCGCAAGGCACACCATTGGCCGAAACTGAAAGAGTGGTGGATACATTGCTCGCTTCTCTGGATGAAACCAATAAAACCCTTAGCCAAAATGAGACTGAAGAACTGGTTAAAAATGTGCAGCTTTCATATGGCAAGCATGGCGATGTACCTGAGAATGGCACGCATCTGGCAACTCTTAGCATTGATTTGCTCAATACCGAAGAACGCAACACTAAAATGGATGAGCTCATCCAGCTTTGGAAACAGCAAACCGGGGTGCTACCCGACGTACTCAGTATTCAATACAAAGAACCCAAGGTTGGTCCAGCGGGACGCGCCATTCATATTCGCCTGAGTGGACAAGATATGGATCAATTGTCACGGGCATCCTGGGAAGTACAAAACTGGCTCAGAGGTTATATTGGCGTCAACAATTTGCTGGATGATCTTCGCCCAGGTAAGCCTCAGTACAATATCAAGCTTAAGCCTGGGGCATTAGTCGCAGGCATCGATTCACGTAGTATTGCCTCTCAACTCCGATCGGCTTACCTGGAAGTTAAAATCAGTGAGATCTACAAGGGTCGCGAAGCCTATGAAATCATTGCCAAACTGGATAGCCTGCCAGGTCGTGAGTTACACGATTTTGATAATTTCACGGTATTTTCAAAAACCGGAAAAGAAATTCCCTTAGGCAGTGTCGCCATCATTACCGAGGAGCGTGAATTTTCCCGAATAGGGCATATCAACCATCAACGCACAGTTAATATATATGGTGATGTCGATGCCGGCATCGCCAACACATCCGAGATCATTACAAACTTTCAAAGTGACTTTATAAACACTTTGCAGGAACGCTATCCTGACATCACTTTTAAACTTAAAGGCGAGGTCGAGAACGGCGCGGAAACTAAATTATCGATACTCTCAGGCTTCGGGCTTGGCTCTATTGGAGTATTTCTGTTGCTTAGTTTGCAATTTCGCAATTTCCGCGAACCGATTGTTGTAATGGTCAATATTCCTCTTGCCCTCATCGGCGCGATCTGGGGACATTTGATTATGGGCTTGGATTTCACTTTACCGAGCATGATCGGTTTCGTTTCCCTGGCAGGTATCGTCGTGAATGATTCGATCCTGCTGGTCGAATTTGTAAAATATCGAGTGGAAGAGGGTATGGTGCTTCATGATGCTGCAAGGCAAGCAGTATATGATCGTTTTCGAGCCATATTTCTTACTTCCGTCACTACCATTGCTGGCATGACACCCTTGCTGTTTGAAACCAGTACACAAGCATTAATTCTTGTCCCGTTGGTGACCAGCATTGTATTTGGCATGCTGACATCCACAGTATTGATTATGCTGGTATTGCCTGCCATGTATGCAATTATGGAAGATATTGGTTTTGTGAAATTGTCGGCAGAACCAGAGCGGATAGCTGCATAGTCAAAGCTTGTGAGAATTGAAATATATCCAGGTCAGCCAGCTACAGGTGATATACAACAAATACAATTCTCCATACCGCTTATAATCAAATAGAAAGCACACCATGAAAACTTATAAATTACTATCCTCCTAGGGGACAACGGTTCTGAGTGATACACCAGGCACGTTGGGAAGAAACAGTAAGGCTAGTATTTACGGTCGCCTCGATTGCTCAGCTGAAAATAGAGCTCTCTCGAAAGGTTATGACCAACACCGTGTATTTTTTGCCAATGAACAGAATGCCATACAAGCGGGATACCGACCTTGTGGAAGCTGTATGAGGAGCAGTACAAAAAATGAAAGTCTGGCCCAGAGGGTGAAGGGAGTTACCCTTGGAGAAAGTTACCAGACTGAAAGCCCCTCCGAGTCCACCAAGTTCGGTTTTCGTTCGGTATTCCGCATACAACTTTCCATACGGTTCATAACCGAATGGCCTGTCGCCACTGACTTCCGACGCCAACAAGTTCGGTCATGGTTCGGTCTATTTCCAGCCCACTCCAGCCGCCTCAAAAACCCCTTACAATTCTTCCACTTAGGACAGCCAAATCAGCAGTCCGTGCTTCTCATAATCGATTGGTCGAAGGTTCAAGTCCTTCTGGGCCCACCATTTCTCTTATAATTCATAGGCTTGCCATAAGCTGAGCATCCGAGTCTATGGGCAGAGCGGGTGACCTTTTTTTGTGCCTGTCGTCTGGCGACGTGTCGACAGGTGCGTCAATTGTTTGCTCCCTTTTCTTTTTGTGCTACCTATGGGCTACTTTCAGACAGCTTCAAATCCTGCCTCGTAACGCCCAACTAAGGGGCTAAAAAAAGCCCGGCTTTTGACAGCCCATGCATTAAGCGGCTTGTTATGTGCTTTCACCAATATTCCTGTTTATTCAATGCTTTTACGCACTCAGATGAGCCTTCCATTACATCAATCACGCCACTTTGTAGTGATTGGGCAAGCCAACCTTCAGGCTGTGTTAGTTTTAAAGGCGCTTTTACAATATCTTCGCTGATTTGTTGAAAACCTACTTTAGAGTAAAAGGTTGGATCTCCATATGTGAATACTAGGTCTACATCTTTGAGCCTTAGGTACTCAATACCATACCTGATAAGTTGTTGACCTATTCCTTTTCCCTGTTGTTCTGTAGCAATAGCAACAGGGGATAGAATAAATGCAATTTTTTCACTCGGAAGTGTAAGGCGGCTGAAGAATATACAACCTACTATTTCTTCTTCCAGAACTGCAACAAAGCCCAAGATATCACGTTCATCAGTCGTAATGATTAGATCGGACACCAAGCTACCAATTGATTCACCTTCGCCCTGCCCTTCAGAGTCAGAGAACACTTTAGTAAAGAGATTGATAACATCTGGAGACTGATTTTCACTAAAGGTCGAAATCTTCATCCTTTTAACTCAATCTCATTTTTGTGCCATGAAGTACGCAGACACATAACGCCTAGTTAAGGGGCGCATGGTGTTTTGCGTCCCGCTTGAACGTCTTGTTAGGCATGTGTTAACGATTATGATGATAATGCTGCGGCCCTCTTTGAATATCAGTAACTGGAGACAAAATCGGAGAAAATGCGAGAGCAATTAAAGCTATTAACCCCAGTACTCCAGCTATTATTCGGTAATATTTTTCTGTTGGGGCCTTTCCCATTATCACGCTTTTGATGAATTTTGCATGCACTACTAAATGTGCAGACACAAACAACAAAAAAATAACAGAGAGGTAATAATGAACATTACCCCAATCATGTCTTGATAAGCCCCACACTTCATCTCCACCACTTCTTGGGGGTAGAGTGACTTTTAGAAAAATACCAGTAGAGAGCATGAACATTAATGCTACAAAGGAAAGAAAATCTAGGATCTTTGTAATTAAAAATTGGTTCATAGTTCTTCTCTTGTCATGTGCCTAACGCCGCATTTTGCGGCGTAACGGGAAATTTGTTCGACAACAGTGTCTTGGTATGTATTTACGTTAAGTTACACCGAACTAAGCACAGCCTCCTTGCTTAGCTATACATAACTCCCCGCCCAAGGGCTTTCATCTAGCAAGCCCTTGGTTTGAGGTGGGTGGTTAGATGAATTACTCAAAAGGCTTTGGTTTGGGGGTGCTATCTGTGGATGGAGGCAAGATTGGCAATACGAAGGTAGGCTGGTCACCAGTGAGTGTTTTAAGGAAGGCGACAATTTTCGCATTTTCCTCAGGGGTGAAATTCTTAGCCAGCTGTAATCTGCCCATGACATCAACTGCCTCAGTGAGGGTTTCAGCCTCACCATCATGAAAATAGGGATAGGTCAGTTCCACATTGCGTAGAGTTGGAACTTTGAACCTGAAACGATCAGTATCTTTTCCGGTAACAGCAACCAAACCCTCAGCTGGATTCTTTGTGTCATATGCTTCAATTACGCCCATTTTCTGGAAAGAAGTACCACCCATCGCAGGACCATTGTGGCAGGCCTGACAACCCGAATTTTGGAATAGTTGGTAGCCAGCAGTTTCATCAACGGATAGCACGTCCTTATCGCCCAAGAGCCATTGATCGAATCGAGAATTTGGTGTGACTAATGTTTTTTCAAATTCGGCAATCGCCTGTGTGACCTGATCAATATCGATCTTGTTTTTGCCAAACACTTGTTTGAATTCTGCTATATATTGTGGAATTGACTCTAATACATTAATAGCAAGGGCATGAGTTGATGCCATTTCGCCGGGGTTTTCGATGGGCCCGCCAGCTTGGGCCTTTAGATCTGCTGCGCGACCATCCCAAAACTGGGCAATATTCATACTAGAGTTAAGTACAGTCGGAGCGTTGATAGGGCCCTGTTGCCAATTATGTCCTATGGAAGTCTTCAGGTTATCTGTTCCACCCAGACTAAGGTTATGGCATGAGTTACAGGAAATAAACCCAGACTTGGATAACCTGGGATCAAAATACAACTTCTTGCCTAATTCAACTTGTGCAAGATTCAATTCTTTTGCGGGCACTATCGGCTCTATTGCTAACGCCCCAATTATAAAACCCAATAGCCCCACACTAATGAATGATAAAACAAGTAGATTTTTCTTCACAACTAACTCCGATTTTTTGATAAAAATAAGGTGTCTTAATTCAACACATGACACCTAGTGCTGCGACTGGAACATCTTGTCCTGCACATTTTATTTGTGGGCAATAAGTTTATCCGTAAACAAATAATCTTTTAGCTCTTTATCAAAGCTAGGGTCTTTTCTTCTTATCCATTCAAGAACCATTGCTGCATGCTCTTTCTCCTCATCTCTATTATGAGCAAGGATTGCTTTTAATTCTTCATCTTTACATGCATCTACTCGTTGATTGTACCAATCTACGGCTTCAAGCTCTTCCATCAGCGATATAATAGCTCTATGCATATCTCTTGTTTCGTTTGTAAGCTCTTCTATAGGCTCGTGATAACCTTCATTTGACATGTTTTTTCCTCGGTAATTGGATGGCTTCGATAATTCATAACGGTTTGCCGTTCAGCAGCTGCGACCTCAGCCAACTGCCCGCCCTATCGGGGTGTGATCTGACTTTCCTTTATTTTTTATTTTCCAAGCCTAAAACTATTTGCCCACTTAGTGGCGTGAAATCAAACGTCTCTTTACTCCATAGCAGCTGTGTACTGGCCATACCTCGCCACACCATTTAGCTTGGCTCGCTTATACAACGCCGCTTGCATTTGTTTTGCATTGGCCGCATTCCCTTTCCAAGCAACCAAAGCTGGATGTTGCAACGCGCGCCCATAAGAAAAACTCAGCTCCCATGGATGCAGCCCGATTTGGTTCATTGCATTCAGATATTCGGTTGATGCTTCATCCGACAGCCCACCAGAAAGAAAATGAATAGAGGGTACTGCCGCTGGCACCGTTCTTCTTAAAATCTTAACTGTCTCGTGAGCGATTTCTTCTGGGGTGGCTTGTTTCGTACAATCCTTCCCCGGAACAATCATATTGGGTTTTAGTAGGATATGCTCCAGAGTAACCCCCTCTTGCACTAGAGCTTGGAACACAGCATGTTGAACAGCTTCTGTTACTTTCGCGCACTGCTCCATGGTGTGGTCACCATCCATCAATACTTCGGGCTCTACAATCGGCACCATACCCGCTTCCTGACAAACCTTCGCGTAACGCGCTAACACCTTAGCGTTCTCATCAATAGCCAGTTGACTCGGCGTGTGTTGGGAAATGGTATACACGTCACGCCACTTGGCAAATCGCGCCCCTTGTTTTTTATAGCCGTCTAAACGCTCAGCCAAACCTTCTAGACCTACAGTAATTTCGTCGCCAAGCTCACCGCCCTCGAGAGAAATCTTACCTTTATCAACCTTAATGCCAGGCACGACGCCCTGCTTAACCAATAATTCAGGAATAGGAACACCATTGTCATCAAACTGCCCTAACGTCTCTTCGAACAAGATGACACCGCTAATAAATTCGCCAAGACCGGGCGTTGATAGCAATAAACTGCGGTAAGCACGACGCTTTTCCTCCGTCGATTCGACCTCAATGGCAGTAAAGCGTTTAGCTATTGTTGGGCTACTTTCATCCGCCGCCAAAATACCTTTGCCTTTAGCGGCTAATGCATCAACCGTCGTCTGAAGTTGCTGAACTCTATTCATAAGCTATGTCCTCTCACTTTACGATAATCGGATTAATGCCTTGACGACAGTGGCCGCCAAAGATATCGACAACAATACCAATAATACTATCAGGCGGGTTTCCACGCTGGATACTTGGCTTATGCCTTTGGCATCTCTAGTGCCGGCACTTTATATTATATATATCTAATCTATATTTATCTAATTTAGATACATGTGATATAGTTGACTCCAAGATTGGAGAATAATGTATGACAACAAACCAAGATGTTATGACTAAAGATATGGCTGCGTTACAAAAACACGCCAAGGATGCTGCTAATTTATTAAAAACGCTAGGCAACGAACATCGATTGCTCGTGCTGTGTACGCTAATGAATAGCGAGCTATCCGTCGGTGAACTGAATGACATGATACCTTTGAGCCAATCGTCACTATCCCAACATCTGGCCTCGCTGAGAAAGGCGGGACTGGTGCAAACACGCAGAGAGTCTCAAACCATTTATTACCGCCTGTGTGGCGACGAGGCCATTAGAATTATTTCTGTTCTTCAGTCAATTTATTGTCCCGATTTATAAACGAGGTATACCATGACCAACCCACAAACAACAATTTCTGTAACTGATTTTGCATCCCTAATCGATTCGAATAGCAACGTAACCATTGTTGATGTTCGCACCAAAGCAGAAATTGATAACGAATTTCTTGAGGGCTGCCTGAACGTACCATTGCAAGATATTACCGCGGCCACCTTTGAATCGGCGGTGGCCCATTGTGACACTGCAGACACTATTTACTTGTTGTGCGGCAGTGGATTACGGGCCCAAAAAGCTACCGAACAGCTGCAAGGTGCAATTGCCAACCCCCTAGTGGTTGTTTCAGGAGGTATTCAGGCGATGAAGCAGGCCGGAATTAGCCTGAAGAAAGGCCGTGGTAATGTAATTTCACTGGAACGACAAGTTCGTATTACTGCGGGCTCACTGGTTGTACTGGGGGTCATTTTAGGCAGCTTGGTTACACCGGGGCTTTATGGTCTATCTGCTTTTGTTGGTATAGGGCTCGTTTTTTCCGGTGTCACAGATACTTGTGGTATGGGAATGATCATGGCTCGTATGCCATGGAATCGCTCAGCTTAGGTCACGCTCTATGGCACTGTTAATTGGTATGGTGATTGGCTTGGTACTTGGTCTGACCGGTGCGGGGGGATCTGTGTTTGCTGTACCACTGCTTATCCTGCTGCTGTCACTACCCGTCAGTGATGCCATAGGTATCGCTCTGGGCGCTGTCGCCATCAGCGCACTCTACGGCACTATCAATAACTGGCGCTACAAAAGTATTTTATGGATTCCTTCCATCATTCTGGGGACGACTGGCGTCTTGTTCGCCCCTCTGGGTAAATTGATCGGTAATCAGCTATCTCCCTCACTACTGCTAGTAGGCTTTAACGGTTTGGCCATTATGGTTGCACTGCACATGTGGCGACAAGCATCCAAACACCCGGAGCAAACCAGCATTGTTCGTTCTGGCCATATGACACCAGAAAATTTTGTGGGCCCTGCATGCCGTATGAGTACCACTGGGCAGTTCGAGTGGCGACCTCGCTGCGTGGGTAGTCTGGCAGCTGGAGGAATGATCGTGGGGTTACTAACCGGTTTATTTGGCGTGGGGGGTGGCTTTTTAATTGTGCCATTACTGATATTCCTCAGCCAGGTCTCCATGCAGCAGGCAGTGGGAACCTCTCTGCTGATCATCACCGCGGTTGCCACGTCAGGGTTTTTAAGCTTTACCGCCACTGCACCCAATGTGAATTGGGCCCTTCTAGGGCTTATCGCCACTGGAGGAGTTGTGGGTATGTTTATTGGCCGCCTAGTGAGTCACAAGATCGCCAGCCCGCAATTGCAAAAGATATTTTCCATCAGCCTAATTGCCATTGCCCTTATAACCCTAGCCCATCAATGGACAGCCAGCCCACCTTAAATGATCGGGAGCCCGCTATGATTTTTAGACAACTATTCGATATCCAATCATCTACCTACACTTACTTGATAGCCGATGAGGATACAGGTGAAGCCGCCCTGATCGACCCCGTCATCGATAAGACTGATGACTACCTGATGTTACTGATGCAACTAGAGCTTAAGTTAATTGTTGCTGCCGACACCCATACCCACGCTGATCACATCACTGCATTGGGCCTGTTACGGGAGCATACAGGCTGCCAGACAATGGTGGGGCAGCAATCTATTGCGGAATGTGTGTCCAGTAAATTTTCAGCAGGTGATCATATTGTGGTTGGCAAACTTAGCCTGGAAATTCTGTACACGCCGGGGCATACGGATGACTCCTACAGCTTTTATCTGTCATCCGACGGTCGGTCAATGTTGTTTACTGGTGATACCTTACTGATTCGTGGTACCGGGCGTACAGATTTTCAAAGTGGTGATCCCCGACAACAATACGACAGCTTATTTGGAAGTTTACTGACATTCACCGGTGATACGCTGGTATATCCAGGCCATGATTATAAAGGCTGGTCAGTGAGCACCATTGATGAAGAAAGAACTCACAACCCGCGACTGCAAGTGACCAATAGCGATGCTTATGCCGAACTAATGGATGGTTTGATGTTGCCCAACCCTAAATTGATGGATGTGGCCGTGCCGGCCAATCAGAAGTGTGGAAATACTCGGTAGGCATGGTAAGTTTTTGCCAGATTCAGAACCAATATCGAGGCATTAGATCAAGCGACAGAAATTTTTCGAGCAGCCAAAGGTGCTTCTTATGAGGACGCCCTTAGGATGGCTACCAAAGGAAACTGCAAGCTCCTGGTAAAAAAGTTTCTGAGACTTTTCGGACAAGTTGTCAACGGCAAAATTCACCAAGATGAGCAATGGAGGACTGAAGGGATTAACGGTATAAAGGAAATTCAAGCCAAGCTTGGAAAAGCTGATTGTTGGGATTCGGTTTGACTAGCAGTCTCTCAGAACCAAAATACTACCAAAGCCCTAACCTACCAGGTTCGGTTTTCGTTCGGTGTTCTACATACAGCTTCCCATGCAGCTCATAACCGAATGACCGATTAAAACCAACTTCTGACTCCAGCAAGTTCGGCCATGGTTCGGCTAGCGGTCGACACACACCAGCAACCTCAAAAACTCCTTACACTTCTTTCCCTTACGACGCCCAAAACCAACAGTGCGAGGTACTCATAATCGATTGGTCGAAGGTTCAAGTCCTTCTGGGCCCACCATTTCTCTTATAATTCATAGGCTTGCTATAAGCTGAGCATCCGACTCTATGGGCAGAGCGGGTGGCCTTTTTTGTGCCTGTCGTTTGGCGACGCCAGCACCCGCCGGCTCTAAAGCATCAAGAATACTCTCTGAACAACCACTACAGACTCATAATCGGCAGGTCCCCAGTTCAAGTCTGGGAAGGCCCACCAATATGCCTCAGCCTGATAAGGTTGAGGTTTTTTCTTTGCCCGCATATTGCGGCGAACAAATACACTTACACAAACCGCCAGAACATGCACGATAATTGCAGTCGAAAATAACCTGTACCGAGAGCCTGAGAAAGCCTAGAAGCGCTAATATCTATAGCTGAGGATGTTGGATTGGTGTGCAACAACGCCCACAACCGGCTCCTGAGTCGAACCTGAGGTCAACGGCTAGTATTAGTTCCAACACCGAATATCTTTCTGGACAACTTCTTTAGGCAAGATTCACGCCTGAGCAACCAATCTATATGGATACATATAGAGCGACAGGTTTAACCACCCCCTTAAATTTTCGACAAGTGATTAATCATCACCCATTTTTCTACTTCATATCAAATGCTCTCTCAGATAATAAGCCCTAGCTGAAGCGGTTTTGACAACAGCATCTTTGCCCTTGCCAACATTAACTGATAGCGATTAGAATCGCTGACTTAGGGCAAAAAATCAGTGAGCCTAATACTCAAATCGTATAGTTAATTGCAGATCGCCCTTGACCAGCTCCCAGGAACGACTTGCTGAGCCACTGAAAAAGAATGGTATCGGAACTACCTTCAGCAAGTAACAAAACAAGGAGCATTTAGCACACGATGAGAAGCCACTGGGGGAAAACGTTTAATGAGAGGCGCAATGAATGGATATCGCTTAGGTGCTACTTTTATTAAATGTATTAGTGCTGAGGTATTGGGTTCTGCTGCGGTAAACCACCCATATTTGCAAGCAATGCGTGAGGGTGATTTCCCCAATATTGACTTGGCGTTTAAGGATTTTGCATTTCAGTACGGTTTATATAGCACTATGTTTACCCGTTATGTATCAGCAGTGATTAAGAACCTCAGTAATACTGAACACAAGAAAGTTCTTCTGGCCAATCTAGCCGAAGAACAAGGCGATACTCACGATGTTGATCTACCTCCCGGTGTGCTGGCCAGCGTAGTCGGACAACCACACGCAAGCTTATATCGCCGCTTTCAAGAAGCTCTGGGGATTGATGCCGATTACTGCAAAACTGCACAACAGTGCCAAACAAGCCTGTTGTGGGGTCAACAGTTTTTACAGCTGTGTAAGATGAACGAGTGTGTCGGTGTGGGCGCTATCGGTATTGGTACCGAACTTGTCGTTTCCCCTATTTATGATCAGATTCTTGAAGGGCTTAAAACACATAGCAACCTGACGATGACACAACGTGTGTTCTTTGATTTGCACAGCCAATGTGATGAAGAGCATGCTGCCCAAATGCTATTGATTACCGAAGATTTGGCTCAGGATCGCACTGCTTGTGAACAAATTGAATATGGCGCTAGAATGGCTATCAACATGCGAGTTGCCTTTTGGGACAAAATGCTAGAACGTGCCCATAACTTTCCCGCCTCCACCCTCCCTGCTATTGAGAAGTTATCTGCCGTTGGATACTGAAAAAGTCTATAACGACAATGCCGAGAAGTGGTTGCGCTTAGCACCGAGCTCCCTGTCTGATTTTACTGCGCGCCCTTTGGTGTTTGAGACCTGTGGTGAGTTAAAAGCTCGCTCAGTGTTAGACATTGGCTGCGGCGAAGGCTATTGCGCACGGGAGCTGAAGCGTCGTGGCGCTGGCGATTACCTGGGCGTGGATTTGTCTGAAGAAATGATTAAAGCTGCTCAGGCGCAGGAAGTAAAAGATCAATATGGAATCGAGTACTGTGCCTGTAATGTGGTGGAGTTTAGTCCTGACCGGCAATTTGACCTTTGCATTGCGGTGTTCTTGTTTAACTATCTGCGGGTAGAAGAAATGCAGCGCGTGTTTTCGATGGTATATGAGGCATTGCAGCCCCAGGGCCAGTTTATTTTTAGTGTACCCCATCCTTTCTTTCCCTTTGTACGTTCTGATCAGACGGCACCCTTTTACTTTGCCTCCACAGGAAAGAACTACTTTGCAGATGTGGATCAACAATTTGAGGGAGAAATTTGGAAGCGGAGTGGAGAGCCTTTACACGTGCAGTGCGTACACAAAACCTTTGGTGATTATTTTGATAACTTACGCCTTGCAGGCTTTACCAACATGCCCGAAATGAAAGAGCTAACCGTTACACCCGAGCTGGTCGCAATGGACGAGGCCTTCTTCTCACCACTGTTAAATGAGCCGTTACATCTGCTGTTTAAAATTTCCAAATAATGACGGCTGCCCCTAGGTCAACACAATGCCAACGCCCAACTCGTTGATCGAACGTCTCTTTCATTACGAAGAAAATAACCCCGCTCATGAGGCAGTTGTAACCCCAACGTTTACATTGTCTTATGCCCAACTGGCCCAACTTGTAAGGGCGCAGGTAAAAGCATTTAACAATGCAGGCATTTCGGGCAACGCTATTATCGGGATCAAGTGCGCCGATGATATACAACACTTGGTGGTGTGCCTCGCCACTACTCATATTGGCGCTACATCGTGCACAATTCCCACGTACGAGGCTGCTCAAACACAAAATTCCATCATCAGTCATTGCGGCGTTACCCATACAGTTGATGAGAAGATAGCTGTAGACCCAACATCTATAGAAAAAAGGCCTCAGGAAAGCAGGCCATTAGAAAACAACGCCAATTCAATAGTAGTAGAGACACCTGCATCTGAGGCGCAGCTTTTGTTTTCCACCTCAGGTACAACGGGTGAACCTAAACTGGTGATTCATCATGACAGCGATCTGGTAGCGCAAGCCCATCGCCACATTGTTTCTAAACAGGAACGCTTTGCCTGCCTGGCACCGATGGAGCACAACTTTGCCAAGCGTCACCGCCTCTACTGTGTAGCAGCAGGAGCGACCAATGTATTTCTTAGCGCGGAGCCGGAATCACTGGTCACCCAAAGCCAGTCGCTAAACGTTAACGTCATGCATGTATCTGCCTTTCAGGCACAAGAATTATTAGCGATGCCTGACATCAGTAAGCTATCCAATATCCGGTTGAAGCTTGGTGGCTCGCATGTTCCCTTATCACTCCGACAGCAACTGCGAGACACCATCACCAATAATCTGCAAGCCGGCTACGGCACCACTGAAACAGGTGCAATTGCATTTACTGATCCAAATGATTTGAACGCAGGTGAAAGCGTCGGCCAATCATTGCCCGGAATAGAAATACGCGTAGTCACACCGGAAAGAAAACCTCTTGGCATTGGTAAGCGTGGAGAATTAGCCGTTCGTTGTGAAGGTATGTTCCGCGGTTACCTCGGCAAATCCGACCTGGCTGCTACCCGGCTTGGGGATGGCTGGTTCCATACGGGTGACATCGGCTATCTGGATAGCCAACAGCGTATTCATCTGTGTGGCCGATCCGACGACATGTTTGTGTTCAACAGCATGAACATTTACCCCCAGGATATTGAGTCTGAGATTCGTCAATATCCGGGGATCATCGATGCTGTAGTGCTTCCTAAAAAATCATCTGTACACGGTAACATTCCAGTGGCCCTAGTTGTTTTCGCCAAGCATGTGAAACAGCATCTACCCGCATTAAAAAAGTTTGTACAGAAGCGGGTTGGCGTTCGCAGCCCACGACAGTACATTATCGTTGATGAAATCCCGAAAAATCCCTCCGGCAAAATTTCTCGTCTAAAAGCAATGAACCTGCCAGCAAAGAGCGGCCAAATTCGTAGCGACATTATTGATATGCTTGATCCACGCATAACAAAGCACTTGAAACCCTCGCTAATCACTGCCTTTAAAAATGGTGATCAAGATATAACTTTCCGTGAACTCAGAATGGATTCACTGGCTCGCATGGATTTTTTGGTCGCACTAGAAACAAATTATGACACCGTCATTACACTACGAGAGTTTGCTGGGTTTCGCTACCTTGGTAACATTGCCGCCCATGTTTTATCGCCATCATCGCAACACGGGCTGGAAGAAGACTCTACCCTTCCAACAAGCAGTTCAAGCGACTCAAGCCACATAGCAATCCAGGCAGATTCCCTTCCCTACGTAGTGCGCTTTTTTCAACGTATCTTTAGTTATTGCCACACAGCTGCACAATTGAATAGAGCGTTCTCTACACTGGAACACCGCTTAACTCCAATGGAAGTAGAGTGCCTATATGACTGGCACCTTAACAGCCAACTTATCCCAACAGAGGCAGCAACAAAATTCCAAACAGCGGCTTCCAACTGGCTAAAAGAAATGAAAAACTTGATGCTGAACAGTGGAAAACAGGCGCCAGAACCATTTTTTTCACGCAGGGTTGCACCTAATGCCACTCTTTTTTCTGGCGCGGGATTACCAACTGACAAGACGCTATTGATCTGCTTTCCACCGGGGGGTATTCGTCACCTGACGATACCCAATGCCACGTTAATGCAACACACAAACTCAGCGCGTTTTGACCTATTAATTATCTCGGATCCTTTTAAGGAAGGTTATCGACTTGGTACTCCTCCATTTGGTAAATACCAGAGTGAAGTTATTGAGCAGCTAGCCAACCGAAATTTGATTAGCAAATATAGCAGTATTCGCACCTTGGGGTTCAGTGCCGGAGCCTACCCAGCACTGATAGCAGGCTATCTTTTGAAGGCAGAAATGGCTCTCAGCATAAGTGGCCGCTTCCATCGTAAAAAGAACATCCTCAAAAATTTGGATAAAGTGATTACAACTTGGAAAATGGTGCGCAAGGGGCGCTGTTCACGAGTGCTGATAAGCTACTCCACAGACCATTCTCGCGACCAAAAATATGCCAGAATCATTGGCAAAATCTCTGGTGGCAGTAAGGTTGCTATCGAAATTAAAAATGAAAAAACCAGACATTTAATTCTTCAGCGGTTGCTAGAACGTGGTGAATTAGCAGCATTCCTAGCGCGCACTATTTTTGCGGAAATGGATGACAAGCTAATTGCCACCGAACGGACAAACGTAATCATGTCCTTCCCTGCCGCCCAAATACGGCCGTCTGAGTAGCACGAACAGTCGACTGAAACCATCGATAAAGGTGTATCTATCCCACTTGCGTACTGAAGCCATGGCTCTGTATCTATCCATCCGTTTAATTTAGCTTAATCCATAAATGGCTGCCCACATGTGACAAGGGCAGCTAAAACCCACAGCACAAGCTTTCGACATCACAGGTTGATACGGCCTCTCTAGCGGGATTGCCCCCCAGTCTCCCCCCTCAAGTACGCTATCGAGGGCTAAACAAGATGTATACAAGGCGAGACAGGCTTTTAAGATAAGTTACTAGTAGCAAGGGCTAGTGAGCTTGAGCGCTACGATAAAGAACGAGGTTTACCCCGTTTCGAGTAGCAAGGTATAAAAAGTAGTTCCAAGAGAGCCCTTAGCTCAGTTGGCTAGAGCGCTCGACTCATAATCGATTGGTCGAAGGTTCAAGTCCTTCTGGGCCCACCACTTGTATTATCTATCTGCTTGTTACAACTTCCCGAATACTTCAATATTCATAGGTTAGTTCATCTCAAATGATCATGATCTTATCTCTGATCCTCCAGAAACAAATCACTTAACCCTTATTTATTTCAGTATATTGCTCGACTTGAACCCCGTGAACTAACGGTTCATGATCATAACTAGACGCTCACCACTTTAATCTGCAAGTTATTGGAGCTACGTTATGAGTAACCTCAAAGCTCACCTGGTTTGGGACGCGAATATCCGCTGGTTTCACTGGATTAATTTCCTATGTCTACTCGGGCTAATTGCCGTGGGTGTGGTCATCCTTAACAGTAAGACTCTCGGTGTCACCAATGAGGGGAAAATCTTACTTAAGACAGTGCATGTTTGGATTGGCTATGTGTTCTCACTCAACCTGTTGTGGCGTCTGGTTTGGGCCTTTATTGGTGGACCCTATGCGCGATGGCGGGCAATTCTGCCCGGTGGGAAAGGCTATATGAGTGAAGCCTGTGACTACATCGGTGACGTCAAAGCCGGGCGTCCACGTCAGTATCTCGGCCACAACCCCATTGGGCGCATCGCCGTTACCCTGCTACTTTTTCTGTTACTCGTACAAGCCATCACAGGGCTGATGCTGGCCGGTACGGATCTGTTCTACCCACCCATCGGTTCATGGATTGCTAGCTGGATAGCCAGCTCTGGAGTTGATCCAGCGACACTCGTACCCTATGCAAAGGAAATGTATGACGAGACAGCCTATGAGGCGATGCGGGCCTTCCGTAAACCCGTGATTACCATTCACTACTACAATTTCTTCGTGCTTCTCAGCATTATCCTGATACATATTCTCGCTGTCGTCGTGACCGAACTACGTGAAGGAGGAAACCTGATCTCAGCGATGTTTTCGGGTAAGAAGATACTGAGAGAACTATCGGCTGAGCACACAAAAGATGATTGAGATTCAGCAGAAGAGCTAGCGACATAGCTTCAACTCAATTAGTTGGTAAACCAACCTATCAAACCCACCAAGAAAAAAGGCTTAGAGATAGCTCTCTAAGCCTTTTAATATATTTACCGCTTGGTTGCGCAGGTTTAATCACCACAGTATTCGCAACCTTATTTTGGGAATAAAAAAATCACCTCCAAACGAAAACCCCAGTCTTCCGTACCAAGCGTGGGTGACTCAGCCCAATGCCGGACACCACCACCAACTTGAAATAGCTGATCACCCGCTTTTAGCATTTGCATGACACTAAAATTGTATACAGACAAAGCTCTACTCATCAGGCCCTTGAAATATTAATCACTTCCCTGCCCGTTAGCGCTCTACTTTGACCTGGAGATAATGAGGGGTCTAACGATAAGTTACCGATAGCAATGCGGTGCAGTGTTAATACCTCATTATCAAACTGCCCAAACATTCGTTTAATCTGGTGGTAGCGCCCTTCCATAAGGCTCACCTCAGCCACATAATCAGAAACAATGTGCAGTTTCACTGGCCGAGTGGTTATATCTTCAAAAGGAAAATACATCCCGTCAGAAAATGCCTGAATATAGGCTTCTGTCACCGGCTTCTCCAGGGTGACCCGATACAGCTTGGCAATGTTATTTTCCGGAGTTGTCAGTTGCCTTGACCACCGACCATCATTCGTGAGTAATAATAACCCCGAGGAATTAAAGTCCAGTCGTCCCACAATATGTAAATGGTGACGATCTGGTCTGTCCAGTAGATCAATCACTGTTTTGTGCTGTTCATCCTTGGTGGCGCTCACCACACCGGTTGGTTTATTCATCATCACATAACTAGGGGTATTGTCCTGCAACACCTGGTCATCCAGTGTCACATGGGAGAACTTGTCGATTACATGGTTTATATCAGTGGCGGGAGAGCCATCCACAACAATACGCTTCTGAGCCAATAATGGCCTTACATCTCGACGGTTAATGCCCATCTGTTCGCTGATAAAACGGTCCAGCCTGGCGCGCTTTGATTGCATGGCTTCATGAATCCGGTGAAGTCGTTACTCTGTCACACTGCGCCGCAGTGCTTTGGTCTTACTCCGCAGAGCTTTGCCGTCCAAACGTCTTTTCTGAGAACCTTTCGTCGGCTTGGTTGGTCGCCTGACTTTCTGTATGACAGTAACGCTCTTAATAAGTACCTGCAGACGCTCTAGAGCATCCTCTCGGTTTTTCTCTTGAGTTCGAAACTTTTGCGCCTTGATCACAACGACACCCTCTTTACTGATACGGCGATCTCGCAAGCTTAATAGCCGTTGCTTATAAAGCTCAGCTAAAGAAGATTCATTGATATCAAAACGAAGATGAATGGCTGAAGAAACCTTATTAACATTTTGGCCACCAGCTCCCTGAGCACGGATCGCTGAAATATCAATTTCATTATCAGGAAGGGAAATAGTTGGAGTGATGATCAGCACAGCCATACCTCTATAGGTGTTTCTTCATAGGTGTTTCTTCATAGGTGTTCCTGACATAGGCTCCTTGGCTAGAGGGGCATATCTTCAAGTTCATGAATTAATTGCTGAATTGTGGCTTTCATATCTCTGCTAAAGGGTTTTCCTCCGCCATTTTTTAAAGCACGCTTTATGAGCTCCACCATCTCTTCTCGGACACTTTCCATCAGCTCATCCTGGTAGTTATTCATCGCAAAATACTCCCACTCTCGCGTTGTGTAGGATTGATCTGCTACTTTATTCAAGAAAACTAAAAGCTCTTTTTGAAGCTCTTGTTTAATATTCATGTATAGCGCCTTTTATCGTACAAATTATCGTGTAAATAAAATGCCTATGTCAGTTGTACGCGAAACTTCTCATCACCAAACTCGATAATATCGCCTGAGACTATTTTCTTTCGCTTTCTGGTTTCCACCTCGCCATTAACCAGTACCTGGCCATCATCGATAACAGCCTTTGCTGCACCGCCATTCTCGACCAAGCCTTCAAATTTCAGAATCTTATAGAGCTCAACAGGCTCTCTGGTAATCTCAACGTCTCTCATATTATTCGCTACTTATTCCAATCTCAGTGATGTCATGCCGGGGAAGCATCATTTTTAACCCTTTCATTTATAACCAGTCACCTATAACAATAGATCTTCTTCGATAGGATGATAGGTGCTGGCAGCATTAATAAGGGAGCCGGCTGTAAGTGCAGGGACACCATAAACTTCGGCCTTAACCCCATAATCTTTTTTGATTTTTTCTAACAGCAGATCAAAGTCACCATCGCCCGATAACAAAATGACCGCATCAACCTCTTTTGCCGTTTCCATCACATCAATAGCTATACCCACATCCCAATCACCTTTAGCAGAACCATCACTGCGTTGAATGTAGGGTTTAAGCTTTACTGTAAAGCCTATGTGCTTCAGGGCATCCTGGAATTTAAGCTGGCCATCATCACCCCGATGAATGGCATAGGCTGTCGCTGAAGTAACCTCACCCTCAGAGCTTATACGTTGCCAGAGCTTTCGGTAATTAAACTGTCGACCATAAGCTTGACGGGTGGTGTAATAGATATTTTGCACATCGACAAAGATAGCGATTTTTTTCACGATGGAGCCCACTAGCGGTTCACCTACCCAAGAGGGGTGCGACACTACAGGAGTCTGTAGCAACTGTTAAGTCATGCAACCAATATCATGGAGACCACAACCCCTACATTTGTCTATATAGAGACCTACCCGCTACCGGCTACCGGCTGAACAGCTGCCCAATCACGGGTTCATAACAGCGACACATCCAATTGGAGTAGCTGGGTAGAGGTCGCCGTCACTGATTCTGGTGGTGGAGGCGGTGGCGGCGACAAACCGTGCAGAGGTAAGAGGTGTAATCTATAACAACGAAAAGAGGCCGAAAGGCCCCTTTTTTGTCACCTCTCTACTAGCTACCTGCGACAATTTGTCGCACCCACATCCTCAATTATTTCTCTATGATGGCCCCTGTTTTAATTCACATGTTGACCACTATTCATGACACTTAGTAAATCGACCTTTATTGCCTCCAGTCTTATGCTTGCCTCTCTGCCAATATTGGCTGACCACCCATCATTAGGGATTAACAGCGGTTATGGCGGTGCTATCGTCGGTCAATCTGCGACGACATTACCTGAGGGGGCTTTCAGCTTTTCTATCAAGCAGGAATCTATTAAAAACAATACATTCTCAGACAGAAAGTTGAGTGAGTTTGGTGAAGCCGGCCAGGATGTTCATAGTGTGGAATCGTTGGATGTCATCAACCTGAATGCCGCCTGGGGCTTCTCTAAAAAGCTGACCCTTGGCCTATCTCTGCCAGTCATCAGTCGTAATAACATTTCACAGGCACCGCATCATCATGAAGAGGAGCATCACGAGGAGGAAGAAGAGGAGCACCATGAAGAAAGCACCCCCTCAGCCGATTCCTTGGGGGATTCATCAGGGATTGGCGATCTGACTGCTTACGGCCAATATCAATTTTTTTCCAGCGCTGACAACCGTCGCCTGGCTGCCATCTATTTCGGGGTCAAATTACCCACAGGAAAAACTGACCAAAAAACTGATCAGGGTGAAACTTTTGAAGCCGAACATCAACCTGGTTCCGGCTCTGTAGATGGCTTGCTCGGACTATCCTACAGCCAGCATTTGAATCGTTGGTCACTGGACAGCAGCATTCTCGCCTCCTTGGCAACAGAGGGCACCCAGGACACAGATCTAGGTAATGCACTCAATTATGATCTGGCCCTGTCCCACCCGCTGATGGCCACAGGGGAATCTCACAGCCACCATAACCACCATCACACTCCATCCTTAATTTCAGCTGCCACACTGGTATTTGAGCTGAATGGAGAGTGGCGGGACAAAGTTGATGTAGATGGAACAACGCAGGCCCACACGGGAGGAAATCTTGTGTATCTCACTGCCGGTGTACGTGTGAACTTTGGCCAACAATGGTCAGCCACCCTGTCCGGAGGCATTCCAGTGGTCGAAAACCTAAATGGTCAGCAGTCCGACCCCAACTGGCGCGGAGGCCTAGTATTATCGCGGTCTTTCTAACCACCAAAGATCGAACTAACCGGCCTGCCGCAATAGAATACAGCTCTGCTAGTTCACTTCCAGAGAACGGTCATAAGGGTAAATCTAGCTTAAATAGCCAAAATTCAGCAATTATTCAGATTTTAGATAGACTATTAGTGTACTGATAAATTATTTGGATCAGGTGCAATGGCTATTAATCTCGCTGATTTTTCAAAACGACTGGCAGCAGTTGTCGCCAGTATCGGTCAGGAATCTCTCCCTGACCACTTGATGGTCTTTTTTAAAAAACAGGTCGATATTGATAATGCTGTTATCCTGTTTTACAACCGGGAGCATCCCCCAAAAGTCACTTATAACGATTTACCATCAGTAAACCAGTCAACCCATATCACCCTATTCTTGAAAGGAGCTTACCTGTTAGACCCCTGTTATCGAGCTGCCAGAGAGGGTTTCAATGGCTATTATCAGCTGGACCAATTGGCACCGACGGGCTTCAGAAAAAGTGAGTACTACAAAAACTATTTTCGTTATACGGGGCTCATTGATGAGTGTGGTTATATTTTTAAATTAGGGCCGGATCACTTTCTCAATGTATCGCTTGGCCGGGACGAATCTTCACAACGCTTTAACCTGTCACAGCAACGTTTACTCAAAGAACTCACACCGCTGATAAAGGAAATCTGCCTGGCCCATTGGCGCACTCAGGACTTCTACACTCAGAAAGACACTCACGAACATATTGGCCACAGTGAAGACAGCCTCCATACTCAACTGGAATCGGCACTAAACAGCTTTGGCACCTCTATCCTGACCGATAGAGAGTCTCAGGTAATCCAGCTTTTTCTTCATGGCCATTCGACAAAATCTATTGCTGAAAAACTGGGGATCTCACCAGAGACCGTGAAGCTACATCGTAAAAACAGTTATGCAAAACTGGATGTACGTTCTCAGGCAGAATTGTTTTTCTTGTTTATTGATGCGCTGTCTAGCATGGATAATTACACTGGCGGCGATCCATTAACCGGTTATCTAAACCACGAAAAATAACCCCTCTCTTTTTCTTTTCTCTCAAAGATAGCAGCAACTATCTGTTAGCTGCTGCCCCTAAATTCAGCACCAACCCCAATGGGGTATACGGCCAAGAACACTAATGCCATAACCTGTGCATACCTGACCACACTACAGGTGTCTTATGGCGGCTACTAACAAAGCAGGTTTCAACCAATTTGATACCAAAGCGCTAAACCAGCAAGACAAGGCGCACCTACTACACCCCTGGCAAGTCTTTGATGTGTTCAACAAAGAAGGGGCAATGCCAATTGCCGCAGGGGATGGAGCCTATATCTATGACAGCGATGGCAACCGATACCTTGATGCCGTTGGTGGGCTATGGTGTACCAATATCGGTTTGGGCCGTAAAGAGATGGCCGATGCCATTGCTGAGCAGGTTTGCACCATGGCTTATGCTAACCCCTTTGTGGATATGACCAATGTCCCTGCGGTTAAACTGGCGGCCAAGCTGGCCGACCTGGCGCCGGGTGACCTGAACCATGTGATGTTTACCTGTAGTGGTTCCGCTGCGGTAGATACCGCGTTCAGACTGATACAGTTCTACCAAAACTGTCGTGGAAAACACGATAAAAAACATATTATTTCACGCAAAAATTCCTACCATGGTTCCACTTATGCTGCCATGTCCATTGGAGGAAAACCCGGTGATCACCCACCGGAATTCGACTTCATCACAGATACCATTCACCATATTTCCACACCTAATTTTTATCGTGCAGAACAGATAAAAAATGAAAAAGAATTCCTGAATTTCTTACTCAAGGAATTGGAAGAAAAAATATTATCTATTGGACCAGAAAAAGTTGCCGCTTTTTTTGCCGAACCGGTTATGGGTGCAGGTGGCGTGATTATCCCACCCGAGGGTTATCATCAGGGCACCTGGAAAATATGCCAGAAATACGATGTGCTTTATGTGTCCGATGAAGTGGTCACAGGTTTTGGCCGACTCGGTCACTGGTTCTGCTCTAAAGAGGTGTTTGGCATCCAACCAGACATTCTTATCACAGCCAAAGGCATCACCTCTGGCTACCTCCCGCTTGGCGCAGCCATTTACTCAGACCGCATTCATAATGTCATCAGCGAGGAAGGTAAAGGGCGTTGCTTCAGCCACGGCTTCACCTATTCAGGCCACCCCGTTGCTTGTGCCGCTGCCTTAAAAAATATCGAGATTATGGAACAAGAAAATATTCTCGGTCATGTAAAACACATTGCACCCTATTTCTTGACTCAACTTAAAACCCTACTGGATTTACCCATCGTGGGTGATGTCAGGGGCTGCGGCCTCATGGCCTGTGTTGAGTTTGTGAAGAATAAGCAGTCAAAAGAACGTTTTCCGGAGGAGCTTGATATTGGAAAATGGATTTCTAACCAGGCTGATTCTCGGGGTCTTATTGTGCGCCCCATTGTGAACCTGAATGTGATGTCACCCCCGCTGATTATCAACCATGATCAGATTGACTGTATTGTCAGCACCCTGCGGGAAAGCATTATTAGTACGGTGGAAGAACTCATCGAAAAAGGTCACTTTTAAACCATGCCCTATTATTTCACCCACTAAGTCATCACCACGTTCGGTACTGGAAACCCATTAAATTCAGTAGCACAGCACGCTGTGTATGCGCCCATGTACGGGAGGTAAATCAGATCACCTGATTGTAAATTATTTGGCAAACGCTGGTTTTCAACACAAATATCCAATGAATCACACGTGGGGCCTGCCAACGTCCAGTTAGCCATAACACCCTTACGATCACTGATAACCGGGTAATGAAAACGATCATTCAATTCCATCAGCCCGCTATACACACCGCTATCCAAATAAAGCCAACGCTGCCCATGACGCACCGCGGTGCCAATTACTTGCGTCACCATACACCCGGCCGATGCCACTAAGCTCCGTCCAGGCTCAGCAATGACCAGTATGTCCTTATCCACTAATTCAAGCTCTCTGCCAATCACTTCACCAATGGTTTCTATGGTTGGCACCTCAGGGTTCATACACACAGGAAACCCGCCGCCAAGGTTCAGTAGGCGCGGCTTCAGCCCCTGCTGCTGCATGCCTTGAAAGAACTGCCGGGCAGAACGAATACCCTGCTGCCAATTATTGATATTTAAACACTGAGAACCCACGTGAAATGTAATACCTGCCAAATCCATGTTTAATCGCACACATTCTGCAATCACTTCAGTTGAGTCCTTGAGGCCAGCACCAAACTTTTTATCCAATGGCCAGGCCGATCCTTTGTTGCTGATTTTAATCCGCAAATACACACTGGCACCGGAGTATATCCGGTGGATTTTCTGCACCTCGGCAACGGAGTCTACTGCATACCACTGAAGACCCCGTTTAACCGCCTCGTACAAATACACTTCTGACTTAATTGGGTTTGAATAAAAAATTTCTTCGCCCGGCACGCCTAATTCAAGCAATAACGCCAACTCTGCAAGCGAGGCAATTTCAAAACAAACCCCTTCATCATGCAGTGTTTTTAACACTCGAACATCCGGGTTAGATTTCACCGCAAAATGGGGGCGAATACCGGGCATCGCCCCCATAAAACGATGGGCATTGGCTCTCAGTTGATCCTGGTTAATAAACAGCGTGGGTTGGCTATAGCCCGACGATGCCACTCGTGAGCGAACATTTTTAAGAATATGTGAGACATCATCCACAGTATGGCTGTTTAAAAGGTTGGCTGAACTTCTGGACATAACAAACACGGCCTCCCTAGGGACTCCATTATTTAGTGTAATCAGTACAGATGGCAGTTTGTATGATCAGATGCTACAACTAGATATATAAGTTCTACCATTTTGTTAAGTTAACTTGGCATTTTGTATGAAAACTCCTTACCTGAAGGCTCCTCACCTAAAAGAGCTGGATCATCGACTGATTAAATTGCTTCGTGACAATAGCCGGGAAAGCATTGCTAATCTTTCTAGAAAGCTGGGTGTCAGCCGTGCGACGGTGAAAGAACATATGGCTACGCTGGAGCGACGGAAGGTAATTCAGGGCTACACCATTCGCTTCCACCCGGAACATGAACAACGCCAGTTAAATGCCTATGTGATGATTTGTGCAGACCCCAGACAAATGCCATCGATTGTTCATCAGATAAAACAACTACCCTCAGTGGAATCCCTGCAAACCATTAGTGGAATTTACGATTTAATGACACTGATTACCTGTGAATCTACCCTGCAACTGGATCAGGTCATCGACAAAATCACCGAAATAGAGGGCGTTGAAAAAACTCTGACGAGTATTGTGTTAGCGAGTAAATTTCAGCGTTAGTAAGGCGCACTTCTATGCCTCGATAAATCGGCATATACTGCTGAATCAGTCACCCACGATAATGCGTGGGCAGATAGAGGGAACACTCGCCAACGTTGTTATCGAGTATAGGCGTTTAGCGCGGAAAGGATTCAAACACTTCGAAGAAAACCTTCCCCAACTCATAGACTAAAAGTCACCTCGAAGTATCCGAAATAGAAAATCGAGCTGGCTCCATATAAAAATGTTATGCCTTTAGAATGGAGAAAATAGATTGAGAGGACAGTGGCTAGGTCGTTATGGCGGCTCCAACGAAGGACAAATCATTATTAATCTTGATGATCGAGGTTCTTTCTATCAGGGCGTCGCTTATCTCGTTACAGATAATGGTGAGATGCCGTCGTCAGCTGGATTTTTTAGAGTAGAGAAAGATAAAAATAATTTACGGACAGTAACTGACTATATCTTGCCAATTAACCCTGCTACTGGGACTACAGGAGACTGGAGTCAGTTAAAGCAGGCATACCCTGATATTGATCTAGCCAAGTCCGCCGAAATCAGTGGTTCGTTTTCGGGAAACAAACTTAAACTCAAAGCTATAACAGATCTTGGGTCTGAAATTACGGCTGAACTTAAGCGTGAGCCCAAAAATTCCAAGTCCAAATTAAAAGCAGATAAACTAGATTGGAAGGGCTATAAAAAGCTTGTCGAAGAGTTCGCACCTAGCCGGTTCCTATATCGGGGACAGGAACAGTCATGGAAGCTTAGAACGGCTTATCATCGCCGTGGTCGCTTTGATTTACAGAGGTTTATAACAGAAGATGTTCAGACACTACATCAGCACTTAAGCGCAAAGACTAATCATGTTTTTAACCTAGAAATAACAAAAGAAAATGGCGCTTTCTACAATCTTGCTCAACATCATGGTTACCCGACTCCTCTTCTAGATTGGACATACTCCCCATATGTGGCGGCCTTTTTTGCATTCCGGAATATCTCCAAAGAAAATCCGCCAAAAGAGAATATCCGAGTATTTCTATTTGATCAGCAACAATGGAAAAACGATTGGAATCAAATGGGAGTCCTGGATATAGCAAGCCTCCATCTATCAATAATGGAATTTATTGCCATTGAGAATGAGCGACTAATCCCACAGCAAGCAGTTACAACAGTAACTAATGTTAGTGACATTGAGACCTATATTCATTTCAGAGAAGACCTTTCTAAAAACAAATACCTTAAAGCTATTGATATTCCTGCAACCGAAAGAAACAAAGTAATGGATGACTTGGCGTTCATGGGCATAACAGCTGGCGCTCTATTTCCAGGATTAGACGGCGCATGCGAAACACTCAGAGAAAGGTTTTTCGATACATGATACCAAACCTATGTGCCAGAAATGGCATAACAAGGCGCTCAAATGCGACCGTATACTGCGGCACTTTAGCTAAGGCCTTAAATCACCCCATCATCCTTTAACTGCTGTTGAGTCTCCTGATCCAACCCCAACAAATCGCCAAGCACTTCCGCATTATGGCTACCCACCTCTGGCCCCGGCCATTGAGTATTTCCCGGAGTATCACTGAGCTTGGGAATCATCCCCGGAATTTTCAGTGGCTCACCATTAATTTCGACCTGCTCAAATAAACCCCGATCATTAAAATGTGGGTCGGCCAGCATATCTTCTGCATTGTAAATCGGCCCGGCGGGGACCCGGCTTTTATCCAGTGATTGGAGAATGTCTGCACTGGGCAGACTGCCACACCAGGCCGAGAGTGCCGTATCAATTTCCTGCTCGTGTTGAACACGGCCAGTGTTATCAGACAGTCGTGAATCATTGGCCATATCTGGCCGCCCTGCTGCTTCCATCAGTCGTTTGAAAATTGAGTCGCCATTGCCGCCAATCACCACATATTTACCATCAGCACAGCGATAGGTATTGGTGGGTACGATGCCGGTTACTGTGGTTCCCGATGGTTCACGAATCACGCCTGCACCATCAAACTCTGGTACCACTCCCTCCAATAAATTAAACATGGCTTCATAGAGGGCAATATCTACGACCTGCCCTTCACCACTGGACTCACGGGACAACAGAGCCAGGGTAATACCGAATGCGGCGTGTAATCCGGCAATGCTATCGCCAATACTCAGGTTGGGGCGAACGGGTGCTTCATCTTTAAAGCCGTTGACGTAACGAAACCCGCTGATGCCTTCACAGACAGAGGCGAAACCCGGTTTGTGTGCATAGGGGCCGGTCTGTCCGTAGCCGGAGATACGGGTATAGACTAATCCGGGATTGGAGGGTTTAAAGCGCTCTGGACCCAGCCCCCACTTTTCCATCACACCTGGTCGAAAGTTTTCAATCAGTACATCCGAACCATCAATTAACTGGCCCGCTAATTCCCGGCCTTGCTCAGTTTTCAAATCCAAAGTAATACATTTTTTGTTGCGACCTAAACTGCGCCACCACAGTGACGTGCCGTCTTTCATTACACGCCAGTTACGCAGGGGGTCACCACCGCCAGGTGGCTCCACTTTAATAACCTCGGCACCGAAGTAAGCCAGTAATGAACCGGCAAAAGGACCTGCAAGTAATTGCCCCAACTCGATCACTCGGTACCCCGAGAGCGGCTTTTTATCAGTCACTTTATATTCCTCAATCTCTCAATCCGCTATCTAAATCAGCTATTTATATCCGTCATCTATAACAGCAGAGCCAACAGTAACGGCACTGCAACAAGGGCCATGACTGTAGAGGCAACCACGATACCAGCCACCGCATTGGGGTCGCGATCAAATTTTAGCGCCAACAGGTAGTTAAACACGGCTGCCGGCATAATGGATTGCAGAAGCACCACATTTTTTGCGGTACCGGTGAGCCCCAACAGCGAAACGACAATCCAGGCAAATACCAAGCCACCACCTATACGTAATACGGAAAATCCGATACTCCGCCACCATCCTGTAGTAGTTAAACTTGATAGGGAAACACCCAGAGTGATCAGCATAAGAGGAATCGTGAACCCTGCCAGTAATTCCACCGTAGTATCAATCCAGAGGGGTAATGTTGTATCAGTACCGAGCAACCAAAGTGCAACAGCAATAGAGTAGATCAGTGGCTGCTTTGCCAAATCCCTGAGCATGGGCACCAAGCCTGTATTAGCTTTAGACATTAGCGCCACACCACCAGTCATCAATGCGGTCATTTGTACGAGAAAAAAGGCTAGTGCCAAGGCCAACCCTTCCTCACCAAAGGCAAACAGACACAGTGGCAACCCCATATTGCCATTGTTAGGAAAGACCACTGCTGATAATAATGAGCGAACATCGCCGCCAGAATAGCGAATAACAAGCACCGCCAAGGCCGCTGTTCCAATAAAAATCAATGATGCTGCCAAGGCGACCTGAGCAAACCCCTGCCCGGAGATTTCTGCCTGACTAATAGTAGATACGATCAGGCACGGTGCACCAATATTCATCACGGCCCGACTGACAAATTCTGCGGCATAGGGTGTGGAAGAACGCCCCCAAAAAACCCCAATAGCCGTACAAACCAACACCGGTGCGATTACATTCCACAATTCAAACAGCATTTTTCTACGTTCACCTCATTTTAATGCCAGCAACGCTATACTGATACCAACCAATTTGATAAATAACACTTGGCTATTTTGGCTGGAATGATTGCGCAACATACCGCACGGAACAATCTCCCGCTAGCCGCCTCTAAGAACTTATACTCATCAACAGGCGTGGGACGTATGGGCTTTTCCCAAAAAATATTAAACACTGTACTGTTGGTAGCGTGCATATTAACAGGCACTGTGGTGGTGGCGGGCTCTCCATCAGACCATCCCGGAAAAAACAGCCCTGAAATAAATAGTCCCGAAGTAAATAGTCTCGCCATAAAAAGTGACAGCCCCGTCACTGAGCTTAACCATGTTGCATCACCTGCTGATGAACAACATGGCCTGTCAGATACCTTTGACATTAACTTCTCTATTGAAAATTACCAATCTGCCATTGAACAACAGGAAAATGAAGCCGGCCCCTATGATCCCGCGTTGTCAGAATTGTCCTTTGGGCTAGGAAATGTCCTCCTGTACAACCACCGCTACGCAGATGCCATAAGTGCCTATAAACGATCCATGCACCTCCACCGAGTCAATGATGGCATCTACAGCCCATCCCAGACCCCTATGTTACGTGGAATGATTAAGAGTCATATTAAGCTGGGGCAGACTAAGGACGCCTCTCAGAATTACCGCCAACTGTTCTGGCTGCATGCAAAAACCTATGGTGAAAAAGATCCCAGATTGATACCTCTGATGGATGAAATCGGTCAGTGGCATTTGAAAGCCTATGCCCAAACAGGGCTCCAAGAAGACATCTATCACCTCCAGGCCTCATCTCACCTTTATCTATCTGCTATTGAGCTAACCACTGAGGCGTTAGGCTCTTCCAGTCTGCAACTAGTGGGTCTATTGAACAATCTGGCGCTGACAAGTTATTACTTTGCCCTTCATCAGTGGAATTACCCCGATGCACGGGAGAATAACGCCCCTTCTCACTTTGGCTATCGATCATTTGGTCTTAGTGAAGAGGCACTCAGGAGAGGTAACCCCTATCGAAATGGTCTCACAAGCTATAGGAGGACTCTGGATGTTTTTGAGAACAATCCTGACGCGCCCATAGAAGATAAAGCTGCAACCCATGCCCAGCTAGGGGATTGGTATCTACTATTTGGCTACCAGGATTTAGCGATGGAGGCCTACCATCAAGCACATTCTGATCTGAGTGGTATTGAGCAGAAAGAGGTTATTCTGGAAACATTGTTCGGCACACCAAAAATACTGCCCATCACCCAAAAACAAATATTAAAGACCCCAAGTATTGAAGGTGATGAACACCGTGAAAACCCTGAACGTGATGGCACTCCTTTATTCATTGAGCCTTATGTTAAGGTCGCTATTGATGTAACACCTGAAGGCAGAGTCACGGAGATTGATATTCTAAAAACCCACCCAGAGAATGCGCCAGGATTAGAAGCCCGAGTAAAACGGAGCCTGCGCGTCAGTAAATTTAGACCGCGTTTTGCCGATGGTCATGCAGTGCTCACCAATGACTACCCCATTAAAATGCTTACACCTAATTAGCAAGGCAAATGTTTATGCGACACATGACCGGACTTCTGACCTATGCACTGACCATAGCCATGGTCTTCCTGCTGGCCAGTTGCCAGAGCTCCTCGCAGTCCTCGAGTACGTCAACAACTTCATCATCGACCAGTTCATCACAAGCACCACCTTCTAGCGCCGCTTCCGACTCTAGCCCCTCCTCCAATGGTGAACAGGGGGGAGAAAATATACCAGAACAGCAAGCATCCAATGAACCTGTAGACAGTAAAGGTGCACCTAATGACTCGAGTGATGACGGTGCCGGTGAAGAAGCAGGCATGTCCTCAGGGGGAGCTGGGGGAGAGATCATGAGCGATGAAGAAGTTGTCTCCATACTCGATGACCAGCTGGATGAATCAATCGCGGTCTTTGACGGCATGATTATTAATGAAAGAGTCGCCGCTCAGGCTACCGAAAACGACCTCCCCGAAGATGACGAACCTTGGGGAGAGGATGAACCTTTATTTGAGGAAGCGGATATCTCAGAAAACTCAGATAGCCAGGAACAAGCCTCATCACCAACAACAGGAGGTGATGCCAGGGGAGATGATGTCACCTCAACGGCTCGTGGCGCCGGGGATGGCACCATCATTTCCCGTAGCGGCGTTAGAGGTAATGCTGCAAATACTCAAGCCCCAGCAGACGTGCCCGATGGGAGCGATGATGATATCGTTGCTCGACAAATCCGTGAAGCCGCTCTGAAGGAAAAAGACCCAGTCTTACGTGAAAAACTCTGGGATGAATACCGCAAATACAAACGAGGCCAATAAGCATTGTCTATCTCTATAAAGTATCTGTTCCAATGGTTAGCCCTCTTGCTGGCCTCATCAGCACTGATTGCCTGTAGTGGTCAACGTGTGACCACTACAGTAATCACCCCACTGCAACAACAAACTGCCCAAGTAGAAGAATCCCGGTTGCTGGATATCGCCATCCTGCCATTTGACCTGGGACTTGACGATGCTGGCGACGATAACGTCACCGTACTACCGGCAGTACGTAATGCAGAAGCTCAATACCTGCCCAACAAACTGGTAGCGACCCTTCAGCAAACTGCCTCTTGGGGTGCTGTACGAGCAGTCCCCAGCCGCCAGACCATCGTTGATGTGTATGTGGATGGAACCATTGTGCATTCCGATGGTGAGACACTGACTCTAGATATCAGTGTTTCGGATTCCAGTAATCGTCACTGGTACAAAAAATCCTACGGTGAAACCGTGGGGCAATATGCCTACGACAATAGCCGACAAACAAAGCGTGATCCCTTTCAGGGATTATTTAACCGTATTGCTAATGATTTACTGCAATACAACCAGCAGTTAAGTACAGAAGATGCCAAAAAACTGCGCACTATATCCTCTCTACGTTTTGCCCGTGATTTCTCACCCGAAGCATTTAGTGACCATATTAAAGAAACACCCGGTGGCCAACTGGAAATACTTAGTTTGCCCGCGCGAAGTGACCCCACGCTTCTGCGTATCGAGCGTATACGTGAGCGGGATTACCTCTATATCGACACCATGCAAGAATACTATGATGCCTTCTCTCTCAGAATGGATAAACCTTACCAAGCATGGAGAATGGCCAGCTATGAAGAGCTAGAGGCCGTACGTGAACTCAAACGCCAATCCCGCAACCGCACGATTGGTGGCATTGTCGCCATCTTGGGCGGCATCGCCGCCGCCGGAAGTAATAATGGCTCCGCTCAGTCTGCGGCAGCTGTATCCATCGGCGCAGGGGCGTTACTAATTAAGAGTGGGCTTTCCAAAAAAGCAGAGCTACAAATTCACGAAGATGCCTTAATAGAATTGGGGCAATCTCTAGAGGCAGCCATTGAACCTCGTGTGATTGAACTGGAAAACCGCACCATCACTCTAACAGGCAATGTAGAAGCCCAGTACGCCCAGTGGAAAGCACTGTTACGGGATATTTATCAAGCTGAGCGCGGCGGAATCTGATCACAATGGAAAGCAATAACGGCTTCGACCCGATCGAGCCAGCAGATATCACCCTGACCCAATCGGCTACCACCGCCAGAGAGGAAAAGCTCCCCTGGCAACAACAGCCGACGACCTATATTGCACTGGTCATCAGTATACTTCTGGCATTAGCCATTATTTTTATTCTCCCACTGCTGATCAAACCCGCTGAAACACCCGCTGTTATTATCGAGCCACAGGACATTCAACGACCCAGTGTTCGAGAAGCGCCCTTTCAAGATGCCCAACTGTCCAAGGCTCGCAGGGCCGCCCAGGACACCCTGAGCCAAATTCTCGAAAAACAAAATTTTCTTGAAAAGAAAAACATCCGGCTTTGGGATGAAGCGGTATTCCAGACAGCTCTGGACCAAGCCGCCCATGGCGACGGTCTCTACCGGCAACGGGAATTTTTAGGGGCACAGACCGCCTACCAAGAAGCACTGAGTCAGCTCACTGCATTGGAAAAACACATACCAGATGAACTCTCCCTGGCTCTCGCCAATGGGCAACGTGCCATGACTGAGGGTGATGCCAGCGGTGCCCGGCAATACTATGAACTCGCCCTGGCCATTGACCCCAGAAGCAGTGAAGCAAAAACAGGTATCGATAGAACCGGCACATTGGACAAGGTCTTGGTTTTGCTCCGTCAGGCTCAGAGTGTTCTGGAACAACAACAGCTGGAGCAGTCGCAGGCTATTTTTCGGGAAGCCCTGACACTGGACCCACTGCACCCTCTGGCCATTAATGGTGTAGAGGAAACCTCCCGTCTCATTAAAGAAAGGGATTTCAACAACGCTATGAGTCGAGGCTACATCTCACTGGACAAGCAGCAATTCAATACCGCCAGCAAAGTATTTAATGAGGCGTTAAAACTATACCCCGGCCACAAAGGGGCGCTTTCCGGCCGGGCTCAGGCAAACAATGCCGCAGCTCAACGCGCCACCCAATCACAGCTGGCTCAAGGCACAGCACTTGAATCCAAAGAACAGTGGCATAAGGCCAGGGATATCTACACCCGGATACTGGCTCGGGATAACTCGGTAATTGACGCCAAAATGGGGCAAATTCGCAGTTCGGCCCGAGCAAATCTCAGTGACAGTATTCAGACGATTCTAAGCAAACCCCTGCGGCTGTCCTCCACTAGTGTCTATCAGCATGGCCAACAGCTGCTCGTAGATGCCCGAGGTATAAGCTCACCGGGACCCAAACTAAGAGAGCAGATTAACCAGCTTGATCAACTGTTAAAAAATGCTCTCATGCCCGTCACTATTGAACTGCAATCTGACAGTCGCACTGCCGTCACCCTGTTCAAAGTGGGGGAGCTTGGACAGTTTGACAAAAAGCACCTATCTCTCACCCCCGGTAATTATGTGGCGCAGGGCAGCCGACCGGGCTATCGTGATGTGCGTGTTGAGTTTCAGGTGACATCAAAGGGGTTATCCAATCCTGTAGTCGTGGCCTGTAAGGAGCCGGTATCGTGACCGATAAGAACATACCGACTAAGGGTGAATCACTCATAGCACCCGTCGAGTTCACCCCAATGGAAGGGGAGGTCAAACGACCCACTTTCACACTTCGGCCAATAGCCATCATGACCGGATTGGCTTTTCTGATCAGCCTGCTGGTACTGTGGTTTTTGCTAACCGCTAAATCCGTGATTATCAGTATCGACCCAGCCACAGCAGAGGTACACCTTGAAGGCGGTATCACCTTTGAACTGGCTGATCATTACCTGATACGACCGGGTGAATATCAGTTGATCGCCACGTCAGAGGGTTACCTGGATCTAAAGCAGTCATTTATCGTCAGCGAGGACGACAACCAGTTATTGCCGCTGACATTGGAGAAGAAACCGGGGCATCTACAGATAACCACCAGCCCTGCCGGCGCTGAAATATTTGTCGATGGACAACAGGTGGGTATCAGCCCCATGACGGTTACCCCTCTATCAGCGGGTAACCACCGACTGGAAATTCTAGCTCCACGCTATTTCACCCATCAGGCCAGTGTCGATATCGAAGGCCTGGACCACAACCAAGCCCTTAACGTTGATCTCGACCCCGCCTGGGGACAGATTCAGCTCAGCTCCATTCCACCCAATGCAGCGGTCACCATCAACAATGAACCTCGTGGTCACACACCGTTGACCACAGAACTTCTTACCGCTGGCGAGATGGTGAGTGTCGCGTTGAAGAGTTACAAGCTCTGGAATAAAGCGTTACAGGTGCCTGCGGGTGAAACACTGATAGTCCCAGAAATTATTCTGGAGCCATCAGATGGTGTCATCGAAGCTACCTCTACCCCCTCGGGGGCAACCATCACAGTTGATGGGCAATATCGTGGTACCACACCCATCACCCTGAAGGTGGCCGCCAACGAAAAGCACCAGATATCACTCTTCCTTAATGGCTATACCACCAACAAACACTCCCTATTGCTAGCACCTGGAGAAACAGAAAAACTGACTATTTCGATGAAGGCTAACGTTGGGGGCATCAGGGTGCTGGCCTCACCCTCTGACGCCTCAGTATGGGTTGATGGTGTACGAAGAGGCACTGCGGGAAAAACCTTCCGCCTACCTGCACGTCCCCACCGAATTGATATCAAAAAGCCTGGGTACGCCAGCGAAACCAGAACCGTCACACCCCAGCCTAAACTGGACCAAGTGATTAGAGTGTCACTCCTCACTGAACAAGAAGCACGATGGGCTAGTATCCCCAAGGTCATCACCAGCCCCGGCGACCAGACCCTCAAGTTATTTAAACCAAAAACCAAATTTGTCATGGGTGCCTCACGACGAGAGTCGGGAAGACGTGCCAATGAGGTATTGCGAGATGTCCAGCTAACGCGCCCCTTTTATCTGGCAACCAAGGAAGTCACGAACTCGGAATTCAAACGCTTTCAACGCCAGCACAGCTCTCGGCATATCAATGGCAACACTCTGGATTTACCGGTGCAGCCAGTGGTGAATATCAGTTGGCAGCAAGCGGCTGCCTACTGTAACTGGCTGAGCAAAAAGGAAAATTTGAAACTATTTTATAAAGAGGAACAAGGTAAAATAGTTGGCGAAGACATCAAAGCTAATGGTTACCGCCTACCAACAGAAGCTGAATGGGCCTGGGCTGCTCGAATAACCGACAGTGGCGCGAAGAAGTATATTTGGGGTAACCAGTTTCCACCCACTACAGGAAATTTTGCTGATATCAGCGCAGGAAAAGTTATCGGCCGAGTGGTTAACAACTATAACGATAGCTATCCCGGCTCGGCACCCGTGGGTAGCTTTCCCTCAAACCATAAGGGAATTTTTGATCTGGGGGGCAATGTGGCTGAGTGGGTGAATGACTACTACGGGATCGAGTTTAGTCTCAGTATGGCCGCAGACATAGACCCTTCCGGTCCAGCAAAGGGTGATATACGAGTGATCCGGGGTGCCAGTTGGCGCCATAGCAGTATCACTGAGTTGCGACTTTCATTCCGTGACTACGGCATTGATCCGCGCGATGATGTGGGCTTCAGGATTGCCCGCTATGTGGAGTAGGACTGGGTTGAGTAGAGCTATGTGGAGTAACACAGTGAAATGCAAGGCTGGCGTAGGATTACTATTGCTGACAATACTGTTCCCGCTATCGGTTACAGCAGAGAAATCCACTGAAGAAGCGTCGGCAGATGTAGAGCAGGTAGAAAAACCTGATCCTAAATCTGCCGCTAAACCTACTACTAAGCCCAGGCCACAAAGCAAAACAACAGACCGGGAATTTGATCCCAGTGAAGAAATATCAGAGGATCTATCGGTCCCTTTCCCAGTAGATATTTAAGGGAACGGCTAAAAAGGGCATGACTAAAAAAGTACGGTTACAAAGGAACCTGTCAAATATGCAAACAAGAGCTTCCTCAGATTTTCTCTATCAGGTCTTTGCTCTGATTCTGGCACTTATTCTGGTACATACTTTTTACCTCACACTAATACGCCCCAATGCCAATGCGCTTCTCCAGCAACAGCTAGCAAGAGAGGCTGCAGGAGAAGCCTATGTGGCCGAGCGCTCTTTCTTCATTGTGGTCAAGGATTATGAGCAAGAGGCCTGCTTTGTCTTAATGTTATGGGCCTTCGCCATTATGGGGCTCAAAGCCCGCAATGCTATGGGTGAACGCAAACTATTAACCGGGCAACTGCTTAACGTGTCAGAGGGCACCCGAATTTTGCCCGAAGATGCTCGACAGATGTCTCGACCTATCCAGGCATTACCTGACGCACAGAAAGATTATCTGGTATCCCGGTCACTATTGGCAGCCCTTCGACGATTTGACTCCACTCGTAACATTCAAGATGTTTCCAGTGCGGTCAGTGAGGTACTGGACACCGAATCAGACCGACTGGACTCTGAGCTATCTATGGTGCGATACATTGCCTGGGCAATCCCCTCCATCGGCTTCATTGGTACGGTAAGAGGTATTGGTGAAGCTTTAGGCCAGGCCCACAAGGCAGTGCAAGGTGATATTGCCGGGGTGACCGCAAGCCTTGGCGTTGCCTTTAACTCCACGTTTATCGCACTGGTCATCAGCATTGTGGTGATGTTTTTAATGCACCAGCTACAGCTGATGCAGGAACGACTGGTATTGGATACCCACAGCTATTGCGATGACAATCTACTGCGCCACCTCAAGACAGATGGATAAGCATTCCCCTAAGGGCTGATCATGAATGTTGCCATTATTGAAATCAACGACAGCGGCTTGTGCTGTGGCAATGATCGGGGTGAGCTGATTGTCAGCCCCGGCTATGCCCTTCTCACCAACGAAGGCATTACCACCGGCAAAGAGGCCTTTGAGCATGCCTATCTGGAACCACAACAAAGCTTTAACCAGTATTGGCGCCAGCTAAATCTGTCCCCGCTTCCCGCCCCCAACAACCATGCCCGGCACCATGCAGACTTGGCCTATGCCCAACTGCTGGAACTACACCGTGAAAGTGGTAGCCCCCAGCAAATTATCTTCGCCACCCCGGGCAGCTTCGACCGGGATCAGCTATCCATCCTGCTTGGGCTGGCCAAGGCATCCCCCTTTGAGGCTTTAGGCTTAGTTGACTCAGCGGTGGCTGCAGCCAGTCAGTCTGGTCTTAGCGGCCAGTTATTACATCTGGATATCCAACTCCATCAGTGTGTACTGACCAGACTCAACGCCGGTAGCCCTGTTGGGCACAACGATGCGGAACACAGCCCTATTGAACGCAACTATATTGAACGTACTGATGTCGAGGTCATCTCCGATATAGGCCTAAAAACCTTTTACGACACCTGGGCTCAGCATATCGCCAATATGTTTATTCGGCAGTACCGGTACGACCCACTACATACCGCTGCCGGAGAACAGCAACTCTATGACTTATTACCAAACTGGCTGAGTCAGATAACGGAAACATCAGAGCTGGCAATTGCCCTTGATAGCCCCCAAGGAAGTTATCGCCTCAACCTCAACCGCAGTGATTTATTGGCGAGCAGCCGCACTCGGCTGGATCAGCTACAGAAAAAAGTACGCAATATTCGACGAGAGGGTGAAACCATCATTGCCAGCCACAGAACCCTATTGTTACAGGGGTTCTCAGAACAGCTGAGGCAAATCAACACCCTGCCCAATGATGCTGTTATTCAGGGTTGCCTGAATAACCTGGAGGCCATTGTTGGCAATGAGGAAACTACCCACTTTGTCACCCGATTGCCTAGTAACAGTGTCCAATCCCAGATATCGGCATCTACATCAGTACCGACACCTACATCAGCACCAGTGCCGGCACCCACCGTCACGGCCACACCAACCCATGCACTGTATCAGCACAAGGCCCACGAGATTGGTGATGGTCTATATATTCGCATTGATGACGACCAACTGATTTTTTCCCATCAGCACACCGGAGATATTTCACTCACCAAAGAGAATGGCAAAGTACAGTTACGCTCCGACCGTCCCGATCTGTCTACATCGAATAACAGGAATGACCTTCCTTCCGGAGCCACTATCCACATAGGTGCGCACCAGCTGCAATTAATTGAGGTCACCTGAGTTGCGCCGCCCCAAGCGAAAAATTACCACCTTCAGCCTGTCATTTCTCGACATCATGGCCTGTGGTTTTGGCGCAGTCACTTTGTTATTCCTGATCCTCAAGCACGATGCTACCGCCGTTGAAACGGCAGACCCTTACCTTGTCGCTGAAACCAACCTGCTCACCGAAGAAGTCCGGATAGGTGAGGAAGATTTGGTCACACTAAAAAACAGTTTGGCCGCTCTGGAACAAACATTTTTGGACGCCCAGGGACTCTCTAAAAGAGTGCTTGCCCAAACTCGGGAAGTCCGTCGAGAATTAAGTGCCCAATCTGACCCGGAACAGGAAGTTGAACTGTTGCGTAAACAGGTGGAAGAACTTGAAGAGGAGACAGCCAAACTTCAAGATCAGGGCAATGATGAAAATGTTCGGCGTTTTGTGGGTGAAGGTGAACGCCAATATCTCACCGGCCTCAAACTAGGAGGTCAACGTGTCATGATTCTGGTAGATATCTCTGCCAGCATGCTGTCTGACTCCATCGTCAATGTCATACGCCGACGCAATATGAGTGATGACATCAAACGCAATGCGGATAAATGGAAACGAGCAATCCGCACCACCGAGTGGCTGATCGCACAATTACCCCGGACAAGCCGCTACCAAATTTACACATTCAATACAAAAGCCAATGCTGTCAATGGTGATAATGGCATTTGGCGAGACACTGCCGACAGCGCAGGCATGGATCAAAGCATCAAGGCGCTGGCACGTATTGCCCCAAATGGAGGAACTAGCCTGATCAACGCGTTCCAGGCTATAGGGGACTTTAATAACCCACCGGACAATCTATTTTTAATCACCGACGGCCTGCCCACTCAGGGCAAAAAAGCGCCCAGTGGTAGTACTGTCTCCGGTAAAAAGAGAGCAAAACTCTTCAATGAGGCTAGTAGTGAATTACCTCGGGGCATACCCCTCAATGTTCTACTATTCCCCATGGAGGGTGACCCGGTAGCCGCCGCTAGTTTTTGGCAACTAGCTCTGTTCACTAAAGGCTCATTTATAAGCCCATCAAGGGACTGGCCATGAGCCGGGAAAAACGCAGAGAAAGACGTATCTCGGCTGAAATCAGTATTTCATTTCTGGATGTGATCAGCTGTGGCTTTGGGGCCATTGTACTGTTACTTCTCATCGCCAAAACAGTGGAATCCACTGCCTTCGAAACCGTGGAGCGGCCACTGGAAGGCAGTGTTGCCGAGTTACAACAGCAGTTATTTCAAATTAGAGGTGAAACTACGATACTGAGTCGCTCTCTAAAGACCCGAGAAGAACAACTTTCAGACCTTCAGCTGCGCATAGCACAGCTGCAAGAGGAGCTGGCCAGTGTGCGCAGACAGAGAGATGCCGTCGCACAGGTAGATACCTCCGAAAAAGATAAACTGACACTGGCCCTGCAAGTTCTCACGGAAGAAATGAAACGGTTGCTCGATGACCAAAACAGGGTGAGTAACCAGCTCATTGGTGGCATACCGGTAGATAGCGAATACATTATTTTTATTGTCGACACCTCAGGTAGCATGTTCAATTTTGCCTGGCCACGAGTGCGACAGGAAATGATCAATATCCTCAACATCTATCCACGGGTGAAAGGGATACAGATCATGAATGATATGGGCGAATATATGTTCTCCAGCTATCGGGGTAAATGGATTCCGGACACCCCCGCTCGACGTCGAGCGGTTCTCAATCGTCTCGCCACTTGGACACCCTTCAGCAACTCCAGCCCAGTTGAGGGGGTACAGCAAGCCATCCGCCGGTTTTATGCCTCAGATAGAAAAATCAGTCTGTACGTATTTGGCGATGATTTCACTGGCCACTCCATCGCCCGAGTGGTTGACACCATCGACAAAATTAACCGAAAAGGCAGTGCTAGCAAGCGATTGGTACGAATTCATACCATCGGCTTCCCTGTCCACTTTCTAGTTCAAGGGGGCAATCTGCAAACGGCAACCCGATTCTCCGCACTGATGCGGGAACTGAGCTATCGTAATAATGGAACCTTTGTCGGTCTCAGTGGCCTTGAATAAATGGCCTTGAATAAGTGACCACAAAAAATTCCAATCAATGCTTTCAAATAAAGGCACCCAAATAAAAGGTACCACCGATGACAATATGCAGGGCCACTCGATATCATCGACTAGTACTGCTACTCGCTTCAGTCCTGACTGGCGCCTGTTCAACGGACATCATTATCCATGGCGATTACCCCTCGGCCCTCACCCGACAACTCCCCCACCATGTAGGACTGGTACTCGATGATACCTTCACCCATTACACCTTTGAGAGCAGCCAGGAACAGGATGTCACCATGGCACTGGGCGAATCGCAAACAGCGCTCTTCAGTCAAATATTCGGTGATATATTTAAGAGCGCCACCAGGCTCAACACCATCAACCAAACCTTAACCAGCAAAGTGGATTTGGTCGTTGTTCCTCACATTGAAGAGGTTCAGTTGGCCATGCCTTTTGAAACCCGACTTAACGTGTTTGAGGTCTGGCTTAAGTACAATCTGCAGGTTTTCGACAGCGAGGGTGAACCCATTGCGGACTGGTTGATGACGTCCTATGGCAAGACTCAAAGCCGCCTCCTGACATCTGAAGAAGAAGCACTGAATCAGGCCACCACTGAAGCGCTAAGAGACGCTGGGGTGCGATTGGTCATCGGCTTTCACAGGGTACCTGAAATTCGGGACTGGCTTGCCAGCCAACAGACCCCGGGCACATTGGCACAGGGAGATAGTCAATGAGGCCTAGTCATGAGACATAGTGTGGTAACACAAATAACCACCCTTGCGCTGGTGATACTGTCACTTGCTGCCTGCTCTACCTCGACCACGATTGATGAATTTAGAGAGGCCCGTCTCGACCTAGAGCTCAGCGATTCTGAGCAAGTAGTCGTTATGGGAAGGAGGCATGCTGGCGAATATGAGACAGAACCAGACTTCATAGACTGTATAGGCA
Organism: uncultured Cellvibrionales bacterium; assembly: GCA_913062605.1. Taxonomy (GTDB): domain Bacteria; phylum Pseudomonadota; class Gammaproteobacteria; order Pseudomonadales; family Porticoccaceae; genus Porticoccus. Next base: position 86,974 of record CAJXWQ010000002.1, read on the forward strand.
ACCGACTTGCCAGTGGCGGAAAAGTATCGGTTATGCCTGAACAGCAGTTTCTGGACAGCTTCTACCCCTGGTTTGAGCCAAGGGTGGCCCCCCTAAAGCTAAAACGTATGGGTATGATGCTCAATGATCCACTGATTGCAGAACGGATTAATAGTCTCAGCATACGCTATTTAATCTGGGTGGATGGCCGCACTGAAACCACAGAAAAAAGTGGTTCAGTTAACTGCGCTCTTGCTCTCGGAGGTGGCGGATGTTTTGGGTTTGCCTCTTGGGATAAAACAGCAAGCTATGAAGCAACCGTATGGGACTTAAAACAACTCGATGAAGAGGGTCGAGTAAAAGTAAGCACTGAAGGGTCATCCTATGTATTGGCAGTGGTTGCCCCAATCCCCTTTATTGCACAGGTTCAAGATAATGCCTGTAAAGGCATCGGTGACCGCTTGAAAGGTTTCTTTAGCCACGTTGAACCCGGCCGTAGTAAGCGGAATTAACTATGATGTATCACAACCTGATTTTCACTCTATTGATCGCCCTCTTCTTCACAGGGCAGCTTGCTCATGCAGCCAAAGACACACCCGAAACCGGCGAAGAAATGCATGAAGAGATTATTGCCAATATGCCCTTGGTAAAAGGCAAGTTAGCTGAGTACGTCAACCAGGTGGGGCAGCGTATCATCCGCCATTTGGATAACACAGACGAAACATTCACCTTCACCGTTATCGATAAGCCCCACATTAACGCCTTTGCCCTCCCGGACGGCTATGTCTACATCAACCGAGGGCTGATTACCTACCTAAACTCCGAAGCACAGCTGGTTGCTGTACTGGCCCATGAAGTCGGCCACGTTACAGCCAACCACCATGCCCGAGGGGAGCGAGCTCAACTAGGCTCCAACTTGATGGCAGGACTATTAGCCATTCTAACCCGCAGTGCCGATGTTGGTGAGGCAAGCGCCCTATGGGGAACCTCTCTGGTGAGTGGCTACGGTCGAGACATGGAGCTGGAGGCCGATGAGTTGGGTAGTCAGTATCTCTTCAACTCCGGTTACGACCCTCAGGCCATGATCGAGGTTATCTCCCTACTGAAGGATCACGAACGTTTCGAGAAACAGCGTGCACAAGATTCGGGTAAAAAAGTTCAGACCTACCACGGTCTCTTCTCCACCCATCCACGTAATGATAAGCGGCTTCGAGAAGTGGTGAGCAAGTCTGGCAGCTTCCCCAAAGCCACCGATGCCGAACAAAACATCACCCCATTTAGAATGGCAACTGAAGGCATGGTCTGGGGCAAAAACTTTGAAAAAAATGTATTACCGGAGAATGTTTATCAGAATAAAAAGCGGGCCTTTCAAGTGTACTTTCCCAAGGAGTGGAACTTCAGTGAGCAGGCGCAATTAATTCAAGCTGAAAATAAACTTAAAAACGCACGTATCGATATCACTATTATGACTCGCTCTGTGGCAGCACCTGAAAAATTTATCAAAAACCGGCTAAACATACCGCTTATTAAAAAATCTGAGGCCTTTATACAGTTGAGACTCAAGGGGCACACAGGGTTTGTTCCCGGCGAAAACGGTCTGCCTGACCAACGTCTAGCCGTCATCTATTATGGCCGTCAGGCTTACGTATTTCGTGGGAAAATTGATTCAGGGGCTGATGAGAAACAGGCCAATAGTGATTTTCTTCGCATCATTAAAAGCTTCCGCCCCATTTCGAAACGCTCCTTAAAAGAGCGTAAACCAAAAACCATTCATTATGTTAAAGCCACTGAAAACACCCGTTTTTCCCGACTTGCTCGTCACCTTAAACTAGGTAAATACGGCGAAGATGAATTACGAATCATCAATGGTTATTATCCTGCTGGCGAGCCAAAGCCCGGTGAGTGGATCAAACTTATTCGTTAATAATGTTTTTTCTGTAGTACAGTTTTACACCAACAGTGTTTTATTAAAATCCACGGATAGAACTGATCAGTCACAAAAGTTCTTTGCCGGGTCTACCAAGACAAGCCTACTATCCAGACTTACTTTTCTACGGACAGAATTTTGTAAAAAAATTATCCAGGAGCACATCATGGAACATTATTGCCCGTCCATACCTAGCACTCAGGTAACAACAGAATATGTAATGACCTATGTGGCGCCACTTGATCCACCTGTGGTCATTGATGACGGAATGATGATTGTCAATGTTCGCCCAGGCGGCTGGGTTCAAGGTCCAAAGATCAGCGGAAAATTTATTGCTCCTGGTGCTGACTGGCTTCGTATTATGCCTTCAGGCGTATTTCGCCTGGATGTTAGAGGCCTGATCCAAACCGATGACGGCGCCCATATATACATGTCTTACAACGGCATTATCAAAAACTCCGAAGAAAGCGCTGAGCGCCTCAATAGCGGAGAACTACTCACCGATAAAGATATCCCCTATTTTATTGCAGCACCGACATTTCAAACATCGTCTAAAAAATATGCATGGCTCAATGAGGTTCAGACTGTCAATAAGATGGTCGAAATTCAATTTGGAGAATTGGGTTATGTAAAGTACGACGTGTTCATTGTTCGATAAAGTACTGGGTAAATGGCGGACTGAACTGTATTCGCCTACTATGACCAGTCTACTTAGTCTTAACCATTACAAACAAATTTCACTCTAATTAACACTAAATACATGAGGAACATGTTTATGTCCGAAAGCAACCGCGTTTGGCGCCTTCGTAAACGCCCTGTAGGTGATATCACGGATGATGTCCTCAGTCTTGAAAATGAAGCGATTCCTGAACCTGGTGAAGGGGAGTGTTTGTTTCAGTTAAATTACTTGTCTCTGGATCCCACCAATCGCATATGGATGAGTGATATAGAACAGTATATGCCACCCGTTGAACTGGACGCGCCCATGCGAGGTGTCGTCTGTGGCACCGTGATCAAAAGCAACACCCCGGCCTTCAAAGAAGGCGATATTGTCAGCGGTATTGGCTCTTGGGCAGACTACCAAATTGGATCACCCGAAACCGTTGGGTTGTTAGGTGATACCGGTGATGTACCGGTTATTGATGCCTTCGGAACTCTTGCTTTAGTGGGTCCATCCGCCTACTTCTGTTTACTCGATATTGGCGAGCCAAAAGCGGGAGAAACCGTGGTGGTTTCCGCCGCAGCTGGTGCTGTGGGGTCTCTGGTAGGCCAGATCGCCAAAATCAAAGGTTGCCATGTGGTTGGCTTGGCAGGTAGCGATGAAAAATGCCAATGGATTAAAGACGACTTAGGCTTTGATGAGGCCATTAACTACAAGACTGAGAATGTCCCAGAGGCACTAGCACAAGCCTGCCCCAATGGTATTGACGTTTACTTCGACAATGTGGGCGGCAAGATCCTAGATGCCTGTCTAAAGCTGATGAATCTCTTTGGCCGGATACCCACCTGTGGACTGATCTCTCAATACAATACAACCGAACCCGTACCTGGCCCGTACAACTATGATTTGATATTGATGCATCGGTTGAAAATCCAGGGCTTTATTATTCTCGACTATATGGATCGATACCCAGAGGCCACAGAAGCCCTGGTTCGCTGGATGGACGAAGGTAAGTTAAAAGCACGCCTTGATGTATCAGACGGACTGGAAACAGCGCTGCAAACCGTTAAGAAGCTCTATACCGGAGAAAATACCGGTAAGTTGATGGTTCGGGTAAAAGACGTCTAGATAGGATTTACACCACGCAATTCTGATGGTGAAGAGAGTATAAGAAGAGTCTCTAGAAAACAGCCCAGCAAATGCTGGGCTGTTTTAATACATAGATCACAAGTGGTCGATAACCGATTAAACGACACCCGCAAACTTGGCGAAATACCAAGCTGCTGCACCCAAGCCAGCCACCACAATCCACCACAAAAATAACAGGCTAAACCTAAACGGTTTACGCTCTACAGAATGAATCCCTTCATTAAGCGCTTCGTTAATTCGAGCCAGGTCGTCTTCGTTGTACTCATCTTCTTTTCTCATGCCCATGGCAATTGCTATCCCATTAATTTGTTACGTTTAAACGCTTGTTACTTCTAAACCTTTACTGTTAAACCTGTACTGTTAAACATTAGTTACTGGCAGCTTGTCCTAGCAATATATCCAGTCTCAGGTGTTCTACCACTCGCTCAGCATCCAGCCCTGGCTGATAGGGCACTTCACCAATCATGGGGCAGGGAATCCTGCGTTGCAAGGTGTGGAGGTTTTCCTGATAACGGTCCATCGCTGGAACAACCTGATTAGCCACCCAGCCCGCCAGAGTCAGACCATCATGTTGAATAGCCTCGGCTGTCAATAAGGCCAAATTAATACAGCCAAGATCCATGCCCACCACCAGTATGACAGGCAACTGCATGATTTTTGCCAACTCGGCAAAGGTTTCCCGATCGTTCAGTGGTACTCGCCAACCACCTGCTCCCTCTATCAAGGTCAGGTCAGGGCGCTGCATCATCACCCCTCGACAAACCCCTGCCAACCGGTCTGCACTCAATCGACGTCCAGCTTCTGCGGCAGCAATATGTGGTGCAATAGCGGGCTCCAGTGCCACTGGATTAATCTGTTCGTAGCTAATGGATAAGGTGGTCTGTGCCTGAAGTGCCAATGCATCCTCATTGCGCAATTCATCGTCAATCAACTCGCAACCTGCCGCCACAGGCTTGAGGCCGGCTGTACTCAACCCCTGTTGTCGTGCAGCAGCCAACAGTCCAGCCGTCACCAGTGTTTTTCCTACATCCGTGCCGGTGCCTGTCACAAAATAGGTGCTAGACATGACAATGAGCCACTCCGTAAATTACCTCCCAAGTTGCCGGCAACTCCCCTTGGGGATTGCGAAATTTTTCATAGGCACTCACCAACTTTCGAATATGTTCACGCCCTGTCATCCCACGATTTTGCCCCACATTGACATTGTGGGCTCCCAAGCCTTTTAGTTCACTGGTCAGGTGCCGAAGATCCCGGTAAGTCAACAAGCACATATCTGTTTCAAAATCCTGAAAAACCATGCCTGCTTTGGTAAACACGGATTGCCAATTACTTGCTTCTAGGAAGTGGTTTACATGCACATAGTCATCCACTACTGCCCAGGACTCACGAAGCTCAAATAGTGTCTTTTGCCCCAGTGAGGTAAATGCTATAAGCCCACCGGGCTTGAGCACTCGGACAATTTCAGAGGCTAACACCGGTAATTGTTCGCACCACTGAAAGGCCAAGCTGGAAAACATCAGGTCCACAGAATTATCTGCCAAGGGAATATTTTCTGCATCACCACACAACCAGGTAACAGGCATATCGCGTTTACTGGATGCAAAATTCAGCATTCCCTGTGCCAAGTCGATGCCGGTAATATCCGCAGAGGGGTATTTTTTAGCGAGCTGCTCTGTGAAGTAGCCCGTGCCGCAACCCAGATCAATAATTTTAAAAGCGTCACACTGATCGGGCTGATAGTTACTAGGAAGTGCCTCGATCAACCGCTGCCCCACCTGACGTTGTAGGCGAGCCACTGAATCATAGCTACTGGCAGCACGACTGAATGAATCTGCCACCCGCTGTTTATCCAGATGGTAGCGCCCCTCTCGTAAAAAAGTACAGATTATTGAAGCCAGTTGCTTCGGGCAGCTTAGCTGAGGCACATGTGCCGTATGTTCCAAAACCTCAACCTGCTGACTAGGGTTCAATGCCTTAATGTTACTGGCAACAGCAACAGGTACTAGCTGATCAGCACCACCGTAGATGTGCAGCCCGCGTACCTTGAGTGATTGCAAAGCCTCCCGATTATCAAGCTCAGACAGTAACTCCAACCCTCTGCGCCAACAGCTATCATTTGGAGCCTTGGCGGCATGATTAAAGGTTTCTCTCAGAGTTTTCAGCAGGGACCGCTCCATCTTGTCACCACGGCACTGTAGTCCATGGAAGCGTTTCAGACAAAGTGCAGGTTGCTGCTGGAATAACTGAAAAAACTCATCAAATGTTTGTGCAGGCATGGCACAAGGCCAATTGGGTTGCTGCACAAAACAGCCGTTACTGGCAATCGTGATGAGACTATTGAATCGTTCTGGATAACGGCTAGTCAGCATCGTCGCCAGCATGCCACCCAAAGACCAACCTAGCAGTGTGCAGCGTGTGGGTAATACCGCACTAATGGCATCCAAATAGTGCTCAATGCCCTGTTTCTCCAAGGGCACGTCTTGTCCCAAAGGCAGGCTCTGACCAAACCCCGGTAAATCTATCGCCATCACATGCATATGCTTAGTCAGTTCGGGCAATATGGTCTGCCAAATACGGCTATCGCTACCCCAGCCATGTAGAAGCACCAAAGGCTCTGGCTGAATTTGATTACCCTGACAAGGGTAGTCATAAACCGCTAACTGAGAAGGTAATACTTTATTGGCTGCCGTCGCTATCATCCGTCCTTACTCCGTAGATCAACCAGTGTTTTATCCATGGCATCAAGCAGTCTATCCACCTGTTCTTCGGTATGCTCAGCACTGAGTGTTACGCGTAACCGTGCGCTGCCCACCGGCACAGTGGGTGGCCGAATGGCACCCACAAGAAAACCTTTACTCTGAAGCTGCTCACCCACTTTTTGGGTCAGTTCATCATCATGGAGTAATACGGGTTGGATCGGCGTTGTGGATGCCATTAATTCCAGCCCCAGTTCTTCAACCCCTGATCTAAAACGCTCAATCAGGCTTTTTAATTGCTCTCTCCGCCAGGTTTCCCGCTGTAGAATTTTCAAGCTGATACGGGTCGCCGAAGCCACTGCCGGGGGTAATGCAGTGGTGTAAATATAGGTGCGGGCATATTGAATCAGGGTTTCAATCAAGGCCTCGGAACCCGCGACAAAGGCACCAAACGTACCAAAGCCTTTACCCAGAGTGCCCATCAAAATCGGTAACTCACTGAGACCCAGACCATAATGCTCAGTAATACCACCACCATTTTCACCTAACACACCAAAACCGTGCGCATCATCAACCATTAGCCAACCATTGTGTTGCTGGCATGCCTCGACGAGAGCAGGCAAAGGTGCCAGGCTGCCATCCATACTGAAGACACCATCGGTCACCACCAGCTTTCGTCCACTGGTCACTTTTTGCATACGCAGGCTAAGGTCATCACTATCGGCATGATGATAGCGATGACAACGGGCATCGCTAGCCAAACCACCATCCAGCAAAGAGGCATGGTTTAGACGATCTTCAAAAATATGATCGCCCTTATCTGCCAACGCTTGAATAGTGCCAAGATTAGCCATATAACCTGTGGAAAACAATAATGCCCTGGGCCGGTTCGTAAAGGCAGCCAGCTCTTCCTCAAGAGCATGATGCTCATGGGAGTGGCCATAAATAAGATGAGAAGCACCACTGCCCACACCATAGGTTTCAGCCCCACGGCGCAGGCTATCGATTACCGCTGGGTGGCTGGCAAGGCCAAGGTAATCATTGCTACAAAATGCCACACAGGTTTTGCCATCCACTTGTACCTGAACATCCTGTGCCGACTCCAGAACATGGCGCTGCCGATAGAGATTATCCAGCTTACGTTGGTCTAACCTGGACTGAAGCTCAGAATCCATCGATGAAGACTTGGAGGATGACTTAGAAGATGACATAGGGAGCGGCCACCACGCTACTTAGCTGCGTTATAGAACAGGTGATCGGTCTCGGCCTCAGCCATCGCTTGATGGAGTACAGCCTCCTCCTCGTCACTGTCCCGTTCAACCTGATAGGACTCGGGCTTAATCCCCAACCGTTCAAGCAGTTCCATATCTTTATTGGCCTTGGGATTTGGCGTGGTCAGCAGTTTTTCACAGTAGAAAATGGAATTGGCCCCTGCCATAAAGGCCAGAGCCTGCATCTGGTCATTCATCTCTTCCCGACCAGCAGACAACCTAACATGGGATTTGGGCATCATAATGCGAGCCACCGCAATGGTGCGGATAAATTCAAAAGGGTCCAGATCTTCCTGCTGATCCAGTGGTGTCCCTGCCACTTTAACCAGCATATTGATAGGCACTGATTCTGGTTGCTGGGGAAGGTTCGCCAGTTGCATCAGCAACCCTGCACGATCTTTTTCGCCTTCACCCATACCAACAATTCCGCCAGCACAGACCTTCATCCCGGCCTTTCGTACATTGCCCAGTGTATCCAGACGGTCTTCGTAGGTACGCGTGGTAATAATTTCACCGTAGTATTCCGGTGAGGTATCAAGATTGTGGTTGTAATAGTCCAGTCCCGCATCAGCAAGCATCTGTGCCTGGTCTTCCTTCAACATGCCCAGTGTCATGCAGGTCTCCATGCCCAGAGATTTCACCTCACGAACCATCTCGGCAACGTAGGGTAAATCCTTATCCTTGGGTGAGCGCCAAGCGGCACCCATGCAAAAACGGGTAGCGCCCGTCGCCTTGGCAGCTCGGGCCTCTTTGATCACCTGCTCAACGGCCATCAGCTTTTCTTTCTCTAGGCCGGTATCGTAACGAGTGCTCTGAGGACAGTATTTACAATCCTCCGGACAGGCGCCCGTTTTAATCGAAAGCAATGTACTCAATTGCACTTCATTGGGATCAAAGTGCTGCCGATGGACCACCTGTGCCTGAAACAATAAGTCATTGAACGGCTGATTAAACAGCGCGAGAACTTCGTCTCTTGTCCAATCTTGGCGGATTGCAGTTTGGTTACTGGCAGGCATGGGTAGTCTCACGTATTCTTTATCTGGCTCACTATGATAAGTGAGGCAGCTCCACTGTCAACCAAAAATGGATTTAAGGTTAACAGCTATGGTCGAACACTCTAAAACAACCAGCCTGCTCCGACGATGCTCTGCGGCCCTACAACGTGGCAGTTATTATCTGTTTCCCGGGCGCTGCGTACTCTGTAGCGCATTATCAAAACGCCCATTGGATCTGTGTGTGGGGTGTGAAGCCGAGTTGCCCTTTAACCAACCTGCCTGTCTATGCTGCGCTCTGCCAATGAACTCTACCAGCAGCACCCATCTTAACAGCGCCACCTGCGGCAAATGCATCTCAAACCCACCGGCCTTTACCCGCTGTATTGCTCCGCTGCGTTATGAATTCCCCACCAATAAACTGATCAATGGCTTTAAACATCATGGTCAGTTTAGTCGAGGGACTGTGCTGGCAGAGCTATTACTGTGTGAACTCACGCCTCAGAAAATACTGCCCGAGCTGATTTTGCCAGTTCCCCTCCATTGGCGACGGCAATTTACCCGAGGATTTAATCAGGCCCAGTGGTTAGCACATTACCTTGGTCGGCAATTAGACATTCCCGTAGACACCCGGCTGCTTTCCCGTCAAAAATACACACCGGCCCAACAAGGTTTACCTCGCAAACAACGGCTTAAAAATCTCAAGGGAGCTTTTCGGCTCAATCACAACATCGAGGGTAAAAATATCGCCCTGGTTGATGATGTCGTCACTACTGGTAGCACCATCGCAGAACTGTCTCAATTGCTCCGAAAAGCCGGTGCAAAGGAGGTAGAAATATGGTGCCTGGCGCGCACACCGCTGGAAAAATAGTGGTATGGCCCCGATAATGTCACAACGAACTGCCCCTATGAGACTATCTCTAATGAGACCAGCCCTATGAATTTGTCCCTTTGGGAAGAAATACAGCAGGAAACCCGTGTTATTGCAGAAGCTGAACCGGTACTGACCAGCTTTCTACAAGTCACCATCCTCAAACATGGCTCCCTACTGGCTGCACTGAGCTTCCTGTTAGCTGAAAAGTTGGGGGGTGAAACAACCCCCGCCCTGACGCTACAAGAAGTATTTGATGAGGCATTCCGCTCAGACCCAACCATTGAAGAGCAGGTTAATGGTGATATCTGTGCAATTCACACCCGTGATTCTGCCTGCGAAGGTCTCTCTTCAGCCTTCCTTTACTACAAGGGGTTCCATGCCCTTCAAGCTTGGCGAGCAGCCCACTGGCTGTGGAAAAATGATAGAAAACCTCTGGCACTGGTATTACAAAACCGTATCTCCGTTATGTTTGGTGTAGATATTCATCCGGCAGCGGTGATCGGCAAAGGCGTTATGTTTGACCATGCCACCGGTATTGTTATTGGTGAAACTGCTGTAGTAGAAGACTGCGTTTCTATTCTTCAGTCAGTCACACTGGGCGGTACCGGTAAAGATGCTGGTGATCGACACCCCAAAGTTCGACGCGGCGTCCTAGTTGGCCCCGGTGCAAAAATTCTTGGCAATATTGAAATTGGCGAAGGGTCAAAAATTACCGCCGCCAGCGTGGTGCTAAAAGATATTCCTCCTCACTCGATTGTTGCTGGCGTACCAGCCACTGTCGTGGGTACACTGGATATCGAATCCCCTGCTGAGCAAATGGATCAGGGGTTGAGCGGTTGCAACCACTAGCCCGTTCTTATTAAGGAAAAAAGATGTCCAAACAGAAAAATGAAGCTGAGTTATTAAAAGAAGCACTACGGATCGGCATGGTTTATGCCGAAAAGCGTGGCGTGGCAAAATTTGACCAAACCGACTCAGCCAAGGACAAAATTGAATACGTTTACCGGTTGCTGGTGCATGACAAACTGATCCAGCCACTGGCAAAAGCCCAACTGGATATCCAACATATGAAACATAAGCTGGCGGTTTGGATTACCAAGCAGTTACCCGCAGATCACCCACTTTTGAAATAACATTTTCCCAAACCTGCGATCTAACAGGTGATGAACAAAAGCTCTTCACTAAAAAATAGCATTCTTATAGCCACGGGGTTTATTGTCTTAATCTGGTGGCTCAAGCTCTGTGAGGTCATGCTGGGCTGGAACCTTCACCAACTAGGGGTTTACCCCCAAACCCCCGCCGGGCTCATCGGTATTATCACCGGCCCCATTATTCACGGCTCTTGGCAGCACGTGATTGGTAATACTCTGCCCCTGCTACTGCTGGGCAGCATCCTTCTCTATGGTTACCCCAAATCACGCTGGTGGGCTTTAGCCATTATCTGGTTGTTATCCGGCGCAGGGGTTTGGCTGTTTGCTCGTGACAGCTACCACTTTGGGGCCAGCGGCCTCACTCACGGAATGTTTTTTTACCTGTTTATCGGAGGTATTCTCAGGCGGGATAAACGCTCCATCGTCCTACTCATGATCGCTTTTTTTATGTATGGCGGCATGTTGTTGACGATATTCCCTCGCGAACCAGACGTTTCCTATGAATACCACTTTTTCGGCGCTTTAGGCGGAACTCTTAGTGCTCTGATCTTTCGGCTATGGGACCCCAAAACTGTGCCGGAAGCCTATTCCTGGGAACAACAATTCGGTGATGGATATGTGGTTGAAGAAGAGGATCTGATCATTGGAGATCAATGGAAAACTGAAAAACAGAGGGAGCGAGAGAAAGAACTAGAAAACCCTCATACGACTGATGCGTTTAAAAATTCAGACAATCACCCAAAATAATATACGTTTTATCTACCTGCCAAATGTTCATTAATGACCTGTAGAAAACCGGGGCCATATTTTTCTAACTTACGCTCGCCCACACCACCAAGCTGACTAAATTGCTCCATGTTTTGCGGCACCGTGACACACATTTCCTGCAACGTCCGATCATGAAAAATAATATAAGGAGGAATACCCTGTTCATCAGCAAGTTCTCGCCGACACTCTCTCAGCACCTCCCAAAGCGCCTCATCAATGTCCGCCGAAAGGAATGTTTTAGTCAGGCGCTTGGCTTCTTTTTTCTTAATATCCCGGCGCAGCTCAATGGGCTCATCACCACGTAGTAATGGACGGCATTTCTCCTCCAGCCGCAGTGCACCAAAACGTTCCACATCCACACAAAGATAACCCCTAGCAACCAACTGACGGAACACCGAACTCCATTGGTTGTTATCCAGAGTCTTGCCAATACCATAGGTCGGTAATTGATCATGACCATATTGGGTGATTTTGTCCGTCTCAACACCCAGCAATACATCAACCACATGCTTCACGCCGAAACGCTGACCTGTTCGATACACCGCACTCAGGGCCATACGTGCAGCCTCGGTTCCATCCCAGGTATCGACAGGTTCCAAGCAGTTATCACAATTGTCGCAGGGTTCGGGCAGAACATCGCCAAAATAATTCAATAATACCTGTCGGCGACAACTGGTGATTTCACACAATCCCAACATGGCATTTAGCCGATGCTGTTCCGCTCGTTTATGCTCTTCACTTCCTTCGGAATTCCCCATCATCTGTCGGAGTTTGATGACATCCTGAAGACCATAAACCATCCAGGCGTTAGCCTGCTCACCATCACGGCCAGCACGACCCGTTTCCTGATAGTAAGACTCCACCGTTTTGGGCAAATCCAAATGGGCCACAAAGCGCACGTCGGGTTTATCAATCCCCATACCAAAGGCAATGGTGGCCACCACAATCACGCTATCTTCACGCAAAAATCGAGACTGATTGTCGGCTCTGGTTCCAGTATCCAAGCCTGCATGGTACGGAAGTGCGTTAAACCCTTGCTCCTGTAACCAATTAGCAATCTCTTCTGTTTTCTTTCGAGACAGGCAATAAACAATACCCGCATCAGTCGCGTGCTCATCTTTCAGAAAACGTAACAACTGCTGTTTGGCATTGTGTTTCAACGCAATGCGATAACGAATATTGGGCCGGTCAAATCCCGCAATAAACTGACGCGCTTCCGCCAAGTCCAAACGGTTGATTATTTCACTGCGAGTACGAGCATCGGCTGTGGCCGTCAGTGCAATACGGGGCACATTCGGGAAGTATTGGTGCAAGATACGGAGCTTTAAATAATCTGCTCGAAAGTCATGACCCCACTGAGACACACAGTGCGCTTCATCAATGGCAAATAATGCAACGGGGGCCTGCTGAAGTAACGATAGAGTTCGATCCTGATTCAGTCGTTCTGGGGCGATATACAATAAATCCAGTTCACCCGCTAACAATGCCTCTTCCACCTGCCGGGCGGTCACAGCATCCAGGGTGGAGTTCAAGTAGCTCGCCCTCACCCCCAATTGGCGCAAGGCATCCACCTGATCTTTCATCAAGGCTATTAAAGGGGAAATTACAATGCCACAGCCGGAACGAAGAAGAGCTGGAATCTGATAACACAGGGATTTACCACCACCCGTGGGCATCAACACCAAGGCATCGCCCCCATCCATCACCGTTTGGATAATCTCATCCTGAGGTGGGCGGAATGACGGGTAACCGAAAATGGTTTGTAGGACATCTTGGGGGGAGCTCATGGCGGCGGAGTATACCCGAACTCATCAGTGATGGGGTGCGGGTAGCTCACCACTCAGTCCCTCAGCTTGGTTGGCTTTAGGTTATGCAAAATAGATCGGCCCTCTTGTTTACAACCCCCTGGCTACTCCTTACTTCATGGGGCTATCCGCCCTGGTTGCTCAACCTAAAAAATCACAAGCCATCAGGCTTTGTATCAAAGAAAAGTAACGGATAAGGCATTGATTTTTTAGACTATTGATTATGATCAATAGTCTAAAAATTTAATGAGAGCCTTGCACTGAGGCTAGTTTTGTCAGTGATTTCATCTTTTGATACTCCTCCCAATTATTTGACTTTTGAGTCAAAATCTCCATTCTTTAGCATCAATTGCCCCTTGATACAGAGCCTTCTAGTTAAAAGGCCTTCAGCCTTATTAATTAACAGTTAGTCCATCACGAGGTACGTCGTCACATGACTTCATTTGCATCTCTGCTAGCCGAGGTTCGTGCCTGCACGATATGTGCGGAATATCTGCCGCACGGAGTTCGTCCTATTTTACAGATACATCCACAGGCTCGAGTTTTGATCGCCGGACAAGCGCCAGGAAGGAAAGTCCATGAATCCGGCGTGCCTTTCGATGATGCCAGCGGAGATCGACTACGTGAATGGATGGGGGTGACGCGCGAAGTTTTCTACGATTCGAAGCAAATTGCCATTTTGCCAATGGGCTTTTGTTTTCCCGGCACGGGAAAATCCGGTGATCTGCCGCCACGACCTGAATGCGCTCCAGCTTGGCGCGATCAGGTGCTCAGTCATCTGCGACATGTTGATCTTACGCTGGTTGTTGGGCAGTACGCGCAGGCTCATCACATGAACGGGGGACGATTGTCACTTACCGAAACGGTTCGAGCGTGGCGAACCTATTGGCCCAAGGTGATTCCTCTTCCGCACCCAAGTCCGCGAAATAACATTTGGCTTAACCGAAATCCATGGTTTGAGAAGGAGCTACTCTCTATGCTTCGGCGGCGAGTCTCGGAAGCGCTTGACACATGATGCGGGTTAACAAGTCGCTCAACACGGATCCTTCGACTCCGCCCAAGGCCGGTTAGCTTAGCGTTATGGTTCTAAACTCATATAAATAAGGGAAGTTTTATGAACACTATTACAAAGTTAGTATGTTTAATTGTTCTATCAATATCAGCAAGTTTTGCTAGTGCGGCTTCATCAAAAATTGGAATTCTAGTTTTTGATGGTTTTTTGACTAGCGATGTAACTGCACCAATAGAGGTGTTTGGGGCAGCAACAAAAAAATCATGGTTTTCGTCTTACGAGGTAGTGGTTATCTCTGCAACAAAAAAAAAGATAGTTGTATCTGAAGAAGGACTAACGGTGATAGCTGATAAAACTATCTATGATGATTTAGAGTTGGATGTTCTTCTTGTTCCTAGTGCTTATGATATGGATGACTTTATAGGCGATAAAAAATTGATCAGTTTTATTAAGAAGCAGGGAGCCTCAGCATCATGGATGGCAAGTAATTGTTCAGGCGCTTTTCTTTTAGGTGAGGCTGGTATTCTAGATGGTAAAAAGGCGACAACGTGGGCTGGCGGCGAAAAAGACCTCGCAAAATCATATCCTAAAATAAATGTGCAATATGACCAAAACGTAGTTATTGGCAAGAAGGTAATCACTTCAAATGGCGGCCCGGTTAGTTATCAAGCCGCATTTGCATTACTTACAAAGCTTAGCTCCGAGGAATTTTCTAAAGAAATATCTGAGTCAATTCAATTTAACAGGCTTGATCGTGCATTCAAGCCATAACAAATTGCTGCATCAGAAAATTAAAGTCTTTTAAAAATGCGAACGCTAATATGCCCCACGTGCAGTTGCTCCCTAATTAGATTGGGAGTTACCAAGGAGAATGCAGTAACACTAAAATTCAAAGAAAAGGAATATTCATTCTGTTGTGATGGATGTGCCACAATATATGAAGAAAGTCCTAAAACTCTATTAGCTGAAACAAGTAATCTCGTTGTGTGTCCTAGTTGTTTAGCAGAAAAACCAATAAATCAAACCGTGGAAATCAATTACCAAGGTAAGATATTTAACTTTTGTAAGTGTCCACATTGTATGACAGTTTTTCAGGAAGATACTGAATATTATATTAAGCGTTTATATGGTGAGGTTGAATATTCTGGAGTCTTTTCTGGTGGACGTGGATGCTGTACCTAGTACGAAGTAAAAATACATAACAAGGCAGTGTTGTTTGAACCTTCGGTATCAGACAGCCTAAAACGTGGCTTTGCCACTAACTGCCGAAAACCTTAGCGTTAACTACACCCAATATCAAATTACGGATACTACAATAAAAATTATTAACATTGTTTTTATCGGCATATTTTTACCGATACCGCTGCCTGCTTCGGCTGGCGTATATGACGCATATGGATTCAGACATGATAAACAAAACCCTAAGTATCTCTGAGTAACTGGGCGTTCCCCATCATCTGATGCCGCTGCATGCTCTACTTATTCTGCTGACGTCCTAATAATCTGACCTTTTGTCTCACCCAGAACTAGACCGTCCTCACAAAACCAAAAACCCTTTCTCTGTTTGAGAACTGAGTATCAGGTGTGTTGCGACCGATCACCTAGTATCGACCCTGTTTTGGGCTTTTAATCTTCTCACGGTCAAATAGTTCTCGATATTGAGGAAAGTCATCATGAATAACCGGAATATTGCTTATCTTCTCGCGGTTGTGTGTGGAACCTTTTTTGGGGCTTCTTTTGGTATGTTTGCTCATGGCCCAGATGCGTGGGCTGGTACCGGCGTGATGTGTGCTATTGGTGCCTGTGTTACTGCGAGTGAGTTTATCCCCTCCTTTTAAACTTATTTTGTTCTCCTTTTTGTTCTCCCCTGTTAGGCCACCTAGATGTGGTCTTTTTTTGTGATATGGGCGAGATACTTTCTATAAAGCGTCATATAATGCGCGGCTATCGCTGGCACAGGAGAGCGTGAGGCTTTTACAAGGCCGACCCTCTTGAATGTAGCCACTTATCAGAATTCAATATTATTGCCGTAACGCAGGACAGACTATGGAACGCCCAGAAGTAAAAAAAGGTGAGTGGATTATTTTGAGACAAAACGCAGAGGATCCCGGTATTGAGGCCAATATTTACCGAGTAGAGGAAGACGGGACATTATTTGTGGGTTATCACGCCTACAGTATTAAAACGACCAAGGCTCATGCCGTCTGGACTGATACTTTCTGGATGGTGACTGAACGCCGTAAGCGCTGAGACCAGGCATTGAAAGCAGGAGGCTGAATAGCCTCCTTGGGTTAACTGCCCCAGTAACGTACACGCCCTACGTCGAGATGCACAAAGTCGCTTCTTGAATAAAGACCAACACCACCGCCTTTTAATACCTGTGCGCCCTGGTGCAGGTATTTGGTCTCAATGCCAGGGATACGAATATCAATCGCTTTGCCCTGCATATGCAGGCTTTTTTTGGCGACTCCACCACTTTTTTGGCTCAGCATGTTATTCGTCGCGGGAGAACGGTAGCCTGAGATGATATGAAATGGTCTGGATGTGCCCAGCATATCTTTTAAATCACTGAGCAGTGTCAGAAGTTCAGGTGATATTTCACACACTTCATCTGTCCGATGATCGCGCAACAGATGATTAACTTCCTTTAAACTCTTGGGCAGAAACTGACCATTAAGGTAGAAGGTTGTCTTAAGCGACTCACCCGTATGCAAATTATAAAATGCCATGCTTCTTTCTGGAGAAGAAACGACTTTGCCCAGTGCGGAAGAAGAAACAGCCAGCCCAGCAGTTAAACCACCCATCATGCGCAGAAAGGTTCTGCGAGAGTTTAAAGACTGTTTTTGCATAATGATTGAACAACGCTGCGGGTGAGACTATTAGCTACAAATTATGTGCCTGTGTACGGAGGGCACCAGATTATATAGTGCGCGATTATGCCCCAGCAGGCTTTAATTGTACATAAAACGATCAATTTAGAGATGGTTCTACCGAGGGGCTCCCATTATTCTGTTGGGCCAACTCAATGAGATCATGCCGATAAAGGTCTTCGGCGAAATGTAAGAGGTTGTTTTCATCCAGCCAGGCTGTCCAATAGGTCACATGAAGCTCAACAGGGTTCTCCAGGCGAATGTTGTGCGTCGTCACATCATCAAACAACGGATCCAGCTCTTCCGGCGCCCAACGATTAGAACTCTGTACTAACGCATCTGCCAGCATGCGTGGCTTTTCCAGTCGAATACAGCCGGAACTGAATGCCCTTTGGTCGGACTCAAAAAGAGATCGGAGTGTTGTGTCATGCAGGTAAATACTGTTGTTACTATCAAGCTGAAATTTAATGCGGCCCAATGTGTTTTTTATACTCGGGGGTTCCCACAACCGCTGATATTCACCACCTCGATACATTTTTTCCAGATCAATCTGGTCTTCTGGAACAATCACTCTGGGTATTTCCCAGCCCGATAAAACCTGAAAGTTGTGCTTTGACAGGTAGGTTTTGTCTTCTTCCCACTGAGGCAAAATATCCCTAAACGCAATACTTTTGGGGACACTCCATGAAGGGTTAACCACGACGGTTTTAACCTTGCTACTAAAAATGGGCGTTTGCCGACTGCGACGACCAATGATAGCTTTCATATCCAGCTGAATCACACCCTGGTCATATAATCGAAGTCGATACTCGGGGACGTTTACCTGAAGGTAATGCTCTCCGGCAATGGATTGAAGCGCCTGCTGTCGATTGATGTTCAATAACAGCTGCTCAACCCTCCGACGAGGGGAAACACTCAGTAGCCGGCGTGTTTGAGAACCCAGAATGCCATCTACTTTTACACCATGTCGTTTCTGAAAGGCCAATAACGCTTCATATAATTCAAGGTCGAATAATTCAAGTGGCTCCAAAAAAGAGGCGTCTTCTTCTATATCGCCCAACAGGTGAAGAAGGTTCCGCAATGGAATCACTTGTTCGTGAACATCACCGAGACCAATTAAAGGGCCGCCCGATAAAGGCTCCCAATGACCTGAACGCTCAATATTTTCATAGAAACTCACTGCATCCTGTAAGCCAGAAAATTGCTTGCCCTGGATTGGTTTTTCAATCGGTGGATAGGGTGCCGTTTGATAAACATACTGATTGATTGGCTCAACGAAGGCTAACGACTGCTCCTCTCCCAAGTCTGCTACAGCCCATAAGGGAAAAAACAGCAAACCAAAAAGTAACAGGGGCAACCTTTCAAATGACATGCATATCTCCTCCTGAGGTAGCGCATCAACTAAACACAACGTAGCAGCGACCTACTTGCTGCATTTGCTTTCTACATTAGCTTTCTATATCGACTCACACTCACGGTTAGACACATCGGCATGAATAAAGGTTCTACATGCTATTAGTCTAGCTTGGGTTGATACCCAATATCTTAATAAAACAGAACATTGGCATGTTAGGAACCCCATAGCCAGGGAGGGAGCTGGGCTAGCGCCCTCTCAAAAAGAGCTTATCCAGCTCTTCCAGCGATATTTGGGTCCAGGTGGGACGACCGTGGTTGCATTGCCCACTCCGTTCAGTTGCTTCCATATCTCGCAACAGCGCATTCATTTCCTGAAGACTAAGCTTTCGGTTAGCTCGTACAGAACCATGGCAGGACATCGTCGCCATAATTTCATTGAGATGCTGCCGAATACGGTCACTGCTACCATGGGTCGTCAGGTCAGAAAGTACATCACGTACCAAAGGCTCTACATCAGAATCACGCAACATAGCGGGTATCTGCCTGACGATCAGGCTTTCCGGGCCAGCCCGTTGCAGGGAAAAGCCCAGTGAACCAAACAGTGTTTGATGTTCATCTGCAATATCAGCTTCTGATTGGCTCACCGCCAGAGTGACGGGCACCAGTAATGGCTGGGAGCGAATACCCTCTAAATCAAATGCCTGCTTCATTTGCTCGTAAGTAATCCGCTCATGGGCAGCATGCATATCCACCAGCACCATTCCCTGGACATTTTCGGCCAAAATATAGATGCCCTTAAGCTGGGCTATGGCATATCCCAATGGGGGTACTTCGTTATCCGATGTAGGCATGCCAGTAGAATGATCAGGCGAGCCAATAACCGGTTCGCTACTGCCAAGTGGTGTCTGGTGTAATGACTGATATACAGCCATATTTTCTGCCACGGCTCCAGAAGATATTGAAGACGTAGGTGACCTAAGGTTCATGCTGGGCTGCTGTGAAAAGGGCGATGGCTCCCTCCCATTATTTTCCACTGGGAGTGCTGTGACATCTGACACACTGGAAGCCTGATCTCCTGGCCGAATATTAGCCACAGCCCGATGCAAACTCCGGAACAAGAAGTCATGTACTGTGCGGCTATCACGGAAACGAACTTCGTGCTTGGTCGGATGAACATTAACATCCACATCCGTGGGGTTCAGTTCAAGATACAGCACAAAAGCGGGATGACGCCCATGGTACATAACGTCCTGATAGGCCTGCCGAACAGCATGAGTAACCAACTTGTCGCGGATACACCGGCCATTTACAAAGAAATGCTGTAAATCTGCCTGACTACGAGAAAATGTGGGCAACCCCACCCAACCCCATAACCTCAGTCCTGCTGCCTCTACATCCACATAAAGGGCATTCTCCATAAAGGAGGAGCCACAGATAGCGGCCACCCGCCGCTCTTGCTCTAACTGAGTATTCGCAGCCCTGAAACTGTGTATGGCCTTACCATTGTTGCGCAGGGAAAAGTCGACACCGAAGTGGCTCAGAGCGAGCTTTCTGAGCACTTCATCAATGCGTTTGTACTCGGTTTTTTCTGTCCGCAGGAACTTGCGCCGTGCCGGGGTATTAAAAAACAAATCTCGAACTTCTACGGTGGTCCCTCTGGGGTGCGGTGCAGGAGTGATTTTTACATCCATGTTCCGCCCTTCAGTTTCTGCCTTCCAACCGTGATCCTGTTCATGTTCATTGGAGGTAATCGCCAACCGCGATACGGATGAAATACTGGCCAATGCTTCCCCACGAAAACCCAATGTGGCCACTGCTTCCAAATCGTCCAACTGTTCAATTTTACTGGTGGCATGACGGCTCAGTGACAGCGGTAAATCCTGATCTCCAATCCCGCTGCCATTGTCACGTACCCTAATCAATTTAATGCCGCCATTCTCCACATCAATATCAATGCGACGGGCACCACTATCAATACTGTTCTCTAACAGCTCCTTGATCACTGATGCAGGGCGTTCAACCACTTCACCGGCGGCAATCTGGTTGGCCAACCTGGGGCTGAGTAAATGGATTTTTGACATGACTTATTTTCTTTAGGTAAGTTTTCTTTAGGTCGCGTTTCTTTAAATCACTTGTCTTTAGGTCACTGATTGTTAAATCACAGGCTTTTATGCAATAGCTTCATGATGTAGGTATTCTCAAGCGCTGTCCCACTTTAATGCGAGTATTTTTCAGCCCATTGTGGCGCAATAGTGCCTTAACTGAAACATTGTGGCGCACGGCAATACCAGACAGGGTGTCACCTCGAGCAATGACATACGTATTCCCACCACCTGTTTTTTGAGCAGCCAGCAAGGTGCCCACCGGCAGGTTGTTAGAAAAGTAGCGATTCACACCCTGAAAAATTGAACGAGCCATTTTCTGCTGATAACTTCGGCTCGCCAGACGCTTTGCTTCGGTAGGGTTGGAGATAAAACCAGTTTCCACAAGAATTGATGGGATATCTGGTGACTTCAACACCACGAAACCCGCCTGCTCTACTTGTTTCTTATGTAATCGGGCAATACCGCCTATAGATTTCAGCACCTCAGACCCAACTTCAAGGCTACTGCTCAGTGTGGCAGTCATGGACAAGTCCAGTAAGACACTGGCCAACATACGATCCTTGTCATCCAGGCTCACGCTGCCAGCACCCCCAATTAAATCGGCACGGTTTTCACGACCCGCCAGGTAACGTGCTGTTTCACTGGTTGCTCCACGCCGAGATAATGCAAACACAGAGGCACCATTAGCAGAGGATTTTTTGAATGCATCCGCATGTATGGAGATAAACATATCCGCACGTTTTTTATGGGCAATACTGGTGCGTGTCCGCAAGGGGATGTAGTAATCACCGCTACGGACCAGCACAGCCTTATAACCTGGTACTCGGTTAAACTGCTTTTGCAATTCACGACTGATGGCCAACACCACCTGCTTTTCCCGGATGCGTTTTGGGCCCGAAGCACCGGGATCTTCACCACCATGACCAGCGTCAATGGCAATGATAATGTCCCGTCGGTTATTGTCAGCGGTAACATCCGCTACGGTTTTGGTTGTTTCCTTATCATGGTCATAGAGGTCCACCACCAACCGATCACCGTATTGTTCATTCTTCGAGAGAGAAAAGCTACGCGGTCTAACCGCTTCTTTCAGGTCTAGCACTATGCGTAGATTTTTTTGTTTATTTTCACCGGTACGGATAGAGGTAATTGGTGATTTTCCAAGATCGAGACCAGCAGTACTCGCCTTAAGTGACGTATCGTCAATATCAATCACAAGCCGATTGGGGCTCTCCAGAGAAAACACCTTATGGGCCACTGGCTTACTGAGGTCAAAAACCAAACGTGTATGATCTGGCGCTCGCCAGACCCGAACACCATCCACTGTCGCAGCTGCCAGTGACTGGCTGGCAACCACCAGAGTGATAAATACCAAACAAATGTTGCGTAATATCAGCAACTACTCGCCCTCATTATTTTTCTTCCTGTGTCTTTTTAACTAATTACTTTTATATTGCTGCTTTTTATCTAACGCCAGCAAGATGCTATCACCCACATCCGTTGCTGCTGTGATACTGATATCTCTACCATTTTTGGTAACACTAATCATAACCTCTAAATCTGGTACAGGGAGTATTCCTGCCCCGCGATTAGGCCACTCAATCAGACAATAATTCCCCTGATGAAGATAATCACGGATGCCAATAAACTCCAATTCCTCGGGGTCACCGAGTCGGTACAGATCAAAATGGTGAAGTAATGCATCACCCAGTTGGTAAGATTCGACCAGAGTATAGGTCGGACTCTTTACTGCCCCGGTATGACCAAATGCCTGCAACACACCCCGGCACAGCGTCGTTTTTCCGGCACCCAAATCACCATCCAAGAAAACCAGCGCTCTATTTAAGGGGGCTTGGCTAAGCACAACGCCTAATTGAGCACCAAGTTGAACCATTGCCTCCTCAGTGGCAACCGTCCGCTGGGCTGAGTGATTTGTTAACGATGGGCTCATTCATTCACCAGGTGACGTAACGGGCCAAATAAGTCGGTTGCCAGCACGCCACGCTCACCATCAGACGCCACAGCCATATCAGCCGCTTCTGCATGCAGGCAAACTCCCATTGGCAATGCGATATCCGAAGGTAACCCCTGAGCCAGCAGGGCGCCTATGATGCCGCTGAGTGCATCCCCCATACCACCTGAGGCCATACCTGGATTCCCCGCAGTACAGACACCCACTGGTTGATCACCAGCAGTACAGACTAGAGAACCCGCACCTTTCAAAACAACCGCGCAATTAAATATCTTATGTAAAGCCCTTACCGCAGCAAACCTATCTGCCTGCACCTCAGTATTGGTGATACCTAGCAAACGAGCGGCCTCTCCAGGGTGAGGAGTAATAACCCAGTTAGCATTACCAGGATTGGGGATTACCCGTCCCCCACTAACAATATTCAGTGCATCTGCATCTAACACCATTGGTAACCCTGTAGATACCGCTTGTTGCAGCATCTGTTCAGACCAGGGAGATTGACCTAAACCTGGACCAACCACTAAAACAGTCGGCGAACTTAACAACGGAACCAACTCTTGGCCTGAGGCAACACCCTTGACCATCAACTCCGGGCGGCGCGCCAGAATAGCTGACACATGTTCAGGTCGTGTGACGACACTGACCAAACCGGCACCCGTCCGCAACGCAGCTTCAGCTGCCATTGCCACAGCACCCCCATACCCTTCGTCACCGCCAATAACCAATACGTGACCAAAATCACCCTTATGGGCATCACGATGGCGGGAAGGAAAACTTGCCATCAAATCTTGTCGGTCCAAACGTGTTGCGGTGTGTTTGACGCCATCGAAAATATCGGCGGGAACGGATAGATCGTTGTAAACCAGTTCACCACAAAGTGCTGGCCCCCGTCCGGTCAATAACCCCTGTTTTAAACCGATAAACGTCACGGTCATATTAGCCTTTACTGCCGCCTCCAAAGCTGCGCCAGTATCACTAGAAAGGCCTGAGGGAATATCCACTGCCACTACGGGG
Source organism: uncultured Cellvibrionales bacterium (assembly GCA_913062605.1). Lineage (GTDB taxonomy): Bacteria > Pseudomonadota > Gammaproteobacteria > Pseudomonadales > Porticoccaceae > Porticoccus. The sequence goes on from CAJXWQ010000002.1 coordinate 110,573, forward strand.
AGCCCACTGTGATTAATCAGTCGTATTGCTTGAGCATAAGGTTCTCGTACCTGGCCACTCAGGCCAGTACCCAGCAATGCATCAATAATTACACCAACTTGAAGGTCCAGGCAGTCACTAAATGGGGTCATCGGCACCCCGACCGACAGGGCATACTCATAGGCCGTGCATGCATCACCGGTCAATTTTTCCGGCGAGGCCAGCTGTATAAGCTGAACAGGTAATCGATTCTCCAGGGCAAGAGCTGCCACAATATAACCATCACCCCCGTTATTACCGGCACCACAAAAGATGGTAATAGGCGAACCCGGCCAGCGATGATTAATTTCATCAAAGACGGAGCGCCCTGCAGATTTCATCAATTTGATACCAGGAATACCCCGTTCCTGAATAGCAATTTGATCCAAATCTCGAACTTGTTGGGCTGTATATAACTCTGTTGGCAGTGATTGGGGCATATAATTCCAATTATCTGGGCAATATCTGTCAAAATTATACGTCATCTTCAAACAGCTGTTCGACCATGTCATTCACAACTCAAGAAATTAATTACCCGCAACTGGCGCAAAAAATCAAGGAATGGGGACTGTCCCTGGGTTTTCAGCAGGTTGCCATTACCGATATTAATCTGGCCCAAACCGGTGACCGGTTAAACCAATGGCTGGAGAAAGGCTACCAAGGTGATATGCAGTGGATGGGTGAACATGGCGAAAAACGTTATCACCCGGAACAACTATTACCAGGAACCCAGCGAGTCATTAGTGTACGAATGGACTATTTGCCCGATGACAGCAACATGATTGCCGTCCTAAAAGATGAGAATAAAGCGTATATTTCAAGATATGCCCTTGGCCGGGACTACCACAAACTGATTCGCAACCGGTTAAAAACCCTTGCCAAGGAAATTGAGCAGGCTGTACCAGATAGCCTGATTCAACGCCCTTTTGTGGACAGCGCTCCTGTAATGGAAAAACCCCTTGCAGAAAAAGCGGGGCTGGGCTGGATAGGTAAGCATACCCTTGCGATCAATAGTCAGGCCGGTTCCTGGTTTTTTCTCGGTGAAATTTACACCAGCCTGCCACTTCCTGTAGATCAATCCACGGAACAAGATCAGTGTGGTGACTGCAAGGCTTGCCTCAAAGTCTGCCCCACAGATGCCTTTCCAGCACCCTATGAACTGGATGCACGTCGATGTATTTCCTACCTCACGATTGAACACAAGGGCAGCATCCCCGAGGAATTTCGTGAACCCATTGGTAACCGAGTGTTTGGTTGTGATGATTGCCAGGCGATTTGCCCCTGGAACAAAGGAGCTACACCTACCAGAGAAAAAGATTTTTCTCCTCGCCATAACCTGGATAATCGTGAGCTTGCCGAATTATTTTTGTGGACTGAAGCAGAATTTTTGAAATATACCGAGGGATCACCGATTCGCCGCATTGGTTATGAGCGATGGTTGAGAAATCTGGCCATTGGTCTTGGTAACGCGCCCTCTTCCAACGCAGTTGTCGACGCATTAAAAGCACGTGAGGATTACCCCTCTGATATCGTTCAGGAGCATCTTATTTGGGCGTTAGGACAACACTCAATGACGGAAACCGGAAAGAAAAAACGTAAGCGAAAAATCATTAACCCTGAGACTTCTCGCTGAAATAAATTATTTTTCCTTGCTCAGGTAGTGAAGAATTTCCACCACTTGGTCTGTTGTTTGCGCCCAAGCCATGGCACTACCATCCACCTCTTTTAATGGGTGGATAATGCTTTCATCGTGAAGAGTGATGTAGGGTGTACCCAGCGCAGCGCAATAACCCGCGTCAAATGCTGCATTCCACTGCTTATATTGGTCTCCAAAACGAATAATGGCCAAGTCACATTGCTCTATCTGAATCTTGATTCGAATGGCATTCACTTTGGCTGACTTATGGTCTCGCCAAAATGGCTCAGCGTCCTTTCCCAGTACATCACCAGCAGCATCACTAGCATCATGATCAGTGACAGGTGAACTAAATTGTACGGGTAAATTGAGCTTTTCTGACCCACGGATAATTTGTTCCCGCCAATCAGAATGAATCTCTCCGGAAAGATAGATTTGCCACATTACGATTCGTCACCCGCCATATTAAAAAATACATCGCGGTAATAGCTTAGTTCTGCAATGGAATCTTTTATATCGTCCATGGCTAGGTGGGCCCCCTGTTTCTTGAAGCCTTTCAGCAACTCAGGCCGCCAGCGTTGGGCAATTTCCTTCACACTACTGACATCCAAATTTCGGTAGTGAAAAAATGCCTCCAGCGCAGGCATCTGTCTTGCCATAAAACGACGGTCCTGGCAGATGGAATTACCACACATGGGCGACTTCCGTGCATCTACAAACTGTTGTAAAAACTCTATAGTGGCTCGTTCTGCCTCTGCCATGGTTGTCTGGCTATTCCTCACACGCTCAGTCAAACCGGACTTTCCATGCTGACGGGTATTCCACTCGTCCATACCATTAAGCAGTTCACCTGGCTGGCGAATGGCTAATATAGGTCCTTCTCCAAGTATATTTAGGTCCTTATCAGTGACGAGTGTGGCAATCTCGATAATCACATCTGATTCAGTATCAAGACCGGTCATTTCCAGATCAATCCAAATTAGATTCAGGGGATCATTTGTAACTTCAATTTCATTCATGGGGGCTGTCTTTTGCAATTCGGATAATATTATCGAGTTTTTCGATGCGTTCTTTTCGCTTGAATATCTCGGCCTTTATTTCAGTCGCTTGAGGCTCATCGACATCCTCAAGCTGTTCTTTTAGTTGCTTGATTTCTTCAACAAGGCTCCGGCTCTCATCCTTAAGATTTCGGACTTTTTCTGCCCTGTCAGCTTTATCAAAGATCAATGATTCCGGTGCGGTCTGACCTGCCTCAAGGGGATCACGTTGCTTGGGGGTGGCCATAAACTTTTCCCCATTGGTGAATTGCCGCTGGTTCATAAATGCCGGCGACACTATTTCAATATCGGCACCATGAAGCTTGTCTAACACTTCCCTCCGAAGGCGGCTTCGCGCCGTTAACAGATGTTTAACTTCCGCATAGTAGCCGGAAATTTTATAGCCGATGGAAAAATCGCCCAATGACATAACTTGGATAAAGGGTTCTTGTAACCCGGCAGTAATAGCCGCTTCTTTTAATAAGGGCTCCACCTGATGATGTGGCACATCGTAGCCAAGGGACAGTTCACAGGAAATGATTGTGCCAGAGGATCTCACTACCGTTACCGGGCTGGAGGCCAGATAGAGATTCGGCAAGGTAATTAAGTCCCTGTCTTCGGACTGAATCTCTGTGTGAAACAAACCTCGCTCAGTCACTCGGCCAAAGTGGTCGCCTGCCCGAATAAAATCACCGTGACGAAAACTTTGTACCGAACGTAGCATCAGCCCCGCCATGGCATTGGACACAAAGGTAGTTGAGGACAAGGCAATAACCCCGGTGAGCACCAAGCCCAGTAAACCCAACAGGTCACCTCGGGTAGACTCACTCACTGGCAATGCCAAAATAATACTGATCAAGGCAACCGCTGTGAGTAGCATCATGGCCACTTGACCTGGTACGCGAGACTTAATCGCTAAACTGGCACGGCGCACCAATAACCAGTCGGCAAACCATAGGGCCAACACAACAATCGCAATGGTTGCCAACAATGGTACAAACTCGGCCATTGTCTGGTAAATTCCTTCCAAGTGAAGCATATCCGGTTCCTGTCCCTCGTTCCGTATATGCTATATCCTTGCGCCCAAGTAAGCCAGTGATGGCGGGGCATCGCTATTTAAATAGCGTACCTTATAAAACCCCACTTTAGTGCCACTAAACTTATGTGAATGGAGATGTATTGACTAAGCGCCACCTGACCAAGCAACAACGCCGAAGAATAGAGAAAAACCAGGCGGAGACCAGCTCACAGGTTGATGTCCGGCAGGAAGCAGATGGGCAGCTGTCTGCCACCACACTTGGTCCTGAACAAAATGGTCGAGTCGTAGCCCGTTATGGTACTCAGGTCGATATAGAACCCGACCGACCGACCAATCACCAAATTCATCGTGACACTCACCGCTGCCATCTGCGAGCGAACCTGCCCAATCTCGTTACAGGCGATCAAGTCACCTGGCAAGAGGGGGAAACACGGGGTGTAGTCATAGCACGACACACAAGATCCTCTGAATTATGTAGACCTGACAACCGTGGCAAGCTCCGCCCTGTGGCAGCAAACATTGACCGAATTGCCATTGTCATAGCCCCCTACCCGGAGCCCCACGCCAACCTGATTGATCGCTATCTGGTGGCTGCAGAACATCAGGCGATTCAGCCCATGTTAATCCTGAACAAAGCGGATTTAATTGATGATAATCACCGCCTCTTTTTAGACCAATTGCTCGACAGCTATACCAAACTTGGTTATGACTGCCTGAAAGTCTCTGCCCACACAGGTGAAGGCATGAGCAGCCTAGCCGACTACCTCAAAACATTAACCAGTGTCTTTGTGGGGCAATCAGGTGTGGGGAAATCTTCCCTACTTAATACGCTGTCGCCAGAGATTAATCTAGCCGTTGGCGCGCTCTCTGCTGCGAAAGCAAAAGGTACCCATACCACTACGACCTCTCGGCTATTTCAGCTGCCCAACGGCGGCGATGTCATTGACTCACCCGGCATCCGAGAATTTGGCCTATGGCACCTTGAACCAGAATCAATTGCCCAAGGGTTTGTAGAATTCCGCCCGTTCCTGGGAAATTGTAAATTCCGCGATTGCAAACATAAGCAAGAACCCGGGTGCACACTCCGTCAGGCCGTCGACGACGGGGCAATAGGACAAGAACGATTTGATAGTTACTGGCATATCCTGCACAGCCTGGAACAAGACCAATAAGCATTCCAAGCTAACCTAGGAATGATACAATTCAGCCCCATCTAAAACCGGCAAATATGGAAACAGAATAACCATGTCAGAGATCCCCAAGCTACTGGAACCCGAAGCACTTATTAACCTGCTAAGTGATCCCGATATCCTAATCGTGGATCTTTGTAATGACTCACTCTACAGCCGCATGCATATTCCCGGTGCCATACATGTCTCTCCTCAGGAGTTAATGTGTGGCTCAGTTCCATGGACAAACAAACTCCCAACCGAAGAACAGCTAGCAGCCTTGGTAAGCCGTATAGGTTTGACCAATGATAAACATGTGGTTGTCTACGACGACGAAGGTGGCGGCTGGGCTGGACGCTTCATCTGGACCTTAGACGTGATCGAACACACTAACTGGTCATACCTGAATGGAGGTCTTGTGGCCTGGCACAATGAGGGGCACCCAACGACCGATAAGATTCCCGCACCCAATGCAATCGAAAGGGATGTCACCATCAATCGTTCACCCATCATTGAAGCAGAAGAAATTATTGCCTATCTCGACACAGCACCCCAGGACCGTGATGAACTGCAAATCTGGGATGCTCGCAGTTTGGCTGAATTTAACGGTGAAAAGGTACTTGCAGAAAAAGGTGGCCATATTCCTGGCGCTACACACTGTGACTGGACCAGTATGATGGATGCCCGAGATAATATGAGAATCCGTGAGGATGCTCTGGAATTCTTGGCATCACTGGGAATAACCCCAGACAAACCCACAATCACCCACTGCCAAACCCACCATCGCTCCGGATTTACCTATTTATTAGGCAGACTTTTAGGCTTTAACAGCATACGTGCCTTTCACGGTTCGTGGGCAGAGTGGGGTAATAGAAAAGACACTCCGATAGAGCAGTAATCCATGAATAACTTGCGGGCAGAGTGGTTCATCGCCCTACAGCGTTTGGTGCCTCAACACGGGCTATCCCGTCTCGGATCAACGTTAGCCGAGGCCACAACCCCTTGGCTCAAGAATGCATTCATCAAGCAGTTTATCCGCACTTACAATGTCAACTTGAATGAAGCAGCATCCAGCTCTCTGGATGACTATCCGAGTTTCAACGACTTCTTTACGCGTGCTCTGAAAGAGGGCCTACGTCCCATTGATAGCGACAAGAGTAGTATCGTATGCCCCGCCGATGGCACCATCAGCCAACTAGGGCTGATTCGGGAAGGCAATATCTTCCAGGCTAAGGGTAAATCATTCTCGGTGGCCAACCTGTTAGGGGCCAATGATGCTGATAGCCAACGTTTTATCAATGGTAATTTCATCACTATTTACCTGTCACCCAGTGATTATCACCGAGTGCATATGCCCGTAGAAGGAACCTTAGCCTATAGTCGTTATATTCCTGGAAAGCTATTTTCAGTAAACGACACAGCAGCTCAGCACATCGATGGACTCTTCGCTAAAAACGAACGGCTGGTCTGTATGTTTGACACTCCAGTGGGGCGCTGTGCCGTTATTCTGGTAGGCGCAATGATGGTCGCAGGCATCGAATCTGTGTGGCAGGGACATTATCAACCCGGAGTAGTGCAAACCGATCAGTTTGAATCAGACCAGGTATCACTTAAGACAGGTGAAGAAATGGGGCGCTTTAAATTTGGGTCAACAGTGATATTAATGTTTGAGCAAGGGGCTACAACTTGGGATTACTGTTACCAAACTGGCACTACCACCCGGATGGGAGAGGCTCTGGCAAAGAACAGCTAGCCTGTTAATGATGTGAAGTGCTAGTGTGGAAATACTAATATTGGAAGTGCTAGTAGCGAAAGTGTGCTTTCAGGCTAGCAAAGAAACCTCTACCTTCCTTTTGATGAGAAGACTCTTTCTCTACCTCATTGGCGAGGGCATCTCGCAATACGTTACTGCTATTTTTCATAAAAACACTTGAAACAGACGACAAATCTACGTCATAACCAGAAGGCTCCAAATCTCGTGCAATCGCTAATTTTGCAACAGATTTAGCTTTGCCTCGACCGCTATCTATTAGTGTTTTTCGAGAAGCCTCTTCGTCCTTCATATCCAAAAGCGTATATTCATCTGAGATCAAGGCTTTTTCTTGATCAAAAACGGCCACTATAGGTGTCAGACGCGAATCATGGTGCTGTTCAACCACAATACCAACATCACCCGTTGTTAACTCCACCAGTGTGCCCGTTGGATAGAGGCCAACTGACTGAATAAACTGTACAACTAGGTCTTCCTGGAATTTTTTATCCCGCATATTGTAAAGAAGACTAACCGCTCTGGATGCGGCCACTGGGTCAGCAGACTCACGTGGGTTAGAAATAGCATCGTAGGTCGATGCGATACCCGCAATACGAGCCAATAAAGGAATTTTTCCTCCGGACAGGCCTTCAGGAAATCCACTGCCATCATGACGTTCGCAATGGTAGCGAACCACCGATACCACCCGTGGCTCTACGTTACTTGAACTACGCAACATATCTACCCCATAGGGGACAAATTGCTGGTATTCAACCATATCATCTTCGTTACGAATCTTCTGGCGTAAAAGGCTATTGGATAACTTAACCTTGCCGATATCTTTTAACAGTGTGCCCAAACACAGAATAGACATTTCATCCTTAGGCATCCCGATGTAGCGAGCAAACTGCACTGCCCAGAGAGCAGATCGCATACTATGATCGTGCGTCTGTTGGTCTTTCAGACGCAACCGCAACAACCAAGTGAAAGCATCTGGACAGCGGACAACACTATTCACCATATCAGCTACGGAGTCTTTTAAGCCTTGATAGTCAAAATCTTTACCTTTAGCAATCTGCTTGACTGCTAACGTAAATTGACCGCGAAGCTGCAACAAAGCCTTTTCTGCATGTTCAACTTCTCTGGCCAGAGGGACTACCTGCTGGTAGACCTCCCGGCGTACAACGATAGGGGTCACTTCATGATACTCACTAAGACCTGCTTGATTACCAGTAAATAGGGGGGAATTTTTTCCACCAGCACCCAGCTTAGAAGCCGAAGATGCAGTCCCAGTTATTGGGCTACGGCCCTTGGTAATATCAATATAGACGTAGTCACAATAGGCTCTTAGCGCACTGATTTCTTTTGGACCCTGAACAAGTAAACCCTGTATTGGAAAAGGTGTTTGGCTCCAGGGGCGATCAAGACATGACACAAACATCCCTAATGTTATGTCATCGGCATTGATTTTGACCTGCTTGATACTCATTACAGATTGCTACCTATCTTTAAACTATGTGTCTCAGCGTTATGCATCTACCGGAGTCATCACCGGACAATGATAAGAATAAGCTGAATGACCACAATATCAACCGCTATAGCGTGACAGGTCAGATAAGACGATAACTGGTTAGATTAATTAGATTTTTGGTGATATTTCACAGACAATTCGTGAACTGCGTCAATAAACGCTCCGGCGTGATCCGGGTTGATATCAGGGGTTATTCCATGGCCCAGGTTAAAAATATGCCCCTCACCAGAGCCAAACTGCTCCAAAATAGTAGCCACTTCTTGACGGATACGCTGGGGAGAGGCGCGAAGAATAGCCGGATCCATATTTCCCTGTAGTGCGACCCGATCACCCACTTGCTGGCGAGCATTGCCAATATGGGTGGTCCAATCAATACCAAGTGCATGACAACCCGAATTAGCAATATCATCCAACCATTGGCCACCACCTTTGGTAAACAGAATGACAGGAACCTGACGCCCTTCGTTCTCTCGAATCAACCCATCAACAATTTGATTCATATACTGTAGAGAAAACTCACGGTAGGCTGAATGAGAGAGCGCACCACCCCAAGTATCAAATATTTGTACCGCTTGAGCGCCTGCTTTAATTTGAGCATTAAGATAGACAATCACGGATTTGGCCAAAGTATCCAGCAATTGATGCATCAATTCTGGCTGGTTGTAGGCCATGGTTTTACAGCGGGCAAAATCTCGACTAGAACCACCTTCCACCATATAGGTAGCCAGAGTCCATGGGCTACCGGAAAAACCTATTAGAGGCACACGACCATTAAGTTCACGACGAATAGTGCTCACTGCATTAATTACGTAGGGGAGGTCTTGTTCCGGGTCAATAACAGACAGGCAATTAATGTCCGCTTCTGTACGAACAGGCTTTCTAAAGCGAGGACCTTCGCCTGTTTCAAAATATAAACCCAGTCCCATGGCATCCGGGATCGTCAAAATATCGGAGAATAAAATCGCTGCATCTAGCGGGTAGCGCTCCAAGGGTTGCAAGGTCACTTCACAGGCAAGTTCGGGATTAGTACAAAGCGCCATAAAGTCACCCGCTTTGCCTCTACTTTCCCTATATTCTGGAAGGTAACGACCGGCCTGGCGCATCATCCACACTGGCGTCATATCCACTGGTTGGCGCATCAGTGCGCGCAAAAAACGGTCGTTCTTCAACTCAACCATCAAGCAAACACCTTAAATTTTGAGGTAATCAAGAATACCTTCACCGGCCTGACGCCCTTCCCAGATAGCGGTCACCACCAAGTCAGAACCACGAACCATATCGCCTCCGGCAAAAATCTTGGGATTGCTGGTTTGGAACTTGAATTCTTGCTCCTCAGGTGCAATAACACCCTCCCAGTCATTCAGCTCAACACCCAGGTCCGTGAACCAAGGTGCGGGGCTAGGTTGGAAACCAAACGCGATTAACACAATATCTGCAGGTAAAACTTCTTCACTATCGACAATTGGCATGGGACGACGGCGGCCGTTCTCATCAGGATCACCCAGCGCTGTCTTAATGACCTTGACGCCTTCCACCTTTCCATTACCAACAATTTCAACCGGTTGACGATTAAACAGAAACCGAACACCTTCTTCCTTCGCATTTTGTACTTCCCGGCGAGAACCGGGCATATTCACTTCATCACGACGGTATGCACAGGTCACATCCTGAGCACCCAGCCTTATAGCTGTTCGGTTACAATCCATGGCGGTATCACCGCCACCTAATACAACAACTCGCTTACCAGCAACACTAATGAATTCGCTGGAGCCCTTCCCCCAGCCCATGTTGCGATTGATACTGGCAATAAGAAAGGGGAGTGCATCGTGTACGCCAGGTAGATCCTCACCTGGAAATCCACCTTTCATGTATTTGTAGGTACCCATGCCAAGGAATACAGCATCAAATTCTTCAGTAAGCTGCGCCACATCTACATCAACACCCACCTCTGTATTGAGCCTGAACTCAATACCCATGTCCTCAAAGATCTTGCGGCGTTGCTGCATAACTGATTTTTCTAACTTGAACTCCGGAATACCGAATGTCACCAAACCGCCAATTTCAGGGTACCTATCAAACACGACCGGTTTAACGCCGTTACGAATCAGGACATCGGCACAACCCAAACCTGCCGGGCCTGCACCAATGATGGCTACACGTTTATCTGTCCATGTGACGTTAGACATATCCGGGCGCCAACCCATAGCAAAGGCCGTGTCGGTAATATACTTTTCAGCATTACCAATGGTGACAGCACCAAAATCATCATTAAGGGTGCAAGCGCCTTCACAAAGACGGTCCTGGGGGCAAACACGCCCACAGACTTCAGGTAATGTATTGGTCTGGTGACACAGCTCCGCCGCCTCCAATATATTTCCTTCGGACAGTAATTTCAGCCAATTTGGAATGTAGTTATGGACAGGACATTTCCACTCACAATAGGGATTGCCACACTCCAGGCAACGGTGAGCCTGCTCACCCACTTGCTGTTTATCAGAAGGTTCGTAAATTTCAACAAATCTCCGGGTACGGCTGTATATCGCAGTTTTCTCGGGTTCCTCGCGATCTACCTGCAGAAACTGAAAATCGTTGTTTAACCTTTTTGTCATAAACTTAAGCTCTTTAGTAACGGGGCCTGCCAGTTATTGTGGGGCAGCACGAGTATGCTCCAACAAACTTTGCAAGTTAGCGGCTTTGGGCTTCACCAGCCAAAACTTGCTGACAAAATATTCGAAATTTTCCAAAATCTCCTGGCCCCAGGCACTCCCGGTCTCTGCCACAAAATCGATAATCATACCCTCTAGATTATGACGATAAGCTTCTGTCGCTTCACTGGTGATCCGTTGAATTTCCACAAGCTCCATATTGTAGCCATCAACAAAACTTCGATCTTCATCCAGAACATAGGCAAAACCGCCCGTCATACCAGCGCCGAAGTTGGAGCCCGTCGAACCGAGTACAACAACTACGCCACCTGTCATATATTCGCAACAGTGGTGGCCAGCACCTTCAACCACCGCATGGGCACCCGAGTTTCGTACGGCAAAACGCTCGCCAGCTCGACCTGAAGCAAACAACTTACCGCCCGTCGCCCCATAGAGGCAAGTATTACCGATGATTGGCGCATCTTTGGAAGCAAATTGGCTACCTTCTGAGGGGGAAATCACTATCTTTCCGCCCGCCATGCCTTTACCAACGTAATCATTGGCATCACCACGGAGATAAATATCCAAGCCACCCGCATTCCAAACCCCAAGAGACTGGCCTGCTACCCCAGTTAAGTTTAGCCTGACGGAGGCACCTGCCATTCCCTGGTTTCCATGCCGTTTAGCAATTTCACCAGACAAACGAGCACCGATGGAACGATCACAGTTGCTCACGTTATAGCTGAATTCTCCACCCAGTTTCTCTTCAATTGCGGGAAGTATGTCCACCACCATTTGCTCAGCCAACTGAGCTTGGTCAAAGGGGTTATTCTTCTCTACCTGGCAAGTCTGCGGTTTACTCTGTAACAGTTCATCGGTATAGATAATCGGTGAGAGATCCAGTTTTTTCTGCTGTTCAGTATTCCCAGGCAAAACTTCCAATAGATCAACTCGACCCACCAGCTCTACCAAGGAGTGGACACCCAAACGCGCCATCCATTCCCGTGTTTCTTTCGCCATAAAACGGAAAAAATTCTTGGCTGTTTCCACAGTGCCTTTGTAATGCTCATCACGAAGGAGCTGGTCTTGGGTAGCTACACCTGTTGCACAGTTATTGAGGTGACAAATACGCAGATATTTACACCCAAGCGCCACCATCGGTCCTGTGCCAAAACCAAAACTTTCGGCACCGAGAATAGCGGCTTTTACTACATCAAGGCCCGTTTTAAGCCCACCGTCTGTTTGAACTCTTACCTTTCCACGCAAATCATTGGCGCGGAGCATTTGATGGGTCTCGGATAAGCCAAGCTCCCAAGGGGAACCTGCATAACGGATAGAGGAAAGCGGGCTAGCCGCTGTACCACCATCGTAGCCCGAAATAGTAATCAAATCTGCATAGGCCTTGGCGACACCAGCGGCAATGGTACCCACACCGGGTCGTGAAACCAGCTTCACAGAAACCAGCGCATCAGGATTTACCTGCTTCAGGTCAAAAATTAGCTGAGCCAAATCTTCAATAGAGTAGATATCGTGATGAGGTGGTGGAGAAATGAGAGTAACACCGGGTACAGAGTATCGTAGCCGGGCAATCAGATCATTCACCTTACCCCCTGGCAGCTGACCACCTTCACCAGGTTTTGCGCCCTGCGCTACTTTAATCTGAATCACTTCCGCACTAGACAAGTAGTGAGGAGTCACACCAAAACGACCAGAGGCAACCTGCTTTATTTTAGATACTTTTACTGTGCCATAACGAATCGGATCTTCACCACCTTCACCAGAGTTGGAACGACCACCCAGGCTATTCATCGCTTCGGCCAGCGCCTCATGGGCCTCAGGCGACAGTGCACCAAGAGACATCCCCGCTGAGTCAAAGCGTTGAATAATGTGTTGAATAGGCTCAACCTCCGCCAACGGGATCGGTTCAATATCATCACGTATCTTGAGTAAATCCCTAAGGGTGGTCACTGGCCGCTCATTCACTAGTGCGGCGTAATCATGCCAAGCAGCATAATCATCATTCTGAACCGAGCGGTGAAGTGCCTGAATAACGTCTGGATTAAATGCGTGATATTCCTGACCATGAACATACTTCAGAAGTCCACCGGGACTCACTGGTTTGCGCTCACTCCAGGTTTCATTAGCAAGTAGTTGCTGACTTTTTTGTAAGTCATCAAACCCAGCACCCTGAATACGGCTAGGCGTATCAGTAAAGCAGGCATCGACAACGTCTGAAGCCAGACCAACAATCTCATAAAGCTGGGCACCGCGGTAAGAGGCAATGGTAGAGATACCCATTTTCGAAAGGATTTTTAACAGGCCTTTGTTAATACCCTTGCGATAGTTTTTAAAGGCAGTATCCAAATCACACAGTAATTCACCAGACTGAATCAAGTCAGTCAGGATGTGATAACTAAGGTAGGGATAAACTGCTGAGGCACCACAACCAATTAGTGTGGCAATTTGGTGTGAATCTCGCGCAGATGCTGTGCTGGCAATGATATTGGCATCACACCGCAGCCCCACAGCGATCAAGTGGTGGTGAACTGCCCCTACCGCCATCAACATCTGTATTGGCAGCTTACCTGGCCCAATATCAGAGTCAGACAAAATACAGCAGACCCCACCCTCTCTGACGAAAGCTTCTACTTCCTGACAGAGCGCTTTAATAGCCACCTCAAGACTCGCTTTCACCGGATCATAATTGATACTTATTTTCTGTATCCGATAATCGGCGAGACCACTATTTTTTAGTGCGTAATACTTGCGTGGTGATAGCACCGGACTGGAGAGATTGACACGTGTACCAAGTTCTTTTGTCTCCTCAAAGAGACTGTGCTCCCGGCCCAACTGTGCCTGTAGAGACATAACTAACGTCTCACGAAGCGGATCTATAGGTGGATTAGTTACCTGTGCAAATTGCTGCCTAAAATAATCGTAGAGGGCTCTGTGTTTACTAGAAAGCACAGCCATTGGGGTATCGTCGCCCATGGAGCCGGTAGCCTCCTGGCCTCCCTCAGCTAAAGGACGGAGCACTTGATCCCGCTCTTCCTGAGATGCCAGGAACATTTTCATATATTTACGAATCTGATCCCGTGTTAGCGCACCTTCTACCTCAATACTGTCATCATCCATTGTCGACATGATTTTTACGGTGCCTTCACGCAACCATTGCCGATATGGGTTACAAGAAGCCAGTTGCTTATCTACATCCTCACCATTAAGAATGGCCCCTGTTTCGGTATCTACCGATAAGATATCACCAGGCCCCAAGCGGCCCTTAGCGACCACACTCTCGGGTTGGTAGTTGTAAACACCCACCTCTGACGCAACGGTTATCACATCATCATCGGTCAATACCCAGCGAGAGGGTCGCAGGCCATTTCGGTCCAATGTGCAGACGGCATATCGACCATCTGTAATGACCAATCCTGCGGGGCCATCCCAAGGCTCCATATGCATGGAAACATACTCAAAATATGCTCTTTCATCGGGGCCAAAGTCTTGAATATTATTCCACGCGGGTGGCACCAGCAGGCGCACAGCTTTATGCAACTCCATACCACCGGCCACTAGAACCTCTAGCATATTATCGAGGCTTGATGAATCTGACCCGGTACGATTAACGAGGGGCGTAACCTCTTGCAGATCTGGCAATAGAGGTGTTTTAAATTTAGGTGTGCGGGCTACAGACCAGTTTCTGTTACCCGGGATAGTATTAATCTCACCATTGTGCGCCAACATTCTGAATGGCTGGGCCAGGGGCCACTGGGGCATAGTGTTGGTAGAAAATCGCTGGTGAAAAACGCAAATCGCTGTTTCCAGTGCAGGGTCTGCCAAATCCAAATAAAATTTTGGCAAATCCACCGGCATCATCAGCCCTTTATAGCTAATCACATTTGTCGCCAGGCTTGCGATATAAAATGCAGTATCTTCCACCAGAGCCTTTTCGGCCTTTCGCTTGGCGATAAAGAGACGAGCGTTGAAGTGTTGCTCATCAAGGTTATCTGAAGCCACAAACACCTGCTCAATAACAGGTAGTGTTTCTAGTGCAATTTCACCTAGACAGGCGTCATCAGTAGGGACTTCTCGCCAACCAACAACAGTCAAATCTTGGGCAGACAACGCCGCAGACATAGCCTCCTTTGATTTTTCACGCTGCACCATATCTTGGCTTAGCATGACAGCACCTATCGCGTATAAATCCGGTAGCTCAACCGTGAATTGCTCGCGCGCGACCTGACGCATAAAGCTGTCGGGCTTTTGCAGTAATAAGCCACAGCCATCGCCCGTCTTACCATCGGCGGCTATTCCGCCTCGGTGGGTCATACAGGTTAATGCTTCAATTGCGGTTTCTAAAAGACGATGGCTTGCCTGTCCCCTAATATGGGCAATCAGGCCAAAGCCACAGTTATCTTTGAATTCATCTAACCGATAAAGGCCAGTCGACATAATAAGACTCTAGGTAAAGTTTCAACAAAAACAGCTGGTTACGGCAACGAAACCCACCAAAATGGTGACTCATCGGCGCAAAAGGAGACACATTTTACACATCCGCAGCCAGCGCCACAAATTTCTAGAGGTGAAAAAGTGTATTTACAGGCTGAATAACCTCAACAGGAAAATCATCCTTTCTTAGGTATTAGTTTCGTTGGAGTAATTCGACCAGGAGTTTGTGATCAAAATCTGATGTTACCACCGCTTGACCAATAGCTTTTAGGAGTACGAGACGAATGGAACCATCCGTCACTTTCTTATCAACGGCCATCAGTTCAAGAAATTGATCAGATGTCATCGATGCCGGAGGGCTCACAGGAAGAGCACAGCGTTCAAACAGTGCTTGGGACCTACAGACATCTTCTTCTGAAATCCAACCGAGTGAATGAGAAAGCTCAGCCGCCATTACCATACCAGCAGAAATAGCCTCCCCATGGAGCCAATCACTGTAATTTTGAGCCGTTTCAATAGCATGGCCAAAAGTGTGCCCCAAATTCAGGATAGCTCTTATTCCATCTTCTCGTTCATCCTGACTCACAACCTTTGCTTTGTTTTCACAGGATCTTTGGATAGCAAATGCCAGTGCCTTGGAATCCCTCTTCAGCAACAGGTCGATGTTTTCCTCTAACCAGCAAAAAAACTCAACATCTGCAATCAAACCATATTTGATCACTTCTGCCAGGCCTGCCCGTAATTGCCGATCATCCAGGGTATTCAATGTCGCCGTATCAGCAATGACACATTGCGGTTGATAAAAGGCGCCGATCATATTCTTGCCTTTCGGGTGATTAACGGCTGTTTTCCCCCCCACGGAAGAGTCCACCTGAGAAAGCAGTGTGGTTGGCACTTGAATAAAATTGATCCCACGTTGATAGCATGCAGCAGCAAATCCTGTCATATCACCCACAACACCGCCCCCAAGAGCAATCAATGTAGTACGACGGTTATGCTGTTTGATCAGGAGCTGGTCAAAGATGTGGTTGAGTATCTCAAGGTTTTTGTATCGCTCACCATCGGGTAATATCACCGAGTCCACCTGATAAGCGGAAAGGTGATCCATGACAGACGTCAGATATAGCGGGGCTATGGTTTCGTTGGTAACAACCAGCACCTGATTACCATGAATATAGGGCGCAAAGAGATTTGGTGCCTGCAACAATCCTTCGCCAATGAGTATTGGATAGCTTCGCTCGCCCAAATCAACTGTGAGCTTTCTGGTCTTTTCCACGATGAATTTTTCTGCTGTTGAATTTGGCCTGAAATGTACCACATCAACTCATAAGATGACGAACTTCTGCAACAATATCTTCAGCGACCAACTGGGGTTTTCTTCTCTCAGTCATGACAACTAGATTAGCTACCTCATGATACAGAGGATCACGGTCTGAAATCAGCTGCTCAATAACGGCACGAGGATTGTCGACTTGCAGTAGTGGTCGGTTACGATCATGAGCCGTTCTTTCCAAAAGCTGATCTACCGATGCATTTAAATAAACAACAAAACCTCTTTTCTTAAGTAACTCACGATTATTTTCAATGAGTACAACGCCACCACCCGTCGCTAGAAGAATTCCTTCTCTGGCCGTTATTTCTTCTAAAAGCTGACCTTCACGCTTGCGAAAACCCTCTTCTCCTTCCACATCGAATATCCAGGGGATATTGGCGCCACAACGCTGTTCAATCTCCGCATCAAGATCAACAAATTCCAAGTCGAGACTATTCGCCAAAAACCGACCAATAGTTGTCTTGCCAGCCCCCATGGGGCCGACAAGAAAAAGATTGTTGTTATTCATCAGGTGTTTTTAGGCATTAATCAAGCAGGGCTTCATCTATGATTTTTGGTGTAATGAAAATCAGGATTTCCCGCTTTTCCATACTCTCCAAATCATACCTGAAGAGTCGACCCAGATACGGGATATCCCCAAGTAATGGAACTTTGTCTTCTGCAGTGAATGTTTCCATTTGGAACAAACCACCGAGGACAAGTGTCTGACCATCACCAACAATGGCTTGCGTTTCAACCTCGGTCACATCGATGACAGGCTCGCCCGTAGGCAGCAGGTCTCCAACAGAATCCTGAGCTATCACCAAATCCATCACGATCCGACCATCCGGTGTGATTTGTGGTGTTACTTCAAGCTTAAGCACCGCCTCTTTAAACTCTACAGAGGTTGCACCACTAGATGTCGCATTTTGGAAAGGAATCTCTGTACCAGTTTTTATCACCGCTTTCTGCTTGTCACCCGTCAAAACTTTAGGTTGAGAAACAATCTCGCCACCACCTTCATTCTCGAGTGCACTTAATTCAAGATCTAAAAAGGTATTACCCGTCAAGAACTCAAGCGCAAAGCTGCCAGTGGGATTTGCGACACCCAAATCCACATTCAAAGCATCATCATTTACTAAAATTGTGCCACCGCCACCATTGAAAATATCAATCGGGTTATTTGGGCTTGAAAATTGTTCCAGAGAACCGCCGAAACCAAAGTCATCACCATTGGGAGTGCGAGCACCCTGAATCCCCATACGTGCGCCAATTTCTTTTCTAAAATCTGTATTTGCAATAACAATACGGGCTTCAATCAAAACTTGTCTAATCGGTATATCTATCTCGTCTATTAAACGTTTGAATTCAAGAATCTTATCTTCAGTATCGGTCAAGATAACGGTATTGGTTCTCTCGTCAACAATGGCTGACCCACGCTCTGACAAAATACTACTCGTCGCCGGCCCATCACTACCGCCACCGCCACTGCCACTGCCACCTACATCAAACAACTCATATAGCTCTCTGGCATCTGCATATTTTATTCGAATAAATTCTGTGCGAAGAGGAGCCAACTCCTGCAACTGTTTATTAGCCTCAACCTGTAATCTCTCCCTCTCAGCAATTTCTGCTGCCGGTGCCACCATCAGAACATTTCCTTCCTGACGCTTATCCAGCCCCTTAGCTTTCAGGATAATAGCGAGAGCCTGATCCCAAGGAACATTTTCGAGGCGAAGTGTAATGCTGCCAGAAACCGTATCACTGGCCACTAAATTCAGTTCAGTAAAATCTGCAATCAGCTGTAAGACAGACCTAACTTCAATATCTTGAAAGTTGAGAGATAGTTTTTCGCCCACATAGGCAAACTTCGATTTTTTATCTGCAAGCTCATCTGCCGTGAGTGGTTTTACACTGACCACATACTGATTATCTGCCTGATAGGCCATATAGTCATATTCACCAACTGCAGTCACCGTAACAGTCGTTGTGGATCCGTCAAAGCTGGCATCAATCTCTTTTACGGGTGTTGCAAAATCAATGACATCCAGTCGCCTGTCCTGAGACGCAGGCAATTCAGTGCGGAAAAAACTTAACCTTATCTCGCTTCCTGCTTGAGAGATATCAACACTGACAGAGGGGTCCGAAAGTTCAATGGCAACCAAACCTTCACCCTGCTCTCCACGACGAAAATCTACGTTCTTGAGACTGTACTTAGCATTGTGAATTTTATTTTCAGAGGTGTTGGTCGCGACAGCCAATGATGCCTGCTTGTTAGGAGCGACAGCATCCCCTCCCCCTCCAACAAGAACAATCAGTGCATTACCTTCCGCTCGTGTTTCATAGGGGGCGACTTCTAGCATATTTAATATCAAACGCGTGCGGTCTGCTGTACTTAAGACAACCGCACTTCTGGCATTTTCAAATGAAAGGGGATGCTTTTTCTGGTCCAGAGTACTTTCTACACCCGGAAGGTCCAGAACAATTCGAGCGGGATTATCAATAGTATAACCTTCAGGGCTGGGCGGGGTGCCTGAAAAAGCCATCCGCACCTCAAAACTACCACCAGGCAATGTTGCAAAACTAATATCTTCGAGCAACACTTGAGCCCACACCTGTGAGG
Organism: uncultured Cellvibrionales bacterium; assembly: GCA_913062605.1. Lineage (GTDB taxonomy): Bacteria > Pseudomonadota > Gammaproteobacteria > Pseudomonadales > Porticoccaceae > Porticoccus. The sequence goes on from CAJXWQ010000002.1 coordinate 129,782, forward strand.
AAACCCCCAGACAAGCAAGCCACCCTGTCAGTACCAGAACACTTTTCAGATACCTTTTCATCTCACTTTCCCCAAACATCTTTGTTAATCCTTTTCTTTCAAGGCCAAGGTACGTGGGCGTTCTACCCAGCTACCTTTACCATCGGGAACAACCTCAATCACATCTGCCTTCGAACTGGTCACAGAGGTGATACGCCCATGATTCTTACCCACATAATTGCCAACCGTAACACGATGAATACCGCCACCGCCGTCATTAATAAGCGACCAAATCTGACCGTCCTTAGACAGAATGCCTACCAGAGAGAGCGCAGCAAAGTTATATCCCTCCAAGTATTCTCTCTTACGACCTTCATCTGGTGCCGACACTTTTTCCTTGCCTGTCACTGAGCTCGCAACATCTAAAGCTAATGGCGGCTCAAATGGACTACGCATGGCTATTGCGCCATATCTAAAGGTTTTATAGGCTCGAAATGTTGGTAACGGCTCTATATCTCCCACCGGCTTTGCCTTAACATCTGCCATAAAGTGCTGAAGATCCTCGTGCTGACCGTCTCCCGTACAACCTGACAAGAGGAGAAGCCCAACAACTACCAAAAACAAACGGGTCATCTTCGTCATCACTCAATCATCCTGCGTCTTGTAGCGGTATGTTTTCGCTTCAATTTCTAGTCTCTGCATGCCACTTTTATTATTCGACGTAATACTATAATTGTGTAGCGTAACAATTCTCGGCAAGCTAGCGACACCACTGGCAAATGCACCGACATCATGATAATCACCCACAGCCACTATTTTAATTGGCAATTCCACATAAAACTCTGCCGCTCTCTCAGGCTGCAAACTAATTGTAGTAATATCAAGGCTAGAGCCGCTTCCAATTTCTGTAATATCCTCAAGAAGCCCAGGCACTTCAGTATCACTCGGTAGTTGTGCCAACATAGCGCCAAATAGTTTTTCCACTTCGACCATTTGTTCACGATAGTTCTCAAGATTAGCCGCCTGAAATGCCTTTTCCTCAAACTTTTTCTTCAGCTGTATTTCTTTACCCTTAACCAAGTCAAGCTCTGCATCAAGCTCCTTAATATGGAAGTAGTAGGCTCCTGACAAAACCAACACAAATGCCAGCGCAAATAAGAACAGCCTGATTGGCAATGGCCAAATGCCAATGCCATCATAATCCAGCTCACCAAACTCAAAATTCTTTACCTGCTGAAAGGATTCGGTCAATGACATCACGCACCTCCTTCAGCTGGGCCAGTTGATACCGCATCAACTGGAGCTTTTATGATTTTAACTCGCATCTCAAACTGACTACCGTCTTCTCCCAGCGCATCATTATCCTGCACTTTGGTTAAATTGGGCTCAGTAAACTTATAAGATGCATCAAGTCGCCGCATCAGAGAGGACACTCTGTTATTAGACTCGGCAAAGCCTACTAGCGATATCTGGTTACCCTTACGGATCATCTTGGTAAAATAAACACCATCGGGTACAGCTCGAACAAACTCATCATAAATTTTGACAATTTCAGGCCGGTTACCCTGTAATTCCTGAATAACCTGTATGCGATCTAGTAGGTCCTGACGACGCTTCTTCAACCCTTTTATCTCTGCAACCTGCTTATCCAGTTTAGCAATTTCAGTCTTGAGTAGCTGGTTTCGGCTATTCTGAGACTCGATTTGATTGTTAACCACTCTGTCCCAGCCAAACGCCACCAACACCGCCATGACCAACACAACAACCATCAGAGACAGAAACTCTTTTTTCTTTTCGGTACGAAACGCTTCGCGCCAAGGGAGTAAATTAATCTTGGCCATATTATTCAAGCCCCCTCAACGCTAACCCTGCCGCGATTAACATCGCTGGCGCATCGTTGCTCAACGCAACTGCATTTACCTTATTTGATACTTCCATATCGGCAAACGGGTTCGCAACCATGGTGGGCAACCCCAGCTTTTCTTCAATTTCATCCCGCAGTCCATCCATGGCCGCAACACCGCCCGCCATAATCAGCTGATCAACATAGTTGTACTGACTCGATGAAAAGAAGAATTGCAATGAACGAGATATCTGCTGAACGAGCGCATCCTTAAATGGCTCTAGCACCTCAGAAACATAATCCTCAGGCAAGCCACCTTGCTTCTTGGCCTGGCCGGCCTCCTCAAGGGAAAGACCATAGCGACGCTGAATTTCTTCAGTGACTTGCTTACCGCCAAACAGTTGCTCCCGTGTATACACGGTCTTGCCGTTAACCAGCACACTGAGGGTCAGCATGGTTGCGCCCACATCAGCAATGGCAATCACCTGATCGCCCAGCTCTTCCAACTGATTGGTCAACAACTCAAACGAACGCTCTACAGCAAACACCTCAACATCGACAACCTTGGGGCTTAACCCCGCGATCTCAAGTGCTTCCGCCCTAGAGTCGACATTCTCCAGGCGACACGCTGCAAGTAATACATCAACCTGTTCAGGATTATTTTCCGAAGGCCCAATCACTTCAAAGTCAAGAGCCACTTCATCGAGTGGATAAGGGATGTACTGATCCGCCTCCAATGCGATTTGGGTTTCCAGGGCCTGATCATTTAATTCTGCAGGCATTTCAATGACTTTAGTGATCACCGATGAGCCGGAAACAGCGACAGCTGCATCTTTGGCTTTCGCTCTGGACTGGCTAACCACTTTACGTATCGTATCTGCCAACACCTCAACATCATTGATATTTTTTTCCACCACCGTATTGGGCGGGAGAGGGCGAACCAGATAACTTTCTACCTTGTAGCGACTGCCACTTTTACTGATCTCAAGCAACTTTACAGCTGAGGAGCTAATATCCAAGCCCAACAGACTTTTAGGTTGCTGATCCAGAAAACTGAAAATTCCCATTTTTGTTTTCTTTTCCCCGAGTTACGCAAAGCAACTAATACAGCTTTAACCACTTCCTGCAAGTTTGCAAGTCTGCAAGCAGTGTATCGGCACTTCCTTTAATCCTATAATAGCACGCTGACAAAAACTGGCTAAACCATGAATAGAACTCTTAAACTTTTTAGCTACACCCTTTGGACCGTTTTCGCGGCCTTAGGTGGCGCCCTCATTATCACTGGCAGCCTATACCTATACCTTAGTCCTAAATTACCCTCAGTTGAAAGTCTTCGTGAGACAAAACTTCAGACACCTTTGAGAATCTATTCACAAGATTCACAATTAATTGGAGAGTTTGGTGAAAAACGTCGAACGCCAATCAGCTTCAACGACATGCCTCCTTTATATATTAGCGCACTACTATCAGCAGAAGATGACCGGTTTTACCGCCATGGTGGCGTAGATATTGCGGGCCTACTGCGAGCAGCATCTCAACTCATCACCGCCGGTGAAATAAAAACAGGCGGCAGTACTATCACCATGCAAGTTGCCCGCAATTTTTTTCTCTCCCGAAAACAAACCTTCACTAGGAAGTTTAATGAAATATTGCTGGCATTGCGCATTGAAGACGAGCTCGATAAAGAAGAAATACTCACCCTCTATGCCAACAAGATCTACCAAGGCAATCGAGCCTATGGGATAGAGGCTGCGGCACAGGTCTACTATGGAAAATCTATAAGGGATCTCAGTCTTGCCCAACTGGCAATGATTGCTGGGCTTCCAAAGGCTCCATCTGCCTACAACCCCATCGCCAATCCAGATCGCGCACTGATTCGCCGCAACTGGATTCTTAAGCGCATGCTGGGCTTACACCATATCAATAATGAAACGTACACCTTAGCCAGGGCAGAGCCTGTAACGGCCAGTTATCATGGATATAATCTCGGGCTGAATGCACCTTACGTATCAGAAATTGCACGCAAGGAAATCTTGAAAATGGTCGGCCAAGGCGCTTACATGGATGGCTACCGCGTCTACACCACCATCAACAGCCAGCTTCAGCTTTCTGCCCAAAATGCTGTTCAGAGCGGCTTGATTGCTTATGACAGTCGTCATGGATACCGTGGCCCCGAAAATCAGATTTTAGAAAAAGACCGCTGGCCATCAGTACTGGGCGAAGTACCTGCCTACGGCAACCTTATTCCGGCAATCGTCGCCCAGGTCAATAAACAATCTCTTGGCATTCAGCTCGCGTCAGGGGACTCGGTAGAAATAACATGGGAAAATGGGCTTAAAGGGCTGCGTCGGTTTAACAGCCCCAATAGTCGCTCAGCGCCCATTCAATCTGCCGAAGAGTTATTTACCGCAGGCGACCTCATCAGGGTACGACAACTTGATGATCACTGGCTATTGGGCCAACTACCCAAGGCCCAAGCAGCTATTGTGGCGCTCAATCCACAAAATGGCGGCATTCAGGCTCTAGTAGGTGGCTTTGACTTTAACCAAAGCAACTTTAACCGTATCACCCAAGCAGAACGACAACCTGGCTCAAATTTCAAACCCTTTATTTACACCACCGCGTTAGAAAATGGTTTCACCACAGCAAGCATTATCAATGATGCTCCCGTCGTCTTTGATGACAAACTGCTGGAAAATACTTGGCGACCAGAAAATGATGGCGGCAAATTCTATGGTCCAACCCGTTTCCGTGAGGCGCTTTACAGGTCTCGCAACCTGATCTCAATACGGATACTGCGAAGCCTTGGCATCAATCAGGCGATTGACGGCTTACAACGCTTTGGTTTCGATGGATCTGTTTTGCCTCGAGACCTATCCCTTGCACTAGGCAGCCATGCTGTTACCCCTCTGAAAATTGCCACCGGCTATGCCATTCTCGCCAATGGAGGCTATCGGGTTGAACCCTACCTGATTGATCGGATCGAGGACACAGAAGGCAACATAGTCTATCAAGCAGCCCCTTTGACGGTTTGCCACACCTGCGACCAGGCTTTGGCGACCACGGGAAATAACAGCATAGCCAACAATGAAATGGCGCAACCAGAAAAAGGAATGACCGCACCAGAAGCGCTATCACAAATGGATGATCTAAATACAGAACTCGGAGTAACACAGGCATCTCCAGCTCTACCAACTGACGAAGAGCAACCTACTGAATCATCCCTAGAAAAACTACAGCTACCCGTAGCACCAAGAATCATTGAACCCCGGGTAGCTTATCTAATCGACTCCATTCTTAAGGATGTGATCCGAAAAGGAACAGGCAGGCGGGCCCGAGTCTTGGAGCGATCAGATATCGGAGGGAAAACCGGCACAACCAATGGCCCAAGAGATGCCTGGTTCTCTGGCTACAGCCCTCATATCGCAGCCACTGCATGGTTAGGCTTTGATGAAAACCAACTGCTTGGCCGTGGGGAATACGGCGGATCAGCCGCGCTCCCTATATGGATTGACTTTATGAGAACGGCTCTGGCTGGGAAACAGGAAATTATCAGGCCACAACCAGAGGGTATTGTTATGGTTCGAATCGACCCAAATACAGGCTTGAGAGTTGGCCCCGAACACGCCAATGCCATGTTTGAGATCTTCCGCAAGGAACATGTTCCCGCAATGGCCAGCAGCAACCCATTCACAACCAATAACAAAACTTCATCTGAAGGAACACGCCCCGAAGACTTGTTCTAGCGATGAAGGCCATCTATGACAACTACTAAGAGATCAACCCTATAATAAGGGTCGCTCTCGATAAAGAACCACCGAGCTTTCTCGAGGCAGGTGTCGCTTCAATATAACGGTCTTTGTGGGCATACTTGATAACCCGGAAAAACGCTGATGCACTACCTATAACCGTGAAAATTGACTGGAATAACATAGACACCGTGCTGCTGGATATGGATGGCACCCTGCTGGATTTACACTTTGACAATTTTTTCTGGCTCACCCACTTACCAAAGCGTTATGCCGAGCACCACAACCTCTGCCCAAACAAGGCGACAGGGGAACTCCATGGCCGCTTTAATGATAAACGAGGCACTCTAGACTGGTACTGTCTGGAATATTGGTCCAGAGAACTGTCTGTCAACATTCGTCAGTTAAAAGAAGAAATCGACCATCTAATTCAAGAACGTCCCTTTGTACTGGAATTTCTGCAACAACTTGGAGCCTCTGGCAAGCAACGTGTACTGGTCACTAATGCTCACCCCCTCAGCTTAGAACTAAAACTCTCTGCCACCAGTATTGGAGGGCTATTGGATCATGTCTACTCATCACACGAGTTTGGCCAACCCAAAGAATCGCAACTATTTTGGCAGGCGCTGGCCGAACAACAGCATTTTGATCCCCGTCGAACCTTGTTTATCGATGATTCAATCGATGTGCTCCATTCAGCACAACAATATGGCATTGCACACTTGCTTGGAATTAATCAGCCAGATAGCAAACAAGACCCAAGAACAATAGATGAGTTTCAATCCATCACCCATTTTGATGAGATTTTCCCCAATGGCTAAACGCGGCATTGATCATCAAAAGGTACGCCTGGATAAATGGCTGTGGGCAGCCCGGTTTTTTAAAACCCGCGCCCAGGCAAAAACTGCTATTGAAGGGGGGAAAATACACGTTGATGCTCAACGAGCCAAACCAAGCAAGGAAGCAATTCTGGGTGCAACCATTAAAATTCGTCAAGGGTGGGATGAAAAGACGATTGTAGTTGACAATATATCGGACCAACGCCGTGGCGCTACCGAAGCAGCTGTACTTTATACCGAGACGACCGAAAGTATCGCCCTGCGCGAGCAACGTACTGCCGAACGAAAGGCATCAAATCAATCCCTTTCATATCAAGACCAACGCCCAAACAAAAAGCAGCGGCGTCAGATTCACCGTTTCAAGGAGGATAACCAATCATGAAGCTTGTTATTGCTATCGGCCTGCTCTTATTAATGCCGACAAGTTTTGCCGAAATCTATCGCTGGGTAGACAGTAATGGAAAGCTTCATTTTTCAGATCAACCGCCAGAGGACTCAACCATTTCAGAAGAGGTATCTTCCAAGATGTCACCTATCAACCGCGACTCCAGTGCTGAAGAAACCGAAAAATTGCAGCAGGTTTTTCAAGGGGAAACCCCTGAAGAGCAAGCCTTCCACCAGCAGCAAAAGACACAACAACAACGTCAGAATCAAAGTACAGAAAGGGCTTGCCAACAGGCCAACTATAACCTGCGAATACTTAAAGGTCGGGTGTATTTTGAAGACGCTGATGGCAATGAAATAATGGTCACTGAAGAACAACGTGAACAGCGCGCAAATCAGCTGGCAGAAGAAATCAGGCGGCACTGCACGTAACACCAAAACACTGGCTTCTAGAGGCCAAAAACCTAGAGAGAACAAGACTCATATACAATTCTGGGTCCCGAAGCCTGCTGGACAAGCTTCCAAAAGTACCCTAAATTTCGCGCCCCGCGTTCACAGGAACAAAGACCATGTCGCACACCGACCAGCTTCAGCGCTTTATCTTCGAGCACTCGGATATTCGCGGTGAAGTACTGACGCTAGAAAAAAGTTATCAGGATGTGCTTGCCAATGGTGACTACCCCGAAACAATTCAGCAGCTACTGGGCCAATTTCTTGCCGCCGCAGGGCTGCTCAGTGCCACATTAAAGTTTGATGGGGTTATAACCCTACAAGCTCAAGGCTCAGGGCCACTATCATTGATAATGGCCGACTGCACCCGCCATCACAACCTCAGAGCGATTGCCCAATTCGATCCCGACCGACTGTACGACAGTAGCGCCTCTCTTACTGACCTCATTGGCGAGGGCACACTGACACTGACCATTGACCCCAGCCAAGGAGAGCGCTATCAAGGGGTGGTTCCCCTAGAGTCAGATTCTCTGGCCACATGCCTAGAAGATTATTTTGAAAGATCAGAACAACTGGCCACACGCATCTGGCTAAGCGCTGATATTCAAAACAGCTCTATTCACAACACTGCGCCCAGAGCTGCAGGCTTACTGCTTCAGGCGCTACCAAATCAATTAGAGCTGAGCCCAGAAGAAAACCGACAACTGTGGGATCACGCCATCCAGCTGGCCGATACCATTACAGAAGAAGAGCAGCTGACACTCAGCCATGAAGAGCAACTTTACCGCTTATTTCACCAGGATGAATTACGGCTATTTGAACCAAACCCGGTACAGTTTTTCTGTAGTTGCTCAGAGGGCCGATTTGCCAATGTGCTGCTCTCTCTCGGCCACGAAGAACTCGATAGCATCTTGGAAGAACAGGGTATTATTTCTATTAATTGCCAATTCTGCCATCAACAATATCGCTTCAATGATAAAGATATAGCAGAACTCTTTGGTGAAAACCCACCAATGCTCCACTAGTGGATATTTTTCTGGCATAATTGCCACCCTTTTTTGCCCAGCTGGGCATAGAAAGTCAACCGAACTAAACATAGAAAACGAACAGAACTACCCTGACAGGACAATACTGATGACGCAAATCGAAGATTCTGCTGTGAATGTTTACACCGACTTGTGCTCTGCCGAGCTAATAGAGCTGGCACTACAAAATGGCGAAGGTCACCTTACTGACACCGGCGCCCTCCTTTCTGTTACGGGTAAGCGCACTGGTCGCTCACCCGCCGACCGATTTATTGTAGAAGAGCCCAGCAGCCAGGATGATATCAACTGGGGACCTGTAAACCGCCCCTTTGCTCAAGATAAATTTAATGCTTTGTGGGAACGTGTAGCAACCCATTTGGCCGAACAAGACCGTTATGTTTCTCACCTTCATGTTGGGCAGGATCCTGAACACTACCTGCCAGTAAAAGTGACCACTGAAACAGCTTGGCACAACCTGTTTGGCCGCAACATGTTTATTCGCCCGGAGAAATACAACCCTTCCAACAAAGAGCCTTGGAAGATTCTCCATGCAGCTAACTTTGTCTGTGACCCAGAGAGAGATGGCACCAATAGTGAAGCTGTAGGCATCATTAACTTTGCTCAACGCAAGGTACTGATCGCCGGTTTGAAATATGCGGGCGAAATGAAAAAAGCCATGTTTTCTGTACAAAATTTCTTACTACCAGAAAAAGACGTTATGCCCATGCATTGCGCCGCCAATGTTGGCGGTGCCGGTGACGTATGCCTATTCTTTGGCCTTTCTGGCACAGGTAAGACGACACTCTCTGCCGATCCTGAACGCTATCTGATCGGTGATGATGAACACGGCTGGTCAAAAGGTGCTGTGTTCAATATGGAAGGTGGGTGCTATGCAAAAACCATCAACCTGAGTCGAATAAATGAACCGGTTATCTGGGAAGCTATCCGTTTTGGTGCCATTGTAGAAAATGTTGCTACTGATGATAACCGCACCGCAGATTATGACGATACCAGCCTGACTGAAAACGGACGCTGTAGCTACCCGCTTGAACATGTAGAAATGCGCTCTGAGCACAATCGTGCAGGTGAACCTAAAAATGTCATCTTCCTGACGTGCGATGTCTCTGGTGTTTTACCTCCCGTGTCCATCCTCTCTAAGGAAGCCGCGGCCTATCACTTCCTCAGTGGCTACACCGCCCGTGTTGGATCAACTGAAATGGGTGCCGCTGCCGGTATTCAGCTGGCTTTTTCCACCTGTTTCGGTGCGCCCTTTATGCCTCGCCCCGCAAATGTTTATGCCGAATTGCTCATGAAACAAATCGAGGACTTCGGTAGCCGTGTCTATCTGGTGAACACTGGCTGGACTGGTGGATCTGGTGCACCTGGTGCCGCCGGGTCACGATTCCCAATTCCTGTGACACGGGGCATTGTCGCTGCTATTCAGAATGGTGATTTAGAAAATGTGGCAACAGAGCATCTATCAGGGCTCAACCTGGAAATACCAACTAGTGTTCCTGGCGTAGACAGTCGTTACCTTAACCCACGTGAAACCTGGGAAGACAAGTCTGCCTATGACGAACAAGCTGCCAAACTGGCAAAATTGTTTGTTGAAAACATTCAAAAATTTGATGTTTCAGAGAGTGTTCTCAACGCGGGCCCTCAACTTTAATTATTGAGCACGCCGCAAGTAAACACCCAATAAAAAAGGCGCCTTTACGGCGCCTTTTTTATTACTCACTCATAATCTAGCTTTTAACCATGAGTGCTAAGCATTAAACCCTGCTGGTAATACTGAGCACTCTTTTCATGCTCACCCAACTGCACCATCAATCGAGCCAATTCTGCATAGGCGTCAGGCTGGGCCCTCAACACCAGAGCGCTTTCCAGATAATCCCTAGCCTTCCCCCATAACTGATTACGCTGACTCAGACGCCCTAGCGCTAACATCAGCTCTGGGTCATTAGGGCGCTCACGAAGCCAGGCTTCTGCAATGATCAGTTGTTTCTGTGGGTCATCTCCACCCACAATGCCATACAGCCTCACCAAGGCATCATCCCAATTGGACTTCAACGCCTTGCGTAAAAGGCTTTCAGCCAAATTCGACTCACCCAACTGATGTAAGCTGGAAATATACGATAGAAGGACCTGTTTCTCTGCCCTAATACCTCCTGGCATTTCTTGCCATAATTGGACGAGTGCTTCAGTGTCTTCTGTTTTACCACTGCGTTTGGCTTGAGCAGCAAGCGCTACCATCAATGAAGAATAAACCTCAGACTCAACCCTTAACAAGTTCGGCTTGTCATACACCTTGAAGCGTCTAAGATCTGGCAACAGCTTTTCAAGACTTCGCCAATCTTTCAAACCACGATGAGTACTTTCCAGTAGACGCAACACCAACGGGTGGTCGGGCACACTTTGATGAAGCCGCTGTAATATAGCGAGAGCTTCCTCATAACGCTTATCGTGCAAATACATTTTCGCCTGAGCCAGGCCGATAGCCAGCTCGCCACCTGGTGCCACCTGTTCTGCTTTTACCAATAGGCGATTAGCATCTTCCTTATCACCCAATTCGTAGGCCGCATTGGCGGCAGCCAGATAATTGACCAAGGGCATATCTGAATATTTTGCTGCTCGCTTGAGGCTATTACGCGCCTGGCTCCAGCGGCCCTCAATAAACTGTAACAACCCTTTGGCTGTGCGCTTACGGTATCGCCGCTCCCGGACAGAAACACGATTTCTAAAAAATTTCTGCCCTGGCTCAATCATAATCCGCAACAGATACTTTAATAACTGCACGAGAACCCACAACACCAACACCAACAGCACCAGCGTCCAAAGGCTCATATCAATCGTGTAATTGCCAAAGGCAATCAGGACATAGCCACTACTTTCCAGCATCTGCCAAGCCACAAAACCACCGATGAAGGTGATCAAGGCAACGATCAATAGCAACATTCTCACTGCTGCTCTCCATTGGACTCTTCCGTGCCATCGACGGTGTGACGCTTATGCCTGATATCAATATAGTCTCTCAGAGACTCGAGCCCACCTGAAATATCGGGCAATTGCTGAACGACATTTTGTTGTTCCAGTTGCGACAATTGTTCAACTAGTTGGCTGGCCCCGTCGTTCAGCTCAAAGTAATCACCTAACCATTTTTTAGCCTTAGCCAAGCTGGTCCGATAAACAGCCTGCTCTTCCCTCAGCAAAGCCAACTGCGCCTGCTCCAGCATCATGCCAAGATTATGACGAAGGAACTGATTTTCCTCAGGAGACAACAATGGCTCAAGTGGCACATTCCTGCGTCTTACCCGTATCAGCTCACTAACACCATCTACAGCCTGATAAAAGCCCTTCAATAACTGGCCCCGCCAGCTATCATCAATAACACTATCCGTCTCAACCGTTACTCTGTCGCCCTCCAACAACTCAGGGGCAATCAGGGGCAACTGTACCAGCTGTTCAGATAGCGCATTTAGCCGCAGATAGAACCCTTCCCTATCTACGCCCGGTGCCATCCGCAATGAGGTGATACTTTTTGCCAGAGCCTCTCGAACTGCCAATAGATCTACTTCATCCAGATCTCTTAGAATTTCATCCGCAGTGATCAGCAGTACTGTGGCATTTTTTGTATTTCGTTCGGTGACCAGGCGCTGGTTAGCAAGGCGAATCAGATATTCAGCCTCAGCCAACAACCAGTCTGCTCGAGAAGTGGTGGAGAGCTCACGCAAACGCCGAGCGTGGCTATTAATGTTCAACTGCAACTCAGAGGCGGTCTGGCTCAATGCAGCCTGCTGATTTTGTCGCTCGCGCCGCTCCTCTGCCAATTGCTCCTCAAGGCGCTGAATATCTGCCTGCTGACTGGCCAGATTTTCCCAGACAAGCGGTTCCTTCTGTTGCAACTGATGTTGTAACTGATAGAACCACCAACCCGCCACACCCAAGCCAGAAATAGCCAGCAACAAAAATAGCACCATCAAAGACATCAAAATTGGTCGGCCACCTGATGACTTCTTCCCAGTCAATGGCTTTTTCTGAGCCACTGGTTTCTCCGAGGATGGAGCATTTTTCTTTATGGGTGCTTTAGATTCTGATGTTGAGGCTTTGCTCGGGTTAGCAACCGCCTCGGGCTGAGACTCATTCTTATGCTGGGGTACTGATACAGGCTCAACTACTTCTTCCCCAGTACTTTTTTTATCTTCCGCACCATTACCGGTACTGTTGTTACCACTACTCTTCTCGTTATCCACTGACTCAATTCCTGCCGTTAGCTACACATGCCCCTGAATACTGTCCCTAAATCAGGAACTCCTGAAATTAGGAGCCCCAGATTAATTATCTTGTTCACCTGAAAGCTAAATCAATACTCTACCAATATTACGCCAAAAACCTCTCTTTCTAGGTGATAGACACAAAAATCATGGTAGAGAAATTTCAATTATCCGGCTTTAACGCAGACTACTGTACCACCCCCGTAGGGCCGAAACCATGTCCTCAGGCAATGCTGAGTCAGCGCAAATGACTACCTGAAAACCTGTATTCCGCGCAATTTCAGCCACCCTTTCACTGGGCACCAATAGAGGCAGCTGCATCAGCGCAGGCCGCCGACTGCCCGGTACAAGAGACAATAGGTTTTTCAACAGTTCACCGCTATGGGCTATCACCAAATCGACCCCATCCGAAGCCAGCAACTCAATAATTTGGTCTGCAAACTCGACTGTTGGCTCCCGACGATAGAGCTCACATTCACTGACACTGGCACCGCGTTGGCTCAGGGTCTCAGCCAAGAGAGCTCGACCACCCTCCCCTGAAAAAATCAGTGCTTTTTCACCGGCCGCATTATGCAGGGATGACAGTGCAAGCAGCCCTTCACTATTAAACGCTTGCTTCGGCAGCTCCGCTTCTATCCCCTGCCCTCTCAGCAAGGCAGCAGTGCTTTTACCCACCGCGTAATAGCGAATACCTGCCGGCAATGTAGCCCAATAACGCGCCAGCCACTCCGTACCCAAACGAGCCGCTGTCTTGCTAATAAAGATAGCTATCTGATACTGATCAAAATTAAGAATTTGGGATTTAATCTGATTTTCTTCAGGTGTCTCTGTAAAAGGTTTAATGAGCATAACAGGACAGCAATATAGCGTTGCTCCCGCCCCCATTAGCTGGTGAGCAAAAAGGTCATCACTCTGCTCTGGGCGCACCTGTAAAGCGCGCAGCCCTTTCAGTGCCGTCACAAATCAACTATCTCCGTAGACATCTCTAAGAATTTCACCGGCACCCTGTTCTAGCAGTTTCTTAGCTAACTCGACACCCAAAGCCTCTGGGTTGCTGACATCACCAAGCAAATCATCCCGAATCACCTGCTTGCCATCGGGCGAGCCCACCAGACCTCTCAGCCAGATTTTCTCTTCGCCCTGATGGATGGCATAGCAAGCAATGGGGACTTGGCAACCGCCCTGTAAATGACGGTTCATTGCCCGCTCTGCAAGTACACACTGAGCCGTCGATAGATGGTGCAAGGGCTCAAGAAGTGACCTCACTCGCGTATCGCTGAGACGGCATTCAATACCCACCGCACCTTGGCCTCCTGCGGGCAAAGATTGCTCCGGTGCAATTCGCTGACGAATACGGTCCGCCATGTCCAACCGGATCAATCCAGCTGTTGCCAGAATAATGGCGTCGTATTCTCCATTGTCGAGTTTGGCCAGCCGGGTATTCACATTACCCCGCAGTTCAAGAATTTTAAGCGACGGGAATCGCTCTCTAAGCTGAGTTTGTCTGCGCAGACTTGATGTACCAACGCGGCTTCCTGCCGGCAAATCTTCCAATCGATCAAAGTGGTTAGAGACGAAAGCATCTGTAGGATCTTCTCGTTCACAGATTGCTGTGAGCCCAAGCCTTTCTGGAAACTCCATGGGTACATCCTTCATAGAATGCACCGCAATATCGGCATGCCCCTCCAGCAAAGCCACTTCCAGCTCCTTGACGAACAGCCCCTTTCCACCGACCTTAGCCAACGGAGTATCAAGAATTTTGTCACCTTTGGTGGTAATTCCAACCAATACTACTTCTAGCTCTGGATGAAGTTGTTGCAGGCGTGACTTAACGTCTTCAGCCTGCCAAAGGGCCAATGGACTTTTACGTGTTGCAATACGAAGTGAGGGAGTAGTCATGAAAAATAATTGCCAGCTTTATAAAGGAATAATCATAGCAGATTGACGCTATGACACCCATGCTGACTCAGCAGTGTTGTGGATCTAAGAATATGGAAACTGAAGTGTTAATGGATTATCAAGCGACTACATTTGCTCCAGCAACTTGCGCAGTGGCGATACATGGCGCCGACTCACCTGTGGGCGAACATCCAACCCCTGTAGACGAACGAAAAACTGGCCATCCACATTGCGCTCCAACCCTTCAATATGAGGTATAGAAACTAATGCGTTGCGGTGAACCCTCACAAAACGGCCATCAAATTCAGTTTCCAAATCTTTCAGGGCTTCATCCAATAGCGCTTCGCCCTCTGAATGAAAGGCTGTCACATATTTATGATCAGCCTGAAAAAGGCGAATATCTGAGATGGAAACCAAGTCAATACCACGGCGATTCTTTGTCGCAATATGGCTTCGGCCATCCGTATGAAAGATGGGGGATTCCTGTAGTTCGGTCAACTGGGCTTTATTGATACGCTTGGTGCGTGAAATAGCGTGCTCCAAGTCCACCTGCTTTATAGGCTTCAACAGATACCCAATAGCCTGTGAAGAAAAAGCCTCCACTGCATAATCATCATAAGCCGTACAAAAAATTACTGCTGGAGGTGGTTCAACATGGGCAAGATACTGGGCCGCAGCCAGACCATCCATTCCCGGCATTCGCACATCCATAAATACCAGGTCAGGGCTCAGCTCTTCAGCCATACTAAGCGCTTGCTCACCATTGCCAGCCTCACCAACCACTCGGCACTCACCTATGCCTGACAACATTCTCTTCAGTCGGTCTCGCGCTAAAGGTTCATCATCAACAATCAGTACTTTCATTGCCTAACCCTACCATCCTATGGGGTAGCTAATCCGGGTAATATAACAACTTTCATTGGGCTCCGCAGTGACCTTTGCACTTGGCCCAAAATGGGCCGTCAGCCGCTGACGAATATTATGCAACGCCATCTTATTACCCTTATGCTGCTGCAACGCTCGATGCAAAGGATTGGAAACCACTATTTCTATCCGATCATTCACCCTCTTCACCGAAATAACTATCTCGCCACCTTCCTGCAACAATTGAATACCGTGGTAAATAGCATTTTCTAGAACTGGCTGTAACGTCAAGCAGGGGATATGTACTCCCTCACCATAGTCACCAATCTCCCACTTGGCAGACAGTCGATCACCCAGGCGAAGTTTTTCCAGCGACATATAACGGCGACATAAAGATAACTCCTCACGCAGAGGCACCAGTGTTTGTGAATCAGTCAGGGCATAACGGAAAAGATCTGACATATCCTCCACCACCCGCTCCGCTTTCTCCGGGTCAGAGCCAATCAAGCTGGCAATCATATTCATACTATTAAATAGAAAATGAGGCCGAATACGTGATTGTAATGCCTGAATACGAGCTTCAAGTTCCGCCCGCTGGCGCACCCTCAGCTGTTGCTGCAAAAACAGATAACGCAACAGAATACCGGCCGGAATTGCTGCTAACAGCAGATACTCGAAAATATTCCAAACATTATATTCACGATTAACCAATGGAGCCGAATACCACCACATCACCGCTTCAGAGGTCGCACCGCAAAACAGCGTCACCAACAAGATCAGGAAGAATGAAATAAACGCCGCGCTCACATGATGGATACCTGAGAGCAACCGGTTGGCAAAACACAATACAACGGCACTGAGCAGTGCAATCCACAATGACAGCAGAGATACCTTGGCCAGCTTCACCCAGTCAAAATACTGCAGCCCGCTATCGGCCACCGTAATCAACAATGCCAATAATTCAGAAATAACAACCACTGCCAGCAGTCCTTGCCCCCGGCAAAGGTCTGGCAAAAAAGAATCATCCTCACTGCCAAACAAATGCGCTGGCTTTGGTTTACCGAACGTCCAATTAAAAACCATCCCTTATAATCCCCAACTCATCCTTATGCATACGCGGAGCTTCACGCTTTGTTATAATCCCGCCTTATCCACCACACTGGCGACCCTAATGTATCGTCAGCACACAGATAAAAAGAGCTAGTTTACCCATGAGTGACCCAAAAGACACCAACCAAGCCTGGGGCGGCCGCTTCAGTGAAGCAACTGATGCTTTCGTAGCCAGGTTTACTGCCTCCGTCAATTTTGATCAACGGCTAGCCCGCCATGATATTCAAGGCTCCATTGCCCATGCCACCATGTTGGCCAAAGTGGGAGTTCTCACCGATGAAGAGCTGCACAGCATCCAAGCCGGGTTGAGCGAAATACTCACAGAAATAGAAGATGGCACCTTTGAATGGTCAGTCGCACTGGAAGATGTCCACATGAACGTGGAAGCAGCACTCACGGCTCAAATCGGTATCACGGGTAAAAAATTACACACGGGGCGCTCACGTAATGATCAGGTAGCCACTGATATTCGCCTGTGGCTGCGAGATGAAATTGATGCCATCAGCACCGAACTCATTCGGCTACAGCAAGGTATTCTGGACTTGGCCGAGCGAGAGGCCGACACCATCATGCCCGGTTTTACTCATCTTCAAACCGCCCAACCCGTAACTTTTGGTCATCATTTACTGGCTTGGTTTGAGATGCTGGTAAGAGACCAGAGCAGACTAGAGGACTGCCGCAAACGCCTCAATCAATCTCCACTCGGCGCCGCAGCACTGGCAGGCACCACCTACCCCATTGATCGGCAAATGACTGCAGAACTATTGGGCTTTGACGGGCCAACCCGCAACTCCCTCGACTCCGTGAGTGATCGTGACTTCGCCATCGAATTTTGCGCCTTTGCCAGTATTCTACTCACTCATATGTCCCGAGCATCCGAAGAACTAATACTCTGGACCTCGGCACAATTTAACTTTATCGAAATGCCAGACCGCTTCTGTACCGGCTCCTCCATCATGCCGCAGAAGAAAAACCCCGATGTACCAGAGCTGGTGCGTGGCAAAACAGGCCGGGTTAATGGTCACCTCATCGCCCTGCTGACGCTGATGAAATCCCAACCGCTGGCTTACAACAAAGACAACCAGGAAGATAAAGAACCCCTGTTTGATGCCGTGGATACGGTGAAAGACTGCCTCCGCGCCTTTGCCGATATGATCCCCGCCATACAATCCAAAAAAGACAGCATGCGTGAAGCGGCCCGCCGTGGTTTTTCTACCGCCACTGACCTTGCCGATTACCTAGTGCGCAAGGGTATTCCCTTCCGTGACTCACATGAAATCGTCGGTAAATCTGTGGCGTATGGGTTGGCTGAAAACAAAGATTTGTCTGAAATGACACTGGAAGAACTTCAGCAGTTTTCTAATGTAATCGAGGGTGACGTGTTTGATGTGCTCACCTTGGAAGGCTCCGTAGCGGCCAGAGATCATATTGGTGGCACTGCGCCGAATCAGGTGAGAGCCGCAGTAAAGGCCGCCAGAGAAGCTTTGAGCAAATAGCCAATGAAACATCTAATACGTCTGACGGCATTGCTTACACCGCTACTACTAGCTGCTGCGCCTATAGCAGCCACCCCTATCAACGTTGCAGAAAACTGTAGCGAATGGGCTAAAGTTCGTCAGCAAAACACCGCCGAATCAACTATCTATTGGCTTCAAGGCTTTGTGGCCGCCTACGACCAATATGAATATACCGGCAAACACCCCAAGGGAGTGATGGGCAATGCCAAAGGAAACGATCTTGCCACATGGATGGATGATTACTGCCAAAAAAACAATCAGAGCAATCCACAGAAAGCGATTGAATCACTCATCGAAGAACGTAAACCCGCACAGAAAGCCTGCCCAGTAAGGCGCTCTGGCGGGCGCCCCTGCCCTAGAGCAAAAGAAGAAGAAATTCCTGAGATTGGAGAATAATCATAATAAAAAATAAACAATTTCTTTTTTTGTTAAATTTCTATTTGAATCCGTAGAAAGACTTCACCCTTAACAATCACTTTAGAATGAACACGATAAATTACATTCAGGCCTGATATCAGAAACCCTTGGGTTAAAACTTGACTCAACAACCAAACACCACCCCCGCTTCACCCTGCTCATCACAAACTCGCCCTAACAACCCCTGCAATGTTTCACTGGTGGTGGTGCACACCCAATCATCATCACTGAGGTTAAAATAATACCCGCCCGATTTTGCTGCGACCCAAATCTGGGCCATGGCGGGTTGCCGAGAGATAATTACTTTAGAGCCATTGGCCTCAATGGTCAGAGTCATCACCCCCGCAGTATTTTCGTAGTCAATATCGGCGCCGCTATCATCGATAGATTCCTCGATAGAGAGCATTAACTCATCGGCCAATTGGTTAAATTCGGTTTCATTCATAGCTTTTATTCATGGTGACAGGATCACATTGATATATTTAAGGTTGGTGTGGAGTATAGGCGATTGAGTGTTGTGGGTGTCAGCCGGTATACTCGCTGACATCTCAAGAATCAAAATACAGGTTTTTTTCATGCAACGATTTTTAGCATTGATGCTGCTATTGGCAGCATCCACGATTGGTCTGGCCGGTTGCGGTAATAAGGGTCCTCTGTACCTTCCCCCTCCGCCTGTACAGGAAATAAGCTCGCCTGCGGAGGCGTCTGAGGAGGCAGAAGAATCCGAAGACATTAAAGCAGCTGAAGAGCCCGAAACAACCGAAGCAGATTAAAGACAGACCATGACACATTTCCCCAACCGCAACGGCGAGCTATTTGCTGAAGATGTCGCGCTGTCCACCATAGCGGAACGTTATGGCACCCCCACCTACGTCTACAGCCGCGCCGCTCTGACAGAGCACTTTCTCGCCTATGAAAATGCCTTGGCCGACTGCTCTCACCTGGTTTGCTATGCCGTAAAAGCAAACTCTAATATTGCCGTTCTTAATATACTGGCAAAACTGGGTGCAGGATTTGACATCGTCTCAGTGGGCGAGCTTGAGCGTGTTCTCGCGGCAGGTGGTGATCCGAAAAAAATTATCTTCTCTGGCGTCGGCAAACAATCCGTCGAAATGGAAAGAGCGCTTGATGTAGGCATTCATTGTTTTAATGTGGAATCTGAAGCTGAGCTTGATGTGCTCAATAGGGTAGCTGGTGCCTGCGGGAAAATAGCTGATATCTCCCTGCGGGTGAACCCGGATGTGGATGCCAATACTCACCCCTATATCTCCACGGGGTTGAAAGACAACAAGTTTGGTATCGATATTCATAAAGCTCATGAGGTCTACCTTCGCGCCAACGGTATGGACCACCTCAATATTGTTGGTGTGGACTGTCACATTGGATCACAGCTCACTGAAACAGCCCCCTTTATTGATGCGCTGGAGCGTGTTCTGTCACTGGTGGATCAACTGGAGCAGGATGGCATTACCTTAGAGCATCTGGATTTGGGTGGTGGCCTTGGTGTCTGTTACAAAGATGAACAGCCACCTCACCCTGCCGACTATATTGCAGAGCTTCGCCAGCACCTGAATGACCGTGACCTGACATTGATTCTGGAACCGGGACGATCCATTGCAGCCAACGCTGGGGTACTACTCACCCGTGTTGAATACCTGAAACGCGGTCAGGAGAAGAATTTCGCCATTGTTGATGTGGCCATGAATGACATGATTCGCCCTGCGTTATATCAGGCCTGGCTAACCATTGATCCCGTCACCCCAAGAACAGGGGTAAGCTTAACTTGGGATATCGTCGGCCCCGTTTGTGAAACCGGTGACTTTTTAGGCAAGGAACGAGAGCTGGTTATTGCTCAGGGTGACCTGCTCTGTATTGGCTCCTCCGGTGCCTATGGCTTTACCATGAGCTCCAACTACAACAGTAGAGGCCGAGCTGCAGAAATCATGGCCGATGGCGACACTGCCCACGAAGTCCGCCAACGAGAAACAGTTGAGGATTTAATGCGCGGGGAAACCGTATTACCTGATTAAGTTTGGCAGTATTGTTTTCGGCGAATATGACTAAGAAAACAATCCACCACAGGAAAGTGATAAGTACGCAATGCTAGTAAAGTTCACCAAAATGCACGGCCTGGGCAACGACTTTGTTGTTATTGATGCAGTGACCCAGGCAGTAAACCTCACCCCGGAACAAGCCCGTAAGTTGGGCGACCGGCGCTTTGGTGTGGGTTGCGATCAAATTTTGGTGGTAGAGCCACCCACACGACCTGACGTGGACTTCCGTTACCGGATTTTCAATCAGGATGGCAGCGAGGTGGAACAGTGCGGCAACGGTGCCCGCTGCTTTGCCAAATTTGTACGTGATCGCCGCCTGACGGGTAAAAGTACCATTCGAGTTGAAACGGCCAGTGGCATTATTGAGCTACGGGTTCGTCGCGACAACCAGATAGAGGTCAATATGGGTGTGCCCGTACTGGAACCGGCACAGATTCCTTTTACGGCTGGCGCAAGAGCCTACAGCTATCCGGTCGAAGCCAATGACGAACAGTTAATGATTGGGGCTGTCTCCATGGGTAACCCCCATGCAGTGCTACAGGTAACTGACATCGATACTGCTCCAGTCGCCACCTTGGGGCCTATTCTGGAAAATCACCCCAGCTTCCCCCAGCGAGTCAATGCCGGGTTTATGCAGGTGGTCAGCACCAATGAAATCAACTTGCGAGTCTACGAACGCGGTGCCGGGGAAACCCTGGCTTGCGGCACGGGGGCTTGTGCGGCGGTGGTGGCAGGCAGATTACAAGACCTGTTAGACTCCTCCGTGACCGTTAACCTCCCCGGTGGGAGTCTGACAATCGATTGGCCCGGCGAGGGGCAATCGGTCATCATGACCGGGCCTGCTACAACAGTATTTCATGGGCGAATAAAAATATGACCACAGATAACAATAACCCTGTCGATGCTCTTGCCAATACTCTGGGTGACACTCTTATCGAGGCTGCCGACAATACTACCGGTGATAATACTGATAGCGAGTTATCTTCTGAGCAGATTAAAGCCTATCTACAAACCCACCCGGATTTTTTTGAAAACCATCCCGACCTACTGGAACTGATCAGCCTACCCCACGAAAGTGGCACCGCTGTATCATTGGTCGAACGCCAAATCTCTGTTTTAAGAGAACGCAATCTGGAAATGCGGCAACGAATTAGTGGCATGCTGGAAGCCGCTAAAACTAACGACAAACTTTTTGATAAAACCAAGCGACTGGTTCTGGCCCTTCTTGATACCAAGGACCTCCCTTCCATTGTAGATACGTTGTCTGAAAGTCTCAGCAACGATTTCCAAGTAGAATTTCACAGTTTGACCCTATTTGGCGACCCACAATCTATCCCTACATGTAATGCCAAGATAGTTAGCCAGAGCCAAGCCAACAGTCAGGTTGGTACGTTACTGCGAACTAACCGTGCAATCTGCGGTGTCCTTGGTAGTGATGAGCTGAGTTTTCTATTTGGTGAAAAATCTGCCGAGGTGGGTTCTGTGGCAGCTGTGCCACTATCTTATGGCTCAGCCTTCGGTATTCTCGCTATCGGCCATTCTGATCCCAACTATTACCGCAGCAGTATGGGCACACTATTCCTCAGCTATATTGCTGAAGTCTTAAACCGAATTACACCCAACCTGCTACAAAAGTAGCTAGGCGCCAGCACATGAGCTCATCGCTCATCGAACGATTAGCAGAATTCGAACAACACCTTCGCACCGAGAGAAGGCTATCCAGCTACACGGTACAAAGCTATAACCGCGACCTCAACAAACTGGCTGGCTGGTGTAAACAACAAAAAATCCAACACCCAGATCAGCTTGATCCACAACATATTCGTCAGTGCATGGCATCACTTCACCGAGGTGGACTCGGGGGCCGCAGCCTTCAACGTTGGCTCTCTTCTCTACGCACATTTTTTAACTACGGCCTAAAACATCGCTGGGTAAAATCTAACCCAGCCAATGATATTGCCGCGCCAAAATCTCCCAAAAAGTTACCCAAAACTCTGGATGTCGACCAGGTTGCTCAATTTGTATCCTTGTCCGGCAACAGCTGGATCGACTGCCGCGACCACGCCATGATCGAGCTTCTTTACTCCTCCGGGTTAAGGCTCTCAGAACTGGCAGGATTAAACCTCACCGATATTGATTTCAGAGATGCCATCATCATTGTCACGGGTAAAGGCAATAAAACCAGGCAATTACCGGTAGGCCGACATGCGATTGATGCACTCAAAACTTGGTTGAAGAGTCGCCGTGAAGTAGCAGGCGCCGATCAAACCGCGCTATTTTTAAGCCAGCGGGGCAACCGCATATCACCGCGGACTATTCAGGATCGCCTCAAGCAAATTAGTATCAAACAAGGGATGCCCGGAAAAGTGCACCCACATATGCTGCGCCATTCTTTTGCCAGCCATCTACTGGAATCAAGTGGTGACCTGCGAGCTGTTCAAGAGCTATTGGGACACGCCAATATTTCTACTACCCAGATCTATACACATCTGGACTTTCAACACCTTGCCAAGGTCTATGACAAGGCGCACCCTCGCGCCCAAAAAAAGAAAGATGATTAAGCCCTAGCCGACTTAATACAGAGAATACACTCCACCAGCTACACCTTGACCGGCTCAGCAACATTTTTATCTATTAATATGAAAGTCGACTAAACTTTTTCGCTCATTAAGGCTCTAACATTTTCATCATCACCAATACATGGAGTTGCCACCGTGCATAAGCTGTTAATCCTCCCTCTACTACTTCTCACTCTAGCCTGCCAGGCACATGACGATCCAAATAGACGACTGATTTCAACCAACGGTTATGGTGAAGTGAAGGTGAAACCGGATATTGCCATCGTCAACCTCAGCGTGCGTGCAATCCATAAATCTGGCAAAGCCGCAAAGCAGGATGTGGATGACAGGGTAAACAACTTCCTTGATGAACTTGAGAACATGAAAATTACGCAGGAGGATATTATCGCTTCATCCATCCGGCTCAACCCACGGTATGAACACCATAGCGGCACTCGACGTTTTACCGGCTATGAAGCTGTGCGAACACTCTCTGTCACACTGCACGACATGGGACAGCTCACCGGCATAATGGATCAGGCACTAGAACAGCGCCTGGAAGGTATCGACAACATTCGCTACGACAATAGCCAGATGGAGTCACATATTCAATCGGCTCACCAACTGGCTATTTCAGACTCAAAAACCAAGGCAGCAGCACTGGCCAAAGCCTATGGTGCAGAACTGGGGCCAATTATTCGCATCGACTATCACCGCAACACCCCGGTTTATCGAGGTGTAGCAAAGGACTCTTCCATGGAAGGAGTTCAAATGATGCGGGCTGCCCCATCACGCCCAGGTACTTATCTGCCGGACCAAATCACCTACACCGATAACATTCAGGTTCAGTTTGACTTGATTATTAACCCTTAATCCGAGAGACCGCCCTTAATCAGAGAAATAGCCCTTCGATAAAGAGATAACCCATGAGCGACCTATCTTCGATTCACCTAACCAAGCAGCGCAACCAACAACCAAAGGTTGGTATCAGTGCCTGCTTGGTGGGCGATAACGTACGCTATGACGGTGGAGACAAATACCACCAATTGATCAATAAGGAATTGTCCCCTTGGCTGGATTTACAAGTGATCTGCCCAGAAGTGGAAGCAGGGCTGGGCATACCACGCCCGCCCATTCACTTAGTGGAATATCAGGGGGGAACCCGTGCCCTCGGTGTAGAACACAAGGACCTTGATGTTACTGATAGATTAGAGGCTGCTGCTCAGCAGCTTACTAAATCCCAACCTCAGGACTTGTGTGCTTATATTGTGAAGTCGCGCTCACCCAGTTGTGGTGCAGGCTCTACCCCGAGTTATGACATAACTAATAAGCAGGTCGGGAGTGGCGATGGTTTATTCGTGAGGGCACTCAAGACTGCCCACCCTAATATAGTGGTCATTGAGGAAAGCAGTCTCAGTGATACTCAGAGGTGTAAAGAATTTCTGGAGCAGTGCTATCTGTTGAGTGAACTCTAGCTCTAAGCTGGCTTTAAACGTACACAAACAGGGCTAAACTAGTATAAATCAAACCGCTTCGCTTCCAGTTTCACCGGTGCGAATACGAATCACCTCGTCCAATGTGGTGATAAAGATTTTTCCATCACCAATCTTCCCTGTTTGGGCTGATTTGGTGATCGCTTCAACCACCGTGTCGACCTGGTCATCATCAAGGGCAATTTCCAGCTTAACCTTAGGCAGGAAATCCACCACATATTCTGCACCACGATAGAGTTCAGTGTGACCCTTCTGGCGGCCAAAACCTTTCACTTCAGAGACCGTAATGCCCTGCACACCAACGTCGGCAAGTGCTTCTCGAACATCGTCCAATTTAAAGGGTTTTACCACAGCTGTAATAAGCTTCATATGACTACCTTTATACCTTTTTTATGGTGAATCAATCTCTGGAAAAGATACACGTTCCGCTATTGAATTGCACCCTTGAATTGAGTTCTTGCGTTAAACCCACAGTCCAACTTTTTCATCAACAATAAAAAAAGGGACCGGCCTGAAAGACCGGTCCCCTAAAGTGGAGAAGCATAGTGGAGAAAAGTTACTTATTCGCGGAAAACTCCGGGTAGGCTTCAATGCCGCATTCCGACACATCTACACCTTCATACTCTTCCTGCTCACCTACTCGAATACCGAGAACAGCTTTCAGGATAGCCCAAACAATCAGGCTGGTAACAAAGGTCCAAGCGAAGATCACACCGATACCCGTGAGCTGCCCAATCAAGGTAGCGTCTTCATTTCCAGAGAGGCATACTGCCAACAATCCCCAGATACCAACCACACCGTGGACAGAGATGGCGCCTACAGGATCATCAATTTTCAGCTTGTCCATGGTAGTTACCGAGAAGACAACGATGACACCACCGATGGCACCAATCAGCGAAGCGCCAAGGCCACCCCATGCAAGAGGTTCAGCGGTAATAGCAACCAACCCTGCCAACGCACCATTCACGGCCATGGTCAGATCCGCCTTACCAAACATAATATGAGCGAGAAGCAATGCTGCAAGTAAACCACCGCAAGCTGCCGCATTGGTATTGACGAAGATATCTGCAACTGCATTGGCTTCACCAATATCAGATATTTTTAACTCCGAACCACCATTAAAGCCAAACCACCCCATCCAGAGAATAAACATACCAATGGCTGCCAGAGGCATATTGGCACCTGGAATCGCATTAACGCGCCCATCTTTGGTGTACTTGCCTTTACGTGCGCCAAGTAACAACACACCAGCCAACGCCGCCGCGGCACCACACAGATGCACAACACCTGAACCCGCAAAATCCTGGAAGCCAGCAGCATCAAGGAAGCCGCCGCCCCATTTCCACATACCCTGCATGGGGTAGATGAAGCCAGTCATCGCAACAGCAAAAATCAGAAATGCCCATAATTTCATCCGCTCAGCTACTGCACCAGATACGATCGACATCGCCGTGGCAACAAATACCACCTGGAAGAAGAAGTCTGAAGCGCCGGAATAATAGGTCTCACCACCGCTGGCCAGCACATCTTCCGCACTGGCGTTGGCAATATTATTACCAAACCAAAGATCAGGCAGAATACCGCCCTCACTACCGCCGTACATAATGGCGTAACCCATCACTAGATACATGCTACAAGAAACGGCATAGAGCGCCACGTTTTTGGTCAGGATTTCAGCGGTGTTCTTGGCACGAACCATACCCGCCTCCAGCATGGTAAAACCCGCTGCCATCCACATAACCAGTGCGCCACACACAAGAAAATAAAATGTATCGAGCGCATATTTTACTTCAATAAGTTCAGGACTCATTGTTGAAATCTCCCCTGTTTATAC
Source organism: uncultured Cellvibrionales bacterium (assembly GCA_913062605.1). Classification (GTDB taxonomy): domain Bacteria; phylum Pseudomonadota; class Gammaproteobacteria; order Pseudomonadales; family Porticoccaceae; genus Porticoccus. The sequence goes on from CAJXWQ010000002.1 coordinate 156,068, forward strand.
AATCTGAGGTTAAACCGCTTCGACACCAGTTTCACCGGTACGAATTCGAATCACTTCCTGTAAATCAGAAATAAAAATCTTTCCATCACCAATTTTTCCGGTATGGGCAGAAGAGGTAATTGCCTCAATCGCGCCGTCAACCATGTCATCGTCAAGGGCCAGTTCCAGTTTTACTTTCGGCAGAAAGTCCACCACGTACTCAGCACCTCGATAGAGTTCGGTATGCCCTTTCTGTCGGCCAAAACCTTTTACTTCAGAGACTGTCACACCCTGCACCCCAATAGCGGCGAGAGCTTCACGCACATCATCCAACTTGAAAGGCTTAACCACTGCTGTGATCATTTTCATTGTATTGCTCCTTAAGATTGCTCTTTAGGTATTACAGTGCTCCCTTCAACCGGGAGCACTGCCTGTTTAATTACATAGATTTACTAATGGCAAAAACAACAGAGCTGTCACACCAATCGGTACCCCAGCACTCATCTTTATCAAGGTCTGTATCAACCCAGCTGAGACTGAAGTCCACACCCATATAAGATTTGTTCAGCGTAATGGAATAGTCGGAATAGCTATCTTCTCCATCACCTAAAAAGGCTTCTTCGCGATCTTTGAGATTACTGTCTTCACTATCGAACTCAAAGAAATTCATGCCGTAGTGGAGGTCGAGTGAAAACTCCTGCGGCAGACTGAAACTGTAATCACCGTAGACATAGTAGAACTCACCTGTTTCTAACCAATAGTCATCGGAGTAAGCGGCTCCCAGAGTAAAATCTGAAAAAGAAACGCTAGCGTAGAATTCTTGGTAATCGAGATCACGTTTACCCGTAAGATCAAACTCGGTTTCGTCAGAGCCAGGGTAATCGTAATAGATGTACCCTACATCGTAAGAAACATCTTCGGAGAAATTACCGCCATAGCCCACATAGTAATCAAGCTCAAAATCAGCATCGGAGCTATCGGGATCTTGGAAATCAACGACCGACCCCCAAGTCCCTACATAAATACCATTTTCAAAGGCAACGTCAAAGCCACCCTGAATAGCTGGACTTGTATCGTTTTGAGAAATACCGCGAAACTTGTAGTCAGTGGTCAATGTCACATTGGCTGACACTTCAGCCGCACTAGCAACAGAAGCAACCATAGGCACAGTCAGTGCGAGAGTGGTTACAGCGAGGGTCTTCTTAAAAGCATTCATGAGCTTCTCCAAAATAAAAACAACAGCAAATAATAAATTCGTAATAATAACCAACTAGATGGTTTCAAATAGAAGGATGCATTTGGCATGCCAATAATGCTGAACCCCCTGTTATAACTGGTGCCTGAGAAATACGCACCAATACTGCGCTCCAAGTTGGTGCAAAAATTTAACGAGAGCTACCTGCTGTGCACCAAAAGAGGGTCGGCAAAAAGTGGGGATAAATACGCCTGATTATCTTCTGGTGCCCTAGGGGGTATGCTGGTGGTGTGCTGAAAATAGATTCAAGCTAGAATAGCTTCTGTTTTACGGGAGCCATCGATCAATGAAGCCAGACGAACTACTCAACCAGTTTTTACATCAACTGAATAGCGTCATCACACCGGGTGCCGAAGCACTAGGCAGTGAATTTCAGCAAAAGATGCGTACCGCCGCCCAGGCAGCCTTTGATAAACTGGACTTAGTCACTCGGGACGAGTTCGATGCACAGCGCGCAGTATTGACCCGTACCAGAGAAAAACTGGAGGCACTGGAAAAACAACTGGCTGAGCTAGAAGCCGGCATCAGCGACAAATAAAATAACCAAGAAAACAGCTTGTTTAAATACTAGGTGATGAACAAGAGTGTCGTCACCCATCACCTAGAGACATAGATGCACTGAGAAGCTGATAATTTAAGAAACTGACCGCTCAGAGAAACCAGATAACCCAGAGAAATGATTCTCTGCTCAAATACCACGGAGGGTATCAATGGCACTTGCCATTATTCACACACGTGCCAAATCTGGCATTGACGCACCACCTGTCGCGGTGGAGGTTCATCTTTCCAACGGACTACCAAGCCTCTCCATCGTTGGGATGCCAGAAACAGCGGTTAAAGAGAGCAAAGACCGAGTTCGAAGTGCACTGCTCAATGCCCATTTCGATTTCCCCGCCCGGCGAATCACTGTCAATTTAGCACCCGCCGATCTTCCCAAAGAAGGTGGACGCTTTGACCTTGCCATTGCCCTAGGAATTCTTGCTGCATCAGAACAGATCCCCTCTGACACACTTAATAACTATGAAGTCATCGGCGAACTGGCTCTTTCCGGCGAATTGCGTGCAGTGGATGGCGTTTTACCCACATCACTCGCCTGTGCCCGCGCCAAACGTGACCTTATTTTGCCCATAAAAAATGCTGATGAAGCCTCTCTGGCAAATAATACGGGGGTTTACCCCGCCAACCACTTACTCACCGTCTGCGCACACCTCAATGGCAACCAGCCAATCGCGAAACATCAATGTCCCTCAAGCCCAAAACACCCACCGCCAACGGCAGATATCAATGAAATAATCGGCCAACATCAAGCAAAACGAGCACTGGAAATAGCGGCAGCTGGAGGACACAACCTGCTAATTAGCCACCCACCATGACATTTTGTTTCTCGACTAACTACCAGAATTTCCCCGCAAGGTATTGAAGGTCTTGCGAGAACCGCTGGAGTCCCGAGAGATAATGATTTCCCGAATCAATGCAAAGGCCGCAGCTAAAGTCACAGGGGTAGACCGACTTATGGCTCTTGGTAAAAGCCTGAACGAGGCTACAAAAATAGTAGGAATAGGCAAGAACACCTACAATAATTTCAAAAAGAAGCATCCATAAGTCAACAAATTAGTGGTTCATGATTAAGCGATTTTTATGAAACCTTAGCAACACACAAGGAAGGGAAAAGTGGCTATTGATATAGCATATAGTATTGAGGTGGATGATTTTTTAGACCCTGCCCAATATGTAAGTCTATGCTAATCTATGGCTAAAAGGTTAAGGAGTATTGTGGTTGTGATAAAGCGTATTGCTATTTTACTTATTTTAGCGATTAGCGGTACAACCTATGCTGAAACACATATTTGTAAAAGTGAGGTTGGATTTCAGTTAGATGTCGTGAACGGTAAAGAGTTTAATTCTACCTTTACTGATTCGTCTGGTTGGGATTACGTCCAAACAGAAAAGGATGGAAAATGGATTATAAAGAGGCTTGGTAGTGACGAAGTTATCTATGAATGCACCACGCAAAATAAGTGTGTGGATAATTCGGGCAATGGTAGCGGTTTTTACAAAGATGATTCTGGAATCTTTAGATGGATATCTGTAATCTCAGTTGCGGAAGGGTCACAAATTGTTATGGTAAGCATGGGGCGTTGCACAAAAATCTGACCAACAATGGATTTTTGAAAACATTGAAATGTGCATTGATAACGAAGATCAGTTCTTAGAATGCTAAAGTTATAGAGGTCACTTATCCTTAAGTGAAGCAGCTCATTCTTGATATCCCTGCGAATTAACCAGCTCCTCTCGTAGAATCTCTACAACATCTGGAGCATCTATAGAGATAGAGACTTGCCCTCCTGATTTTAGGGCTTTGATCGTAACCCTGACATCTCCATCTACAGTGTTGAGAATAATAGATTCACCATCTTTTCTTGATACAACTAGCATCCTTGCCTTCCTCTTAGTTAGCACCTACAACTCTGTTTATATTGCTTATCAAAGTCTACCATGGCAATTAATACCCTAGAGATTGTCATTAAGTGCTTTCTTTGCGTCCATGGGTTAATAGATTACAACATGCTAATTAGCCGCTCACCATGACGCCGCACTCTGCGGAAAATTTGCAGCGCAGCGAATAATTCGTCCGATAGCAGCGCCTTATCATGCTATTTTTCTGTCATACTTTTAATTGCTTGCGCAATTTCTATATCATTTCGCATTCTGGCTGCAAAATATGACATACAGCTTTGCATTACTTTTTTTATTAACTTCCCACTAGGCCATACATATGTTCTGTCCTCACAAGACGAACTAAAGACCTTTTTGACTTCATTGCCGGATAAACCTATTACGCTAACTTCAATTTTTGTCTTACCTATAATATCCCAGTACAATAGCGTCACGTCTGTACCCACCTCAAAAGCCAATACTCTGGCCGCAACATTTACCTTTTGCTCTTTGTCTAAGATGCTATGGCCTGCTTTTATTAATTCGGCAGCTATTAAGTCCTGTACAGCTACTGCAGCTGGAGGGTCGAATGTGACATTACCCATAGGGACGCCAAAGGCCGCTTCCCGCGACCCTTCTGCTCGACCAGGAGCACGAACATCCTGCACCTTTTTCAAATAAATATTTGCTGGGGGGATCAATGATAGCTGGCTTTTACCAGTTTCCGGGCTATGTGTCGGTGTTTGCACAGTAATATTTTGAGCACAACCGGCTAAGAACATTAACATTACAAAAAACAAAGAGAACTTAAAATAATTACGAATATTCTGCATAACTCCCTCCATGATTTTTCTTAGCAGAACAGCTTATTCAAAAGTCTATGGCCGCTGCCTATTAACATGTTAGTAACTAGCTGGATGCTTTTCTAGCCATTTCTGAAAACGTCCAACTGGCAGTGTGAAAGATTAAATAGGGCGGCGGTCTACAAGAAGAAGGTTATAGACTTTTGACTCGCTCCTCCCACTGATCAGCTAACTGCTAATTAATAAGCCCAAAGGCATTATAACTAGGAGGCTCTGTATCAGAGGGTAGTTGATACTGAAAGTCGAAGGCTACTTTCTCTCTGGCAAAAGCTCAGACTCATTAAGAAGCTTACTTTGGATTTCTTCATGAGCTGCGCTCAGGTTCGTCCATCGCTCGGCTGTGGATGGATGACTCCCGTTGTAGTGTTCTTGAATCCCATCAGGATGCTCTATGGCCATCCTGCGCCAAAAACTTTTCACAATGGAAGTATCGATCCCAGAATTTACTAGGTAGTACATCCCTACATAGTCAGCTTCTCTCTCAAAATCCTGACTGTACAGGCCAGCAGTCATTTTGCCAAAAACACTTTGAGTGTCTACTCCATAGCCAGCGGCAATGATATCCAGAATACTTCCTAGCAAGAAATTCCCAGTTTGTTTCTGGATGTGTCCTTCGCTGTTATGCGCAAACTCATGAGCTAGAACCGTTAAAAGTTCTTCGTCTGTTTCTGCAAAGCGATACATTCCAGTGGTGATATAAACAGAATCGCCGTCTGCAGAAGCATTCAGAATGTCATCTTTTAGGAGAACTGCGGGGAACGAACAGGTATTTACTGGCTCAATTTCTAATTCTATTTGCTCATTAGAGCGCATAACCCCAAGCTGGACGTTCATGTTGGAATCAAACTTGGCTACATCCACATAAGCCTTATCAAACACTTTTATCGCTTTCTTCTCTGGTATATCTTGCCCATTCACTGACAAAATAATGTCACCCTTTTGAAGACCAGAAATATGCGCAGGGCTGTCTGGCACAACGTGGCTTACGATAATACCTAAATGACTACCATATACTTTAGAGTAGACTTCTTTGTCAGCTGGCTTTAGGGACGAGGTATCCTTATAACCCATGCCGATAGCTCTGCTCTGATGATCAGGACACAGTTTTAACGATTGGGTTCTGAGTTTCCACGCTAATGCCTGAAGATGAGCATTTCTCTTTAGGTAGACCTTTTCTGCCTCAATCAGCTGCCAATTCCGCTCCTCTGATACCTCTTTACTAGTACTACGGGCAACTTGTGATGTTGGAGCGCAAGCAACCAAACTCACCAACAGTAATATAAGTGTAATCAGATTCCATATGCTAGATAGTGTTGTACCCTTAGGATGTTTCATTTTGGCTAGTTACGCCTCTAATCCTTAAGCGTTCATATAGTACTATTAGCCTAGCAGAACCCAATAATGATAATCAAAACCGACCCTCATTGTTTTATTACACCCATTAATACTGAGGCTACCTTAGTTTAACAATCCCCCTTACGTTAAGGGGTTATTGGTACACAACATCCTCTTTAGTGGCCCGCCAGGAACGGGTAAAACTATGCTGGCCAGCCGCCTTCCTGGCATATTACCCCCACTTCAACCACAAGAGATGTTGGAGGTAGCAGCTATCTATTCAGTAGCAGGGAGGGGTCTTCGAGAACAGATGCGGCACCCTCCCTTTCGTGCTCCACATCACTCTGCGTCGGCCGTAGCACTAGTGGGTGGTGGAAGTCATCCCCGCCCCGGTGAAATCTCTCTGGCCCACCATGGCGTCTTGTTTCTCGATGAACTACCCGAGTTTCCCCGCAAGGTATTGGAGGTCTTGCGAGAACCGCTGGAGTCCCGAGAGATAATGATTTCCCGGATCAATGCACAGATACGCTACCCGGCATGCTTTCAGCAAGTATCTTTGAAGTATGAATAACGAAACTGCTCCAAATGGCCCATACCGGCGGTGGGTTCAACTAGTCATCGCAACATTGATTTTAAATGTGTTAGGTTAGGTTAAATCAGTTAACCGTCGATGGAAAAATCTATCGCAATGATACAAATAATCAATTTTTATAATCGACCAGCATTTATTAATATTCACCTCAACAAAACAACGGGGTTGTAGCACACAACAATAGAGCATGACCCACCTGATCAATAATGGAGAGATAAAATGCAAAACCGTATCCCTAGTGTCATTTTCAAAACCCGTGTACGTAATGAAGCTTTGGGTGGCCCGAACCCATTTGAGTGGAAAGATCTGAGCAGTGATGAAATCTTTAAAGGTAAAAATGTGGTTGTGTTCTCTTTGCCGGGTGCATTCACCCCGACCTGCTCCACCTCCCACCTTCCTCGTTATGAAGAACTCTACGAAGAGTTCAAAGCACAAGGTGTAGACGCAGTGGTTTGTTTGTCAGTGAACGATGCTTTTGTCATGTTCCAATGGGGTAAAAGCCAAAATGCAGAAAACGTGTTTCTGTTACCGGATGGCAATGCAGAATTCACTCGTAAAATGGGTATGCTGGTGGATAAGGACAACCTTGGTTTTGGTCAGCGTAGCTGGCGTTATTCCATGTATGTCGAAGATGGTGAAATCAAACAACTTTTCTCCGAGCCGGGGTTCGAAGACAACTGCCCAACCGACCCGTTTGAAGTGTCGGACGCGGATACAATGATGGGCTATCTGAAAAGCCGCTAACAAATAATATGACAGGGGAAGTGAGGCTCGCGGGTTCCTTTCCCCTTTCGTTTTTTCTGAAATCTTACAAGGCAGAGGTGTCGCCATAAAATACGGGGCGAGCAAAGGCTCTCCTCCATATTCCGCAACTATCTTTGAAGTATGAACTCCTTTGCAACCTAAAATGAGCAATATAACGAAGGGGTTCTATATTTCTGTATCAGTTTTATTCCTAGCGGTAAAATACTCAACGGACTCTTCAAGTGCCTCTATTCTTTCTTGGATTAAATCAGTATCGGTCATTGGTTTTTAAGGGCGGTACTGCCTTTGCTTGTCAAATGATAATATCTAACTTATAAGCTTTTAACTAAACTGAATGCTCCACGTATTTGCCCTAAAGAATAACCCGTAGCAGCATCCTCTGGATAAAGTTTGCTAATCGCTTTCTTTACGTCAGGATGTATCGATTTTCCGTGGCAATTTAGACAGACACTCTCAACACCTTGCGCCTTCATAAATCTGAATTTATTGCCAACAATTTCAGAAAATGTGATAACGGAAGATGACTCTCCTTTTATTTGACGCTCATTAAATTGTTCAAGAACCTTTCGTTCAAAGGTATCTGGAACTGCGCTGCTGTTATTTCGCGGTTTTAAGCTTACTCGCTTAACACTCCAACCAGTTTCTTCACTAAGATTTTTAGCTATTCTTGGAGCCTCCATTGAGCAGATATTTATGGCATGCTTTAACCCACCAGTTTGAATAGCCTCCTTCAATTTCGGTTTCAACATACCACCAAAGGTCTTAACGATATTAGTAGCTTCTGCTTCTAATTCTGACTTACTCATCAACTCTCCAGCTGTCGCTTGGAGCGAGAACACAACTAAAATAAATATAAGCGAAAAAGAAATATTTATATTCTTCATTTTTATACGTCCTTAGAAGGCCTTCATTTAACAGCTGAGTATAAAGACTCGGGCACTATATCACTTTGGCACCCTATCTCAGGATAGCCTACAGTATAAATCCAACCAGAGTCTTACTTAGATGGACCTAGAAAAGGCTACTACTTATACCCTCTCCGCTTCCAACTTGTGGCTGCAATGAATCCATGTCCCTGTGGCTTTCAGGGAAGCGATCGATGTCGATGCACCCCCGACCAAATTCGTCGCTATCGGGATAAAATTTCTGGCCCTCTACTGGACCGTATTGATCTGCAGGTAGATGTACCCAACATACCCAGTGATAAGCTGGTAGAGGGTAAAACGGATGGTGATAGCAGCAACACTGTCTATCAGCGAGTGCAAACTGCACGTCAGCGTCAATTGGGGCGCGCCGGAAAGATCAATGCGAAAATGTCGAGCCGGGAAGTAGTCAAATACTGCGTACTCAGTGAACCTCAAAAAGCACTCCTGCACCGTGCCATTACTCAGCTCGGTCTTTCTGCCAGGGCATTTCATCGAATTCTTAAAGTGACACGCACTATTGCCGATTTAGATGACAGTGCCACACTCAATATTGATCATCTGACGGAGGCTCTTGGCTATCGAATAACCCTATCCCGATAACTCGCCATGAAAATGTAAAGGCACGAGTGTTATAGTCCGTTTATAACGAGGATGCTTTTATGGCCGATAATTCTACGACCGATACTGACACCAATACGGGCTCATCAGGCTTTATTCTTAAACTTGATAGTATGTTGGATAACCTGCTAGACAAAATACCCAAACTGAATGATGAAACCGTAGAGAACATCGATTCACAACTACGCGCGAGTATTGGCAAACTCACCAATGGCATGTCACCCATACAGTTGATCTTGGCTTACTCAGACTGGCTGGGACACTTAGCCATTGCTCCGGCCAGGCGCCTTCAACTGCTACAAAGCCTGGCAGAAAAAGTATTGCAATTATCCATCACCGCCGCAAAAACGGTGACGGAAAAAACCGATGAATCCCTGCCTCAAACATCATCTCTGTTCAAACATGAACTGTGGAAAAAACCACCGTTTAACATGCTGGCTCGTGGCCACTTGGCAACCATGGACTGGCTAAAAGAGCTGTCCACTGATATTCCCGGCATGGATCCTTCTAATACTGAATTAGTGGGTTTTATTAATGAGCAAATATTCCAAATACTATCCCCTTCCAACTTTCCACTGAGTAATCCTGAGGTTTTGAAAACCACTTGGGATGAAAAAGGAAAAAATATTCTGAAAGGGATTAGTCACTTACAACGAGATATTCAAAAGTCACTACTCAAAAAAAACGAACCCGAAATGGGTGACTTTAAGGTAGGCGAAAATCTGGCGACCACACCCGGAAAAGTTATTTTTCAAAATGACTTAATTGAGCTCATCCAATACAGTCCGGCCACCAAGACTGTTATCAAGGAACCTGTATTAATCGTACCTGCCTGGATCATGAAGTATTACATTTTGGACCTTTCCCCCGAAAAATCGCTGGTGAAATATCTGGTCGATCAGGGGAAAACCGTGTTTATGATTTCCTGGAAAAACCCCGAGAAAGAAGACAAAGAACTCTGTCTGGACAACTACTTGAAATCGGGATTTCTCGCCGCACTGGATGCCGTCAAAGCCATTGCACCCAAAACAAAAATCAATGCGGTCGGTTACTGTATCGGTGGCACCCTTCTCTCCATTGGTGCAGCCACACTGGCCCGTCAAGATGACGACATTCTCAACAGTATTACCCTACTTGCCGCTCAGGTAGACTTCACCGAACCCGGAGAGATTAAACGGTTTTTGGGCGCCAGCCAGATGGCGTTCCTTGATAGCCTGATGTGGACCGATGGCTACCTCGAAGCCGCCAGTATGGGCGATGCCTTCAAGGCGCTGCGGGCCGAAGATATGATTCTCAACCCAGCAGTGGAGCGCTATTACCTTGGACGGGAGTCCAAACCTAATGCATTAATGGCTTGGAATGCCGACGGCACGCGTATGCCGGCAAAGATGCATAGCCACTACCTTCAACAGCTATTCATGGAAAATCAGCTCGCCTCTTGCAAGTATGTGGTGGATGAAAAACCCATCGTATTACAAGATATCCGGGCACCCTTTTTCGTCATCGGCACCACCACTGACCATGTGGCGCCTTGGAAGTCCGTCTATAAAATCCACCACTTTGTTCGGTCAGAAGTGACTTTCCTACTGACGAATGGCGGACATAATGCAGGTATTGTCTGTGGCCCAGAGCACCCTAGGCGCCATTTTCAGCTGGCTACCCACGACCCCATGGGTAAATACATTGACCCGGATACCTGGGCGGAAACCACAGAAACCCAACAGGGTTCATGGTGGCCAGTGTGGAATGATTGGTTAGACGAACACAGTATTGGCGAAATATCCAAGCGGACCATGGGAGCCAGTAAAAAAGGCTATAAAGTGCTGCGTGATGCCCCAGGTGAGTATGTATTTGGTTGAGCTAACCGTATTCTCAACTGAGTCATCGATAGCACTGGCAGTCATCAATTGCCCTGTTACAATCCGCCGCCTTTTTACAGTCCGGAATAACCAGCTCTCTTGAAAAACCTAAACCCGCAACAAAAAGCTGCTGTTAAATATATTGATGGGCCTCTACTGGTACTGGCCGGTGCTGGCAGCGGCAAAACCAGCGTGATTACCCAGAAAATTGCCTACCTGATCAACCAGTGCGGCATCAGTGCCCGACATATTGCTGCCGTCACATTTACCAACAAAGCGGCCCGTGAAATGAAAGCGCGGTCGGGCAAGCTCATTAGTGGGCGTGAAGCCAGCGGCCTAACTGTATCCACCTTTCACAATTTAGGCCTCACTATTATCCGCCGAGAAAGTAAGCTCCTCGGTTTCAAACGCGGGTTTTCAATCTTCGATGCCGACGACGCAAAAAACCTGCTCAAGGAATTAATGCTAAGGGATTCCGATCTGGATGCAGATCATATCGACCTCGTACAACATCAGATTTCTCGCTGGAAGAACAATTTGCTCTCCCCCGCCCAAGCATTGTCTCAGGCAGAGAACGGTGATGAACAGGCCTTCGCCATCGTCTACGAACGTTATAGTCAGGCACTGCGTGCCTACAATGCCGTTGATTTTGACGATCTGATTCTAATCCCGGCCTGTCTGTTCCGGGATCACCCGGATGTTCTGGACAAATGGCAGAACCGGATTCGCTATCTATTGGTGGATGAATACCAGGATACCAACCATGCCCAGTATCAACTGGTGAAGTTACTGGTAGGTTCTCGCCGTGCCCTGACCGTTGTAGGGGATGACGATCAGTCTATCTATGCCTGGCGTGGTGCCCGGCCAGAAAATCTGGCGCAATTGAACGAGGACTTCCCCGGGCTAAACGTGATCAAACTGGAGCAAAATTATCGCTCCACAGGCCATATTCTAAAAGCCGCCAACCAGCTGATAGACAACAATCCCCATGTATTTAGCAAGTCCCTGTGGTGTGAAATGGGACCAGGTGATCCGCTGCGGTTAATCCGTACCGCTAATGAAGAAGTGGAAACCGAAAGAGTCGTCAACGAAATTCTTGATATGAGGCTGAGAAAACACTGTCACTTCAGAGATTTCGCTGTGCTCTATCGCAGTAACCACCAAGCCAAGCTGCTGGAGATGAAACTACAAACACAAGGCGTACCCTATCACCTCAGCGGTGGAACCTCGTTTTACGCCCGCACCGAAATCAAGGACATTATGGCCTACCTGCGACTGGTGGTGAATTCAGACGATGACAATGCCTTTCTCAGAATCATCAATACACCCCGGCGCCAGATTGGAACCACCACGCTGGAGAAGCTCGGCCACTACGCCAATGAGCGACATATCTCCATGATGGACGCCATTGATGAGATTGGACTGCAATCTCAAATCCCCGCTCAAAACTTGGAACGACTACAGCGATTCAAGCTGTGGCTTCAAAATGTGGAACGAAACTGCATCAATGGCAATGCAGTGGAGGCCATTCGTGAAATGGTGGACGACATCGATTACGAAGGCTGGCTACACCAAAATGCCAGCAGTGGTTCCGTGGCCGAAAAGCGCATAGGTAACGTCAATTTCCTGCTTGATCAGATCAAAAAATTACTGGAAAAAGACGACATGGCGGTGGCGGGCGAAGATGACGCTAATGGCGAGCAGGATGAAAGCCAGATGGAAGATGCCATCGCCAAACTGATATTGCGGGACTTGCTGGATCGACAGGAGGAGGAATCTGCCGATGACAAAGTTCAGTTGATGACACTCCACGCAGCTAAGGGGCTGGAATTCCCCCACGTCTTTCTGATTGGCGTGGAAGAAGGCATCCTTCCTCACCGTAACAGCATCGATGAAGGCAATATCGAAGAGGAGCGACGGCTTGCTTATGTGGGTATTACCCGGGCTAGGCAAAGTCTCACCATGACAATGGCCAGTAAACGCAAACAGTTCGGAGAAATTATCAATACCACCCCCAGCCGCTTTCTGGATGAGTTACCTCAGGATGACCTGGAGAGGGAAGGGTTTGGCGACAGCAGCCCCGAAGTCGCCAAAGAAAAAGGTCAGCAATCCCTAGATGCCCTTAAAGGGTTGTTTGCCTGACCAGTATGAACTGGCTAATTATTGGGTATCCCCAATAACCTTACAAACAGTTAAACGGCAATCGCTGATTAATCACAATTTCTTCGGGCGTCAATTGACAACCGTAGGCCAATACTTCGACACCTGTAGCCATGGCTTCCCGCAATGTTAAACCATAGGTGGGATCAATATCGTCGGCAGGACCAATGGATTTTGCTCCGGTGTGCTGCACACAAAATACCAACACAGCACGATGCCCCTGCTGAACCATACTAATCAACTCACGAAGGTGCTTTGTACCCCGAGTCGTTACCGCGTCAGGAAACAGAACACGGCCACCTCCTGCCCCCAGCGTCGTATTCTTGACCTCAACGTAGCATTGCTGATCACCAGCACTTAACAACAGATCAATACGGCTATTTTCGTCACCATATTTCACTTCCGGGCGAATACTCTCATAACCCTGTAGTTCAACAATTGTGCCGTTTTCAATGGCTTCTCGTACTAATTTATTGGGGCGCTGGGTATTCACTCCCGCTAAAAAACCATCCGGGGTAGTGGTTATCTCAAGGGTGCCAGGTAACTTGCGTTTCGGGTCGTTAGAGCGTGAAAACCAACAGGGCGTTTCTGGTACCCAACAATTTTTCATTGAACCGGTATTAGGACAGTGAATGGTGAATTCTTCGCCGTTGTCGAGTCGTATATCAGCCAGGAATCGTTTATAACGATTCAACAGCAGGGCTTTTTCAAAGGGAGGATTAATCTTCATTTGAGGGTCTTATTTTTAAGAGCTTTATTTTAAAAAACCATGTTTTGACCGACCATATTTTAAATGCTTGGTTAAGCCGGTTGCACGAGAGCGTGCCTCATCCGTTCAACACCCAATTTAAGGCGATCCAGTGGCTCGGTGTAGGCAAACCTGACGTGATGACTGGATCGGTGATGACCAAAATCTGTCCCCGGCGTACAGGCCACGCCATGCTCACGAAGTAATTGCCAGCAAAACGCTTCGCAATCGTCGGTAAATGCCTGCACATCGGCATACACATAAAACGCCCCCTCTGGGACATGGCTGATACCAAACCCCAGCTCTCGCAGTGCTGGCACCAAAAAATCACGGCGTTTTTTGAATTCTTCACGACGATTTTCAAGGATACTAATGGTTTCCGGGGCAAATGCTGATAGTGCTGCATATTGAGCAACAGTGGGGCTCGAGATATAGAAATTCTGAATCATCACGTTAATGGTCTCAGCCAAGCCATCTGGTACCACCATCCACCCCAATCGCCAGCCGGTCATACCAAAGTATTTTGAAAAACTATTGACCACAAAGGCCTTATCGGTGATCTCCAGGATGGATGCTACCGGTTCATCACCATAAGTCAGGCCGTGATAGATTTCATCTACCACAAGACTTCCACCACGATCTGACACTTCCTGGTACAGCGCACCCAGGTTTTCACGGCTAATAATTTCACCGGTAGGATTGCTGGGTGACGCCACCATCACCCCAACGGTATTTTCACGCCAGTGGGCAGCCACTAATTCTGCCGTTAGTTGATAGTTGCCCTCAGGATCAACAGGTACAAACTGTGGTTCAGCGTCTAGGCGACGCACAAAGTTTGGGTTACAAGGGTAACCGGGGTCGGACATCAAAAAGCCATCACCGGGGTTCAGCAACAAATCACAAATCATACCCAGTGCAGCACTGCTCCCCGTTGTCACGATAATTCGCTGTGGATCAATGGCCAGATCGTAACTATGTTTGTAATAGTCAGCGATGGCCTGTCGCAACTCGGGAATACCACAAGGAGGAGTATAGGAAGTCTTGCCTTCAGCGAGAGCCTTTATCGCCGACTCAACAATAGGTTCTGCAGTAACGAACCCCGGCTCCCCAATGGCCATACGTACGACATCCTGCCCTTGAGCCTGTAGCTCAACAGCGGCCTGAAGAAAATCTACCACTTTAAATGGTGTGAAATTGCGAGTTCTATCAGCTAACCGCACGTTGCCTTACTCCTGTAGTGGCTTGAATAGATGACTTGAATTTAACCAATAAGTGCTAAGCATTATGGCGCTATTGACCCTGTGATCAAATAGCTCATTCCCACAAGGTTACTGAACGGCATGCTGGCATCCACGTAAATTCATGCCCAATAGAGGCCTGAAAAATCACATAAAGAGGCCAATTGAGCAAATAACAAGAAAAATGGCATTTTTTTACTTGATAAATTTCTCCGCTGGCACTATAAACGCGGGTCTCGTAAATCACCGCGCGCTGGAACACATGCCAAAGAAAGCAGAAACCGCTATTGTTGCCTCACCCCATGGCTTCACTCCCTACACCGAAAAGAAAGGTGAGGAGTACATGAATGAGGCACAACAAGAACACTTCAAAAATATGCTGCTGTCCTGGAAACAGGAACTAATGGAAGAAGTGGATCGCACCGTATCCCACATGAAGGACGAAGCATCCAACTTTCCTGACCCCGCAGACCGAGCCACACAAGAAGAAGAATTCAGTCTTGAGCTTCGTACCCGTGACCGTGAACGTAAGCTGATTAAGAAAATTGACAGCACTATGGAACGCATCGAAAACGATGACTACGGTTTCTGCGATCAGTGTGGTGTAGACATCGGTGTTCGTCGACTTGAAGCCCGCCCTACAGCCAGCCTTTGCGTTGACTGTAAGACCCTCGATGAAATCAAAGAAAAGCAGCTTACTGGCAGCTAATTCACTGATGTCTGACCTGTCGGCGACTGGCTTACCAGCGACCGACCTATCAATGATTAATTATTCATGGGAGCAGCATCAGCCGCTCCCAACATTACCATGACAGCTCCCACGCCCAAATGCCCTTACATCGGGCGCTTTGCTCCCTCCCCTTCCGGCCCTCTACATTTTGGTTCCTTGGTCAGCGCTGTAGCCAGCTATCTGGATGCAAAAGCACACAATGGCACATGGCTGGTGCGCATGGACGATATCGACCCTCCACGGGAAATACCAGGAGCTGCTGATCTCATACTGCAACAGCTTCAGCAACATAGTCTGAACTGGGACGGTGAGGTTCTGTATCAAAGTAAACGCAGCGAAGCCTATCTTGCCACCCTTGAAAAGCTACAACATAAGGGTCTCGTCTACCCCTGCCAATGCAGCCGGCAACAACTAAAGAAACAGGGCGGTGTTCACCCTAGTCGCTGCCAATTAAAAGACCCCTCAGCCCCTGCAGCCCTTCGATTAGCAGCACCTGTTCAGAGCCAGATTGAATTCGAGGATATCTTTCAGGGTCAGCAGAGGCAGAATATCAAGCATGAGGTCGGCGATGTCGTATTGCATCGTAAAGATGGTCTTTTTGCCTACCAATTAGCCGTAGTCGTTGATGATGCCTTTCAACAAATCAGCCATATTATCCGCGGCAGTGACTTATTGAGCTCCACTCCCAGGCAAATCTGTCTTCAGCAACTACTGGGGCTCCCCACACCCCGATACGGGCATATACCCGTAGTAATCAACCCGGATGGCCAGAAACTCAGCAAGCAGAACCTAACCCCTTCGATTGACGCCAAAACAGCCTCAGCGAACCTAGTCTCTGCCCTGCGCTGGCTTGACCTGCCGTTACCCAAAGCACTCTACCCTGCAAGTAGTCGTGAATTATTGAATTGGGGTGTAGAGCACTGGCAACGTAAGCTGGTACCCCCAGTAATGAAGAAGGTGACATTCAACCGATAACTTAGGTAACGTTATTTGTAGGTAGCGTCATTTTAAGTCAAGCCATAAGAAATATAGGGTGAGATATATAGCCTTATATTTTATATGGATTTTAGTTTTGACATACCTCTTACTCTATGTAAAAGTTGGCGCCAACAACGAAAACTAATAAAAATAAATAATAATAATAACGTTGGATGAATTGCTAGACTGGTTGATAAGGGGAAACAAGCCTCACGACTCGATAGCATATGGGATACGGAGGAAGCCTACGGGCTTCCTTTTTTAATGCCTATTTGTTGTGGCACTCTGTCCCCCTAATACGCCCTACTAACCACCTAAACCCAACCTACAAGTGCCAAAAGTCTTTTCAACTCCGCTGTGCTAGAATCGCCCCTTTCCCGGCACTTGCAGCATCGACATGCTAAAAAAACTCTCTAAAATTTTCAAGAGAAACAGCCCCCCCGCAACCAACGAACCTCATATTATTAGCGCCGGGCAGCATCCGCTTTCTCCCAAGCAAATAAGTGCTGGCGCTAGAAAAGTGGTTGAGCAACTCAGCAGTGATGGCTATGAAGCCTTTTTGGTTGGGGGCTGTGTTCGCGACCTCATGCTAGGGCTGACGCCTAAAGATTTTGATGTGGCAACCGACGCCACACCAGAACAAGTCAACCAACTCTTCAGACGTTCGCGCATTATTGGCCGTCGCTTCCAAATCGTCCATGTGCGAATGGGGCCGGAAATTATTGAAGTCACCACCTTTCGCGCTCATCACACTGATAAGAAAAGTAGCCGTAATGACTCGCGCCGCTCGTCCAAGGGACTTCTATTACGCGACAATATTTTTGGTTCAATCAACGAAGATGCCAGTCGCCGCGACTTCACCATGAACGCGCTCTATTATCACCCACAAGACAACAGTATCTACGACTATGCCGATGGCTTGCCTGATATTGAACAGCAGCTCATACACATTATTGGCATCCCAGCTGACCGCTATCGGGAAGACCCCGTAAGGATGCTGCGTGCTGTACGCTTTGCTGCCAAGCTGGGCTTTCAAATTGAAAACAACACGGCGGCGGCCATTATCAAAGTTCACCAATTACTGGCTGATATTCCCCCGGCACGCCTGTTTGATGAGGTTCTCAAACTGCTAATGCACGGCCATGCATTAGCCACATTTCATTTACTCCGCCAATACCAACTCTTTGGCATCCTGTTTCCGGCTACGGAAGCAGCACTGGCTGATGACCCAGGCTACTACCTGACATTTATCGAGCAGGCGCTCACCAACACAGATAAACGCATTCGTGGTGATCAGAGGGTAACCCCCGCATTTCTGTTTGCAGCCTTGCTCTGGCCTGCACTGAAAGAACAAGAGAAAGTGTTTAGTCAGGGCGACGTCTCACCTATATACGCCCTGCATCAAGCCGCTGGAGAGGTCACCACCAGACAGTGCCAACGAGTAGCTATTCCACGTCGTTTCACCCTCCCCATGCGAGAGATTTGGGAACTCCAACTGCGCTTACCACGCAGGGCAGGTAGCCAGGCTTTCCGGTTGATGGAGAACAAACGCTTCCGTGCTGGCTATGACTTCCTGTTATTGCGTGAGGAAACTGGAGAAATCGAATCTGGCCTGGGTGATTGGTGGACCCGCTTCCAGGATGCAGATGAACACAAACGTCAGACGATGGTCGACGCTGTGCAGCAACCTAAAAACAAGCGCCGTCGTCGACGCCGGAAGCCACCACCCAAAAACCCTGTTCATGACTGAAACTGCCTACATCGCGCTGGGCAGCAACCTCAACAACCCACAGCAGCAGGTACTGCAAGCTATCACTGAACTTGATGCACTGCCAGATACCCATATTATCGCTGTATCACCCTGGTATCGCAGCTCCCCGATGGGGCCATCGGCTCAGCCTGATTACATCAATGGTGTTGCCGAACTGAAAACTGACTTAAGCCCGCTTCCCTTGTTGCAAGCATTGCAAGGCATCGAAGATGCCCATCAGCGCGTCAGGCAGGAACACTGGGGAGCCAGAACCCTTGATCTGGATATACTGCTCTATGGTGACCAAGTCATCGATCATCCCAAGTTACAGGTACCCCATCCGGGCATGTCCACACGTAATTTTGTGTTATACCCGTTGGCCGATATTGCGGCGCAACTGGTGTTACCCAACAAAACCTCCTTGGCAGAGCTCTTGGAAAGTTGCCCCTCAGAAGGTATCGTTCGCCTCTCACTAGGAGGTATCTGTGGAACAACTGGCTAGCGATCTGACTGTCGCTCTTCAAAGCGAGACATTCCCTCGCTTTATTGCCGTGGAGGGCCCTATTGGCGTAGGGAAGACCACACTGGCAAAGCGATTGGCAGCCAACTTTAACTATGAAACATTTCTGGAACAGGCGGATAAAAACCCTTTCCTGGAACGCTTTTATCAAGACCGTCGGGCCGGGGCACTGCCAGCTCAATTATATTTTTTGTTTCAACGTACCCGGCAAATTCAGGAAATTCGTCAAGGCGATATATTTCAGCAAGTTCGGGTCTCTGACTTTATGATTGAAAAGGATCAGGTTTTCGCTCAGGTAACGCTGGATGATGAAGAACTGAAACTCTATCAAATGGTCTATCAACAACTAACCATTGATGCCCCAAAACCTGATCTGGTGATCTACCTGCAAGCCTCCACTGAAGTATTGCTAGACCGTGTCCAGCGTCGGGGTATTCAGGCAGAGAAATCCATAGATGCCGATTACCTCAACCAACTCAATGAAGCCTATACTCGGTTTTTTTACTATTACGATGAAGCACCACTGTTGATTGTTAATTCCACAGATATTGACCTGATCAACAGCAAACAGGATTACCAAAATCTGGTTGAATATATGCTCAACATTAAGTCGGGGCGTCACTACTACAACCCCCGCCCCCACCTCTGACAGGAATGCGGCTTATGAAAACGGTCACTATTAACACCCTGAACACACTCAAGGAAGAGGGCGAAAAATTTCCGGTGATTACCGCCTACGATGCCTCTTTTTCACGACTCATTGAGCACGCAGGTATTGAAGTCGTTCTGGTGGGAGACTCACTGGGCAATGTTATCCAAGGGCACGACAGTACGGTGCCCGTCACTATGGACGATATGGTTTACCATGTTGAGGCGGTGTGTCGCGGCAACAATAAATCACTGGTTATTGCCGACCTACCCTTCATGGCCTATGCCACCGAAGAGCAAACCATGGAAAATGCTGCTCTGCTGATGCAGGCCGGCGCTCACATGGTAAAACTGGAAGGTGGTGCCTGGCTTGAGGAAACCGTACTCATGCTCAGCGAACGAGGCATTCCTGTTTGCGGTCACCTCGGCCTTACCCCTCAGTCTGTTAACAAACTTGGCGGTTACAAAGTCCAGGGCCGCGACGACCAAACTGCTGAGAAAATGGTCCTCGACGCTCACTTACTGGAAGAAGCCGGTGTCGATATCCTGGTGCTTGAATGCGTACCTACAGCCCTCGCCCAACAAATCACCAACGAGTTGAGCATTCCGGTCATTGGTATTGGTGCTGGCCCCAATACTGATGCTCAAGTATTGGTGATCTACGACATGCTGGGCATATCGCCCAGACTGCCAAAATTTTCCAAAAATTTCCTGACCGAAACAGGTGATGTGGAAACTGCGCTCAAGACCTATGCCAAAGAGGTGCGCTCAGGCGCTTTCCCACAACCTGAACATGGTTTTAAATAGCCTCAAACAATGGCTGCCTATTCTGGAAATAACTGTATAGCGGCCCCCTCTTGCCAAACGGGATACTTCGTCATCACAGACAGAAATAAGTCTGAGGTTAAAAAATACGCTAGCCAGTTCTGTAAATTTGGGTATGGCGCCTGATCAAACCAGCTCTTATCTACAAAGGCGAACTGGCGAATAAAAGGGAATATGCCCACATCGGCAATGCTTATTTTCTCACCCAGTAAAAACTGACTAGTGGTTAACCGAGCCTCCAGGGTGTCAAGAAAACCCTCTGCCTGAGAACGATAATATTCCATGGTGTGTTGAGGGTTTTGTGGATCCTGAGAGTACCGATCTGCATATTTATAGTGATCCAGATGCACCTTGAATGAAAAATCATTCTGCTCGATCAACCCATCAATCTCTGAGGCCAATATTGGATCCCACCAGTAGTCTGAATCATTAACCCCTAATGCCCAGCGCATGACATCATAGCTTTCATCAAAGACTGAACCATCAGGCAACACCAGCACGGGAACGGTACCCTTAATTGATACTGCCAACATTGAAGTCGGCTTCTCCCGCAATAGAATTTCTCGCAGCTCAACCTGCACACCGGCATACTTCAATGCCATCCGGGCGCGGATGGCATAGGGACAGCGGCGAAAAGAATAGAGTACCGGTAACATAGTATCCAAGGCTGACTGACGAGCTTAAGAGGTTAACAAATTCCTTACTGCCCGTACTAGGTAGCCGATATAATCCATAGCTCCTATTCACAAGTTAAGTCACCGATAAGCCCCAGCCCATGAATCTTCTGCCCTGTGTTGAAATCGAACCCTCCTCGCCAGACCATACCCTGCCAATTAACTCCTCGGTTATCTGGCTACACGGGCTGGGTGCCGATGGACACGATTTTGAACCGATAGTCCCGGAGCTGCACTTACCCGAACAGATGGCCGTTCGGTTTATTTTTCCCCATGCACCCAAGATTCCTGTGACAATTAACGACGGCTATATCATGCCCGCCTGGTACGACATTCTTGAAATGGACATTGACCGCAAGGTAGATGAAACACAATTGTTGCACTCTGTCGCTTCGGTCCAAGCATTGATTGACCGGGAAATTGAACGGGGCATTGATAGCCGGAACATTGTTATCGCCGGTTTTTCTCAGGGCGGTGCCGTCGGTATTCACGCAGCATTGACCTACCCCAAGCCACTGGCTGGGTTACTGGCACTCTCGACCTATTTCGCCACCGTCGATTCGATTGATCTTCACCCTGCCAACCGGCAGTTGCCTATCCAGATATTCCATGGCACCAACGACCCTGTTGTTCAGGAAATTCACGGCCAAAATAGTGTGAAATATTTGACCGCGATGGGCTTTAAACCGGGTTATGAGGCATTCCCCATGGAACACGCTGTCTGCATGGAAGAAATAAACGCCATTTCAGAATGGCTGCAAGCAATTCTGAACTAACGGTAAATAAATCAATGACTAGCTCCAAGCCAGAATATCCCTATTCCCAGCCCTCCGAACCAGGAGAGCTTATCGAAGTGGCTGACAGGGTTTACTGGTTGCGGATGCCTCTACCCTTCAGGCTCGACCACATCAACCTGTGGGTGCTGGAAGAAGATGACGGCTGGACCATTGTCGATACCGGGCTGGCCACAGAAGCCACCACCGATATATGGGAAACGCTTTACCACCAAATGACCGATAAAAAGCCCATCAAGCGCATTATCGGCACCCATATGCACCCCGACCATATCGGGCTAGCCGCCTGGCTTTGTCGCCGTAGTGGTGCGGTGCTATGGATGTCACGCAGTGAATATATGCACTGTCGAATCTTATTGGAGGACAGCAATCGAGAGGCACCCGATGCGGCCATAGCGTTCTACCAAGCCGCAGGATTTAATGAAGAACAGTTAAATTACTACCGCTCAAAATTTGGTGCCTTTGGCAGCCTGATTCGTGGCATGCCAAACAGTTATCACCGGCTGAAGGACAACGACGGATTCATTGTTAACAACCGACAATGGCGGGTGGTGATGGGTGAAGGGCATTCACCCGAACACGCGTGCCTGTTCTGCCCAGAACTGGAATTGTTTATCTCTGGGGACCAACTGTTGCCCACTATCTCATCCAATGTAAGTGTC
Organism: uncultured Cellvibrionales bacterium; assembly: GCA_913062605.1. GTDB lineage: Bacteria > Pseudomonadota > Gammaproteobacteria > Pseudomonadales > Porticoccaceae > Porticoccus. The sequence goes on from CAJXWQ010000002.1 coordinate 178,423, forward strand.
TGGCCTATTGAGCCTACCGGGAACCCCCTGAAAGCCTGGATTGATTCCTGTCACAAGCTGAAGTCCGTTCTTCCCGAAAACACCTTAATACTGCCGTCCCATGGGTTACCTTTCAGGGGAGCCGCGCAGCGTTTACAAAAACTCACCGATGACCACGAAAGAGACCTTCAAGTAATCTACGAAAACGCTGACACACCAAAACGTGTGGTTGATTTTTTCCCGCTGATTTTTAAATCAAAAATCACCCATACCTCCCTCGTGCTTGCCACAGGTGAAAGCTATGCACACCTGAACTGCTTGATAGAGCAGGGAATGATGGTGGTCAAAAAAGATGCCGAGGGTGTTAACTGGTATCAACGAGTGTAAATGCAGGTTCAGAGGCACCGATTCAGATAAAGAAAGCGTAATGAATTAAGCGGCATCAAATTAAGTAGCCTAAAAATTAATTCACTTCCAACATTTGACGGTGGTGCCATTTACCCAATAACAACTGGGCCGTCACAGCACCAATCAATGCCAACATCATGTCCCACTGTGCATCCCAAACATCACCCTGTGTACCAAGAAATTCCAAAGAGCCATCACCACCAATCACCGCAGTCCACCACTCAAGCAACTCATAAAATGCGCTGAAAGCCAGACAGAAACAGGTGACCAAAAAAAATAGCCAGCCTCTACCTTGGTGACTTGATGATGAGCCATGATAATCCAGCGTCAAAACCCGTTTACGCCACAAAATTTCACGAGCCAAAATAGCAGGAATAAAACCCTGGGCAATATGACCAATCCGGTCGTAAGGGTTGCGTGAAAAATCAAACCAGTCTTGTACCCAGAACCCCAGCGGCACCCTGGCGTATGTATAGTGCGCCCCCACCACTAAAATAATGGCGTGGAGAAATATCAGGTAATAACTTATACGAGTGAGAGGGAAGCTCTCTCGGGTGTACCAGAGAACAGGTAAGGCAATAATGACGGGAATGGCTTCAAGCCACCAAGTCGCCCTGTCGTAAGGTGTGACCCATGACCACAACATCACAACCAGCAATAGTATCAGCAGGACAACAAGTTCTTTGGTATTTGCCATGAAACGCCTCCTTAACTAACGTCGCCCTTATGCCAATACCCTAAGTGTTAGCTTCCCCAGCGGGGTAATAAAGTTTGCTCAATACCCAGATGATCGAGAAGCCGAGCCACCACGAAGTCCACCAGGTCTTCGATGGTTTCAGGGTTTTGATAGAAACCGGGCATCGCCGGTAATATCGTGACACCCAGCCGCGATAGCTTCAGCATATTTTCCAGATGAATTTCTGACAGGGGCGTTTCACGAGGCACAACGATCAGCTGGCGTTTTTCCTTAATAGCCACATCAGCAGCTCGCTCAATCAGGTTATTACTCGCTCCACAGGAAATAGCAGAAAGCGTGCCGCCGCTCGCGGGACAAATCACCATAGAACTTGGACAGGCAGAGCCGGAAGCTACAGATGAAAACCAATCCCGAGAACTGTTAACCACAATTTGTCCCGGTTCAGCATCAAAATTCAGTGTAAGAAAATCTTCCAGGTTATCGTCATTCGGTAATTCCAGCTCAGTCTCTGTTTCCACCACAACCCGAGCGGCATCAGAAATCATAAACTGCACCTGACAGTTGGCCTGCACCAAACAATCTAGCAACCTCAAACCATACTGGGCACCAGATGCACCCGTCATCGCCAGTGTAATCGTACGGTTAAAATCAGCCATTAAAGTCAACCATTAGAATTAACCATTAGCCCGCTCCTCCAGAGCACCCACCAGCCTGTCATGAAAACCGGCAAAACCGCCGTTACTCATGATCACTATATGTGCCGAGTTTCCAGCCTGTTTAAGTGTGTGCTCAATCAGTATATCAATATCATCCAACACCTCGGCAGGGACGGGACCTGCACTGACCACATCCGCCAGGGACCAATCGATATTATCAGGTTGATACCACAATACCTGATCTGCCAATTTGGTGGACTCTGCAAGCTGACTTTTGTGAACACCCAGTTTCATCGTATTAGAGCGCGGCTCAATAACCGCAATAATTTTTTCAGTGCCTACCTTGTTACGTAGCCCCTCCAGCGTTGTAGCAATGGCTGTTGGATGATGGGCAAAATCATCATATACAGAGACGCCATTGATAGAAGCCAGCTTTTCCATACGCCGCTTCACACCACTGAACTGGCAAAGCGCCTCACAAGCCACCACCGGCTTCACACCCACATGACGGGCCGCAGCAATAGCGGCTAAGCCATTGGCGGCATTGTGTGCCCCAGTTTGCCCCCAACGAACCGTACCCTGCCTTTTACCCTGAAAACTGACAGCAAAGGCAGAACCGTCGCTCTCAGTAAGAGTCATTGACCAATCACTATTGTCACCAAGGCCCTGTAATTCTGACCAGCAACCCCGGTCCAATACTTCTTGTAGGTTTGCATCACCCGCTGGCGCCACAATCATCCCCTGTCGCGGAATAGTCCGCACAAAGTGGTGGAACTGAGTTTGAATGGCATTGAGGTCAGCAAAGATATCTGCGTGATCAAATTCCAAATTATTAAAAATAGCCGTGCGGGGGCGGTAATGAACAAACTTGGAGCGCTTATCGAAAAAGGCACTGTCGTATTCATCCGCCTCCACCACAAAAAAAGGCGAACTACCCAAGCGGGCTGAAACATCAAAGTTTGATGGCACCCCACCGATCAAGAACCCAGGCTTCATACCGGCATATTCTAAAATCCAGGCCAGCATACTGGAGGTAGTGGTTTTGCCATGAGTACCAGCCACCGCCAATACCCACTTCTCTCTAAGGAAATAGTCCCCCAACCACTGAGGACCCGAGGTATAGGGGATTCGGTTATCCAGCACATATTCCACCGCAGAATTGCCACGAGACAATGCATTACCGATAACCACTAAATCAGGTATTGGGTTGAATTGTGCAGGGTCATACCCCTCGGTCAGTTCGATACCGGCTTTCTCTAATTGAGTACTCATGGGAGGGTAGACATTCGTATCACTACCAGATACCTGATGCCCCGCGGCCTTGGCCAGCTGGGCAAGAGACCCCATAAAAGTGCCACAAATACCTAAAATATGAATATGCATATCGCGATTAATGACCTGTTAAATCTGTTCTTGGTAACTATTTAATTCTGGTCTTGGTAACCATGTGCCTTGAAAACCTGTGCCGAGAACAACATAGCCTAATTTCACCGCCATGCAACCCCTAGTGTTGAATAGTTTTGAAAACCATAGCCTCAAAAGCACAGTTTCTAAAATAGCTCTGAAAAATACAAAAATATGACATAAAAATGAAATCTGGAGAACTTTCCAGTATCATTCGCGCACTTCAAAAAGGGTCGCAAGTCGAGATAAACCATGCCTAGTAGCACCGCGCCAAAAAAGAATGCATTTTATGCCCAGTCCGGTGGCGTCACCGCAGTTATTAATGCCAGCGCCTGCGGTGTCATTGAAGCTGCGCGCGAAAACAAAGATAAGATTGGCAAGGTATACGCTGGTCACAATGGCATTATCGGTGCACTGCGCGAAGACCTGATCGACACCAGTAAAGAATCCGCCAGCGCCATTGCAGCTCTGCGCCACACACCCTCTGGGGCTTTTGGCTCCTGCCGTCACAAGCTGCAAGATTACAATGAAAACAATGCGGAATATGAGCGCCTGATCGAAGTATTCAAAGCACACAACATAGGCTATTTCTTCTATAACGGTGGTGGCGATTCTGCTGACACCTGCCTGAAAATTTCCCAGTTATCGAAAAAAATGGGCTACCCCATTCAGGCCATCCATATTCCAAAAACCGTGGATAATGATTTACCTTTCACAGACAACTGTCCTGGCTTTGGCTCTGTCGCCAAATACGTCGCTGTATCGACCAAGGAAGCCAGTCTTGATATCGCCTCCATGTGCGAAACCTCCACCAAAGTATTTATTCTTGAGGTGATGGGCCGTCATGCCGGTTGGATTGCAGCAGCCAGTGCCTTGGCCTCTGAAAAAGCGGGTGATCCACCCCATATTATCCTATTCCCAGAAATACCTTTCGTACGGGAAGAATTTATCGCTCGGGTAGAAAAAGTCGTCGATCAGCATGGTTACTGCGTGGTTGTCGCTTCCGAGGGTGCTCAATATCCAGATGGTGCATTGATCTCTGGCTCCATGAGCACCGATGCCTTCGGCCACCAACAACTCGGTGGCGTTGCCCCGACACTGGCCAGCATGGTGAAACACGCACTGGGCTATAAATACCACTGGGCTCTGGCTGATTATCTACAACGCTCTGCACGTCATATTGCCTCGGCTACTGATGTGGAGCAGGCCTATGCCGTGGGTCGCGCTGCGGTGGAGTATGCACTGGAAGGTAAAAATTCAGTGATGGTGACCATTGAACGCAACAAAGGGAAAACCTATTCCTGGAGCCTCGGTGAAGCACCTCTGGATAAAGTGGCCAATATAGAAAAGAAAATGGGCCGTAGCTTTATTACTCGCGACGGCTACGGTATTACTCAGAAAGCCCGGGACTACCTGGAACCATTAATTCAAGGTGAGGACTACCCTCCTTACAAAAATGGTATTCCCCAGTATGTGCAGCTCGCCAAGGTACCGGTGAAGAAAAAGCTGGACACCCCCTTTGAGATTTAAATCCGAAGGGCTTTGTTAACTATAAATAAACAGAGCCCTCAGTCTTCCCCATAAAGAGAACCATCTAACTCTCCAGCATAAACGTGACGGGCCCATCATTGCACAGGGTGACCTGCATCTTGGCGCCAAAAACACCTGTTGCTACAAAGGTAGCAACGGAACCCCCCTCTGAACCCTGATTCGCTTGGGAAACAAAATAGTCATATAGCATTTCTGCCACATCTGGCGATGCTGAAGAGGTAAAGCTTGGTCTCAACCCTTTTCGGGTATCCGCAGCCAAGGTAAATTGAGGAACAATCAGTAAACTACCCTCTATCTGCTGCACATTGAGGTTCATTTTCCCTTCATCATCAGGGAATATTCGATAATTAAGAACTTTGCGCAATAACTTATCAGCAGCGCCCTCAGTATCTTCCCGCTCTACACCCAGCAACAACAGAATGCCCTGATTGATTTCTCCGACAGTCTCACCACCTACGTCAACTTTGGCGTTACTAACACGCTGAATCAGCCCCAACATAACAAATCCTCTGCCCTGGAGCCTGTTAACATTAATCTAACGCCTCTACTACATTGCGGGGCTTACCCGCCAGAAATGCCTGAATATTCTCAGCCACTTGATCAATTAATCGCTGACGAGACTCTTGAGCCACCCACGCACTGTGTGGTGTCACAATCAGATTCGGAATTTCTGGGTTCAGCAGAGGATTTCCGTTGACCGGTGGCTCCTCTGACAGCACATCAATACCGGCACCACCAATAACTCTATCCTCCAACGCGTCAACTAACGCCTGCTCATCCACAATACCTCCGCGAGCACAGTTAATCAGCAGAGCAGTGCTTTTCATCTTCGCCAACTCACGGTGGCCGATCAAATGACGGGTTTCCTCGGTCAGAGGGCAATGCAAACTCATCACATCGGCTTGATTGATCAGACTATCGAAAGGGGTTCGCCCTGGTTCATCACCATGTCTCCAGGGCAACGAAGCAATCTTTACATCCATACCAAATGCCTGACCAACCGCGGCGACACCCCGGCCCAATTCTCCATAGCCCACAATACCTAGTACTTTTCCGGCCAGCTCTTTAACCGGGAAATCCTGTAGACAGAAAAAGGGGCTTTCCGCCCAACGCCCATCAAGCGCCGCTACATTATAATCGGGCAACCGCGTCGCCAACGCTAGAATTAAAGCCCAAGTGTGTTGCACCACCGATGCAGAGCCATAACCCAGCACATTGCTGACCACCACCTTGCTCGCGCTAGCTGCCGCAAGATCGATCACATTAGTGCCCGTGGCCAACACACCGATATAGCGCAGCCCTTGAGCAGCCGATAATTCTTTTTCCCCAATAGGTGCCTTATTGGTCAACACCAGTTCAGCATCAGCGATACGCTCAGCAACTTGTTCCGGCCGACAAGTACTATAAATAGTCCATTCAATTGGCAGCCCGGTGATCGGCCCGAGATCCACATCCTCGGGGCCTAGGCTATCAATATCGAGAATTACGCCTTTCATATTTTTTGCCTGAAAGCTATCTTTGGGGCTATTGAACAGGGCGCCGTGAACCGATTCAGCGTTTCCCCGAACCCTGTTAATATTATTTTATGTCTGATCTGGAAGTGTACATTATGTTATCAAAACCTCGCATTTCTATCCTCTACTGCCCCCGCTGTAATTGGCTGTTACGTTCTGCCTGGCTGGCCCAAGAGTTACTCACAACCTTCTCTGATGATCTGAGTGAAGTGGCACTCAAACCAGCAGAAAAAGGGGGTACCTTTGAAATCACTCTGGACAATACAGTCATCTGGGATCGTAATCAGGAAGGAGGGTTCCCCGAAGCAAAAGTATTAAAACAACGGGTACGAGACTGCGTTGCCCCCGACCGAACTCTGGGTCACATAGACAGATAAGAGGGTCACATTGGCCGCTAAATAGCTTAAGTATTATCAGTGTGGTACTGCCCTCTTCTCTTCTGTCATAATGCGCCGCTTCATAATAGAAAATTAGAGGGATAACCAGATGTCCGAGCGGTTGTTAGGAATTTATGAAAAACTAATCCTGCGTCGCCCTGTCGCCTCAATAGTGGCGGTATTATTGCTTGCCGTAGGTATGGCCTTTGGCCTGCCAAACTTCAAGCTTGATGCATCAGCAGACTCCCTGACACTTGAAAATGACAACAGCCTGACTTATTTCCGTGAATCATTGCTTCGCTACGGTAGCAGTGATTTCCTCGTCGTTACCTACACGCCCTACGAAGGTGACCTGTTTGATGACAATTCGCTGAACGCCCTCAATGAGATGCACGAGGAATTAGCAAAAATTGATGGTGTTGCCAGCGTCACCTCCATACTCAATGTGCCTTTGCTGTACAGCCCAAAAATTTCTGTCCCACAGCTCAAGGAAGCGCCACGCACACTACTGCTGCCAGACACTGACCGGAAGCTGGCTCGCAAGGAGTTCCTCGAAAGCCCGATCTACCGCGACCTAATTCTCAGCAAAGATGGCCAAACTACGGCCATGCTGGCAACCATGGAGCTGGATGAGAAATATCTGGAGCTCGTTAATGCACGGGATACCTTGCGGATTAAACGAGATACCGAGGGATTGTCTCCCGAAGGAGTCATCGAGCTTGAAAAAATAAGTAAAGAATTCTTGGACTACCGCACCCTTCGCGCTGCCGAGGAGCACCAAAGAGTCGCAGAAATACGTAAAAAAATGTCCCGTTTCAAAGGGCAGGCTGAAGTATTTCTGGGTGGCCCCAGTATGATTACCGCCGATATGGTCGATTTTATCAAAAGCGACCTGAACATTTTTGGCACCGGCATTCTGCTGTTTATTATCATTACCCTGGCGGTAATTTTTCGTCAGCTCCGCTGGGTGATGTTGCCCCTGGCCACCTGTGTTCTGTCCGTAGAAATCATACTCGGCTATCTCAGCTGGATTGACTGGCGTCTCACTGTCATTTCTTCCAACTTTGTTTCACTACTATTGATTATCACCCTAGCACTGACCATTCACCTGATTGTTCGCTACCGCGAATTTCACCGCGAATCGCCCGACAGCAGCCAGTTGGATTTGGTACGAAATACCGTGATGTATATGGCACGGCCCTGCCTCTATACGGTACTGACCACCGTCGTCGCCTTTGTTTCTCTAGTGGTCAGTGATATACGCCCGGTCATCGACTTCGGCTGGATGATGACCATTGGTATTTTGTTGGCGCTTGTCCTGTCATTTATCATTATCCCGGCCGGAATGATGATTTGGGGCAAGGGAGAAAACACCGACAAAGGTGACAACTCTGCCGTGTTCACCCTCTACTTTTCACGCTTCACGGAGAAACACGGCGGACTAGTACTCGGCTTGGCGCTCCTGGCTGCGCTCACCAGTGCCTGGGGTATTTCCCAGTTACAGGTAGAAAACCGCTTTATCGATTACTTCCGCTCCCACACCGAAATCTACCAGGGGTTATCCGTGATTGATGCCAAGCTTGGCGGCACCACACCACTTGATATTATCCTCGATGCACCTGCCGTTGATCACGACTCTATGAGCTCTGAAAACTCCCAGGCTGACAAAGGTGGCAATACCGCAGCGGTTAATCATCTCAATAGCGACCCTTTCGCAGGAGCGTATGGAGATAGTGATGAGAGTGAAGCTGGTTCTTATGATGACCCTTTTGCCGATGATGCCTTTGATGACCCCTTTGCCGATGACGACTTTGCTGATGACACATCAGAAGGTATTGAGCGTAGCTACTGGTTGACCGGCGCCGGTATTGAAGATCTGAGAAAACTACATGTCTATCTTGAATCCTTACCAGAAATTGGCAAGGTAAGCTCACTGATCACCGTTACCGATGTAGCCTCTGACTTGTCAGGCCACAAGTTCAATGATCTGGAACTGGCATTAATGCCGCAGATGCTGTCGGAAGAAAATGCCGAGCTTCTCCTCAACCCCTATATTAATGAGAAACATAATCAGGCCCGGATCACCCTGCGGGTCAATGAAACTCAAGGCGAACTGAACCGTAACGACCTACTGGCCAAAATTCATCAGTTTGCCATCACAGAGGCAGGCTTTGAAGAAGACCAAGTAAATTTCACCGGACTGCTAGTGCTTTATAACAACATGCTTCAGAGCCTCTTCCGCTCTCAGATCATGACCTTGGGTACTGTATTTCTTGGGATTATGGCGATGTTTTTGGTGCTATTCCGGTCAGTGTCCATTTCCCTGATCGCTATTCTCCCTAACTTTTTAGCGGCAGGTGTCGTACTAGGCGGCATGGGTATTGCCGGTATTCCACTCGACATGATGACCATCACTATTGCCGCCATCACCGTGGGTATCGGTGTCGACCACGCCATCCACTACATCACCCGCTTCAAACGGGAGTTTGAAGTCGACCGTAATTACGTTGCATCCATGCACCGGGCTCATGCCAGCATAGGACGGGCACTCTTCTATACAGCAATCACCATTATCGTGGGCTTCTCTATTCTGGCACTATCCAACTTTATTCCGTCGGTCTATTTTGGGCTGCTCACATCACTTGCCATGCTAGCAGCACTACTGGGTTCCATGACATTACTACCCAAGCTGATCCTGATTCTCAAGCCACTGGGAAAATAATACCAACTGACCATACCGGGGCCTCGCTGGGGCTCCTGTATGGTCAGCCTTCCCAACTAGTGACAGAAATGTAATGAGCAACCAACATAACCTGTCTACACCAAATCACCTTATTGGCGGCGGAACCAAGAAGGTGCTTTATACGCTTAACACTGTCCGAAAAATTGGCCTTAAAAATTCATCCAAAGCGCTGACATCAAAAAACACATGTAAAGCCTGTGGGCTGGGCATGGGGGGGCAACAGGGTGGCATGACCAATGAGCTGGGTGATTTCCCTGCCGTCTGCAACAAAAGTATTCAGGCGCAATCAACCGATATCCAACCTGCTATCCCGTCAGAGATATTTCAGCATTCACTTTCTGAACTACGTGAATTAAGTAGCTACGAGCTCGAACATCTCGGCAGGCTTGGCAATCCACTTTTCAAGGAAAAAAAGGCCAACCACTTTCGGGAAGTCAGTTGGGCATGGGCGCTGACCTATGCCGCTGAAAAATTCTCGACGACTGACCCGTCTCGATCTTTCTTCTACTCTTCTGGCAGATCCTCTAACGAAGCCGGTTTTGTCTTTCAATTATTAGCGCGCCTTTACGGCACCAATAACGTCAACAACTGCTCCTATTATTGCCACCAAGCGACCAGTGAAGCGTTGGATTCCACCATCGGCACGGGCACGGCCACCGTGGGGCTGGAAGACTTGTCACACTGCGACATGGTCTTTGTGATCGGTGCCAACCCCGCGTCCAATCATCCACGCTTTATTCACCAGCTCAAGGGTGTGCGTGACCGCGATGGCAAAGTGATCATCATCAACCCCGCCAAAGAACCTGGGCTGGTTCGTTTTGCCGTACCCAAAAGTGCCAAATCCATGATCACTGGTGGCACCTGGATTGCCAGTGAATACCTGCAACCGGCTATTGGTAGCGATATCGCCCTATTTAAGGGTATTGCCAAATCGGTGCTGGAAAAACAGGGCGAAAACATTGACTTTATTACCCAACATACCGAGCAATTTGATGCTTTCAGGCAGGATATTGAAAACACCCACTGGGAAACCATTGAGCGAACCACGGGTATTTCCCAGCAACGTATTAACAACATCGCCGACCAGTATATTGCATCAAATAATGTCGTGTTTGCCTGGGGTATGGGGATGACCCACCACCAACACGGCGTTGAAAATATCGAATATATTTCTAACCTGGCCCTATTGCGGGGCATGATTGGAAAACCCGGCGCAGGACTCCTTCCCCTCCGCGGCCACAGTAATGTTCAGGGCATTGGTACCATTGGCGTCAAACCCGTATTGGCTGAAGATATCTTTCATAACATTGAGTCTGAACTTGGCACTCAACTACCCACCTCTAAAGGCATGGATACACTGGCCTGTATTGAGGCCGCCCATAAGGGTGAGATAGATACCGCCCTGATGATGGGAGGTAACCTCTATGGAGCCACCCCGAATTCCATCTGGGCAGAAAAATCATTGGACAACATCGGCTTCAAGCTATTTTTAACCACCACACTGAACCCCGGGCATATTCATGGCTGTGACACCAGCGAAAGCATGATCCTCCCTGTCACTGCTCGTGATGAAGAGTGGCAGCCCACCACGCAGGAATCTATGTTCAATTATGTACGGCTCAGTGACGGGGGTATCGAGCGCCATGAAAACACCCGCCCCGAAGTGGCGGTACTTAGTGATTTAGCACAGCAGTTATTAGTAGATTGCCCGATAGATTTCAGTCAATTCAAACAGCACAAAAATATTCGTGAAACCATCGCCAAGGTTATTCCCGGCATGGAACAACTAGCCGATATTGATGTGGAAAAACAGGAATTTCACATCGGAGGCCGGTTAAAACACGGGCCGAAATTTAATATGCCAAGCGGTCGGGCGTGCTTTACCGTACAACCCATACCACCCCAACCACAAACCTCAGAATACCCCTTCACCCTAATGACCGTGCGTAGCGAAGGTCAATTCAACACCATTATTTATGAGGAAACAGACAGCTACCGCAACACCCAAGAGCGATGGTCAGTATTGATGAACCCCACCACTATCCAGCATTTGGGTATTCAAAATAATGTGGTCAATTTGGTTTCTGCCTACGGCCGAATGGATCACGTTCGAGTCTATCCTTTCGATTTACCCGACAATAATCTGATGGCTTATTTTCCTGAAGCGAATGTGCTGATAGGCTGTGAACGTGACCCCCGCAGTAAAACACCCGCGTTTAAATCTGTACCAGTGAATATTGAAATTATTACTTGAAAGCGCGAGATCCCTTTTAACGCTCTAGCATAGTTATCTATTTTCAGAACACCCCACCTTGAATACTGTTTATATATACAGTATATTTATAAAAATGAAAGCCTCCCTCTTACCACTGTCAACCTTTACTCAACCTGTACACCTTCCCTTATTTAGCGTGGCTGTCCGTGCAGGATTTCCAAGTCCCGCTGATGATTTTATAGAGACACCACTGGATCTCAGAGAACACCTAATCAAGCACCCTTCGGCCACATTTTTTGCCCGAGCTGAGGGTGACTCGATGACCGGCTTCGGTATTTTCAGTGGCGACCTACTGATTGTAGATCGTGCCTTACAACCACAGCATGGTGATGTGGTGATCGCCGCTATTGATGGTGAGCTCACCTGCAAGGTGCTGGATCTTCACGACAAACTACTGCGCTCTGGCAACGTCCGTTACCCACCCATTGAATTGCACGATAATGCTGAACTGTTGATAGAGGGCATCGTTATCCACTCCGTTCGACATCACCGATGTTCGCGTTAGTGGACTGCAACAGCTGCTATGCCAGCTGTGAACAAATTTTTCGCCCTGATCTCCGCAATAAACCAGTGATCGTACTAAGTAACAACGATGGCTGTATCATCGCCCGATCTAAAGAGGCCAAGGCGCTGGGTATTCCCGACCTTCACGCCTACTTCAAAGTACGTCACCTGGTCGAACGTCATCGGGTGACAGTATTTTCCAGCAACTTCCGTCTCTACGGCGATATCTCCCATCGAGTAATGGATACCCTGCGCCACTTCAGTCCCGATATTGAAATTTACAGTATCGATGAAATGTTCCTTGAGTTGTCCGGCATTAACCAAGAGTTCAATCACTACGGTCAGAAAATGAAGCAGGCCATTTGGCAACAAGTACGGATGCCCGTAAGCGTAGGCATCGCTCCCAGTAAAACCCTATCCAAACTGGCCAACCACGCAGCCAAGATCATTCCCAGCTGTGAGGGTATCTGCCTACTCGACAGCCCTCATAAATGGCAATGGTTGTTGCGCCGGGTTCCGGTAACAAAAGTGTGGGGCATTGGTTCCCGTCTTGGGCGACGGCTAGCGGATATGTCGATTCATACAGCCTGGGAGCTGGCCAGCAGCAACCCAAAAACTATTCGCCGCCAATTTAATGTCTGCGTAGAGCGAACCGTCGAAGAGCTCAATGGTAGCCCCTGCCTGATGCTGGAAGACATTCCTCCCGATAAAAAACAGATTTACTGCACCCGCTCTTTTGGTGAAAAGCCCACCGAAATCACACCTCTGTTACAAGCGGTGAGCCTCTATGCCAATCGAGCAGCTGAGAAATTAAGAAAGCAACAACACTTGGTGCTGACTATTCATGTTTTTATCCATACCTCACCCCATCAACCCAACTATTACAGCAACAGCACGGTGGTAAAACTACCCTATCCCACCGATGACAGCCGAGTTATCTCCGCCTACGCCAAACAAGCTCTTCGCTCGATTTACCGACCCGGTCACGCCTACCTCAAGACGGGTGTTGGCCTGATAGAACTGACTACCAGAAAGTATCACCAACAGGATATTTTTCAGACACATCAAAGCAAAAGGACAGATGAACTAATGAATACACTGGATAACATCAATCAGCGCTATGGCCGAGGCACCGCCTTCATCGCCGGAGAGGGGGTAAAAAAACGCTGGTCCATGCATCAGAAACACTGCTCACCCCACTACACTACTAACTGGAATCAGCTACCAATAGTGAGCACCTAAAAGCATCCACCACTGGGATACAAAAAACGACAACTTGGTAGGCACCATCCCGTCAACAACTTTGTAGCTGCTATAGTGTCAAAGAAGCTAACTATCATAGCCAAAATGGAGAGAGGGTGTGCGGCTAATCATTATATTGTTGGCCCTGATAGCAACCAGCGTACAAGGGCAAACAGTTTATAAATCCATCAATGCTGACGGCACTATTACCTACAGTGATGAACCTGTAGAGAATAGCGTGCTGGTAGAAACACTGAGCCTCAAGAATAGCAGCGATGCCGAACAAGCCTCTGCTGAATCAGCAGCAAGAATAGAACAGATGTCACAGGTGAGCGACCGTCTTAAGCAGGACCGCCTGGAAAGGGATAGGGTCCGCCAAGCTCAAGAAGAACTGGCACTGGCCAGACAGCAGCTCTCTCCACCTCTGATTTATAGAGAGGAATATTACCGCTCACACTATCCTTATCGTGGGCGACACCACTACCGCCCACGACCACCGAACCATCATAAGCCACGACTCACCCCTCATAGTGGTGACTACCTGAACAACAAATCAGTACTCGTGCCAAAATCCAAGCTTTTGACGCCCATGAACTCTCGGTAAGCACAGCAGGCCAACAATCGCATACATATGGAAAAGCAGTGTCATTCACGGGTAATTGCAACCCTGATCAACAGTCATTCAGGACTTATGTATCACTCGGCGATATAATGCCCTGTTTCAGAATTTGAACACGTTGGATCTCATGGATATTAAGTCATATATGCAAACATTGGGTCAGCAAGCCCGTGCGGCGTCACGAGTTATTGCTGCTGCCGGTAGCGAAGCCAAAAATGCTGCTCTGCTGGCTATTGCTGATGCCCTGAACACCAACCGCGAAAAGGTACTAGCGGCCAATGCCAACGATTTAAAAAACGGTCAAGCCAAAGGGCTTGATGCCGCACTACTGGATCGACTTGAGCTGAATAATGCCCGGGTCGACGCCATGATAGAAGGTTTACATCAGGTGGCTGCGTTGCCTGACCCCATTGGTGAAATTACTGACTTGGCCAAACGACCAAGTGGTATTGAGCTGGGTAAAATGCGGGTTCCCCTCGGCGTGGTTGGCATTATTTATGAGTCGCGGCCCAACGTGACCATCGATGCAGCAAGCCTGTGCCTGAAATCGGGTAATTCCACCATCCTGCGTGGTGGTAGCGAAGCCATTCTTTCAAACCAGGCTATCGCCGACTGTATTAAGCAAGGGCTGGCAGCTACCGGACTACCCGAGGCATCGGTGCAGGTTGTTGAAACCACTGACCGCGCTGCCGTGGGCGAGTTAATCACCCTGTCAGAATACGTGGATGTGATTGTACCCCGTGGCGGCAAGAGCCTAATTGAACGCATCAGTAATGATGCTCGCATCCCCGTCATTAAACATCTGGATGGTATCTGTCATGTCTATATTGATGACAAGGCCGATCTGGATATGGCATTCAATATTGCCTTCAATGCCAAAACCCACCGTTATGGTGTCTGCAATGCCATGGAGACCTTGTTGGTGGCCGAAGGGGTTGCTGCAGAAATTCTACCCCGTCTGGCCAAGGCCTATGAAGTAGAAGGTGTCGAATTAAGAGGTTGTGAAAAAACCCGCGAGATCATCAATTGCGCTGCTGCCTCTGAAAAAGACTGGGGCACTGAATATCTTGCACCTATTCTCTCCATCAAAATCGTGGCAGATATGGATGATGCAATGGCACATATTGCCCAATACAGCTCACAACATACTGAAGCTATCGTCACCAATGATGAAGCTAGAAGCCGTCGTTTTATCGCGGAAGTGGACTCAAGCTCAGTGATGCACAATGCCTCTACCCGGTTTGCTGATGGTTTTGAATACGGGCTTGGTGCAGAGATTGGCATTTCCACCGACAAGATTCACGCCCGTGGCCCCGTGGGACTGGAAGGACTAACCTCTCAAAAATGGATCGTATTTGGTCATGGCGAAATTAGGAAGTGACTCGTCAGTACAAGGTGGTAAAACATGTCGCTGAAGACTGATCATTCAAAAGGAGTTGGCATCTTTGGTGGCACCTTTGATCCAGTACATATTGGCCATCTCAGAACATCGGTGGAGCTGAGAAAGATACTCGGACTCAGTGAGATGCGACTGATCCCCAATGCCAATCCACCACACAGGGTGCAACCTGAGGCTAGTGCTAAGCATCGCCTCGCGATGCTACAGCTCGCACTGGCGAATGAACCAGGATTGGTGGCCGACGATAGAGAGTTACGACGTCAAGGTCCCTCTTATACACTGGATACACTGACAGAAATTCGTACCGAAATCGGCACAGAAACACCACTGTGCCTCTGTATCGGCATGGACTCACTGGTCAATCTCAAGCAGTGGCACCGTTGGTGTGAATTAACAGACCTCACCCATATCGTCGCTGTAGCAAGGCCGGGGTGGCATCTCCCCCAAAGTGGAGAAGTACTGGAGTTTGTCCACGCACACCGAGCCACCAGTGAAGAACAATTGCAGGGGCAACCTGCAGGCAAGGTATTAATTAGAGAAATAACACTGTTACCCGTATCGGCAACAGGTATTCGTCAGGCACTACAGCGAGGAGAATCCATTCGCTATCTGGTACCCGATAAGGTTATTGACTACATTAGACAGCATCAGCTGTACTCAGATTAAAAAGACAAACACGACAGGCTATTCAATGAGTAAAAATCTAAAAGACATCGTGGTTAACGCCCTTGAAGATGTTAAGGGTAAAGATATCGTCACACTCGATGTCAGTGACCTTACCGACGTCATGGACACCATCATCGTCGCCACAGGCACCTCAAACCGGCAGGTCAAAGGACTCGCCAACAACGCCATGGACGATGGTAAAAAAGCTGGCTTCCGCCCAATAGGCATCGAGGGTATGGAGTCTGGTGAATGGGTTTTGGTGGACTATGGTGACATAGTGCTCCACGTCATGCTGCCCACCACTCGTGAATTTTATGAACTGGAAAAACTATGGTCCGTTCGCCCCAGCGACCTCAATGCTGACAGTGAAGACCTTCAGAAAGGGTAAGCCCCCGTGCGACTGAGAATTATTGCCGTCGGCACTAAAATGCCCGACTGGGTGAGTGCCGGCTGTAATGAATACCTGAAACGCCTTCCCTCTGAGCTCAACCTCGACATTATTGAACTACCGCTGGGCCAGCGGGGGAAAGGTGCGGATATTAACCGTGCCATTACCCGCGAGGGCGAAGCTATGCTCAAGGCCATTGGCGAGCAGGATCATGTAATCGCACTGGATGTGCTGGGCAAGCCCTGGAGCACCGAACAACTGGCTGACAAGCTGCAACAGTGGCAACTCTCCGGCGACAATTTCAGCTTACTGGTGGGCGGCCCTGATGGCTTGGCCCCAGAATGTCTAAAACGCGCCAACAGCAAATGGTCCCTATCTGCTTTAACCCTGCCCCACCCCCTAGTGCGTATTTTATTAGTGGAACAAATATATCGCGCAGGGACTATTAATGCCGGGCATCCGTATCATCGATAAAAACCACCCTACTCCTTGGTTTTTGGCTCAAAATCTATGCCGGTACCGCCGGCCATTTCCATCTCGGGTGTTGAATTAAGGTCACCAATTTTTTTCAGTTTCTGAGCAGTCTCATGAATCATTGAATCTACCAACTCGAGAGACTCGGAATCCAGTACCTTCTTTTTTTCAGCCTCCATTGTAAACAACTGAAGGTTTTGCAAGAAATTGTTAACAATATGGTTAACCGTCCTCATGGTCGCCTTTAAAACATTAAGACGCTCTTTCTCCACTTCAAGTTTTTTTCTTGATAGCTCTCCATGTTCAACGACCTTTGGCAACCACTGCCAAATACCTAAAGCCACGAGCAAGAATCCAAAAAGGTAACCAACCACTTTTTCTAATAACGCCTGAATTGGGGTGTCACCTATAACAACAAATCGACTCAGCCCGTCAAAATTATCAGTAATATCAATCAATGTTCCGAAGAAAATCAAAAGGAACCCTGTGACCAACATCTGCCAACCACTCACTTCGCTAAGCTCTTTAACCTGCCGAACCCGTAGAAAAGAAAGGAGTACCATACCGACGACAGCCGCCCTCATCGATTCAATAACAATATCAAACACCTAATTACCCCTCCCACCTAAACCTACAAGATATGACCTCGTATATCTGCCCACAATAATACAGCCATGCGACGTATACACACAGTGGAGATACTCTTAAAGGGTATGAAACCCACCCAGATAACATCTACTGTCAATCCTTAATCGATCTCTCCTAAAAATACTCTAACACCGTTCAATTAAACTGAAGAGTGGTCAGCAATGTATAAAGTTGTCATGTAACTAGAAAATTTCGCAGGAAGCGTAGGTAGTCTAAACTATTATTAAACCGTAGATTTTCGCTATGAAAAAAATTTTCACCCTGATTGTTCTTGTTGTCGTCACAAGTACAACTACGTTTTTTATTCTCAAACCCAAGCCCACAGAAAGCTTATTAACCAATGAGGGAAGACGCTTACGCACCCTTGAAAGTCACTGGACTTTAGGCAATGTGGTATCACTAATCCGTCACACAGAGCGTTGCGATTTATCTGAAAACCAATGTGTTGATGGTGATAATGGCATCACTATATCTGGGGCTAAAGAGGCCATGAAAATAGGGCTAGCGTATAAAAGCCTTCCAGCACACACCACAGTAATTTATAACAGCCCCATTAAGCGTGCCGCTCAAACCGCAGACTTCATGTTTGGCCGCAAGACTACTAATAAACTATGGTTAGGAGAAAACTGTAGAGAGTCTCTTCAAGAGAATATTTTTAAATACAAAGAAGAGGGTAAAAATTTAATATTAATTACTCATAGCGGCTGTATAAACTCGCTAAAAAATAAGCTAGGGGGAACATTAATTAAATCCAACCTTAACAAAGATGAAACCTATGGCTATTCAATTTTTTTGACTGTGGATAAAGATAAGAGGGAAATAAATATTTTAGGCTATTTACTCGCAAAGGATTGGAGTGTTGCCCATAAATAATTGTCAATAATACTTTGTGGTAATCATTAACGTCTAATACCCTTACCTTCGGCAACCATATTTATCAAAGCTAAAAGGGCGGTGATACGAAGAATAGGGATTACTTTTCACCGCCCTCTTTTTTCTCAATCTCATCCTGTGCCAATAACTCATCAGGCAATTCAAACCCTAGGGCTTCGGCACGTTTAACCCATTGCTTCCTTGCCAACGCCTGCATATCGGCCACATTATCGGTTTCATCCACAATATCCATCCCTAATAATGTTTCGATGACATCCTCAAGGGTGACCAGCCCTTTAACACCACCATATTCATCAACAATAACGGCAATCTGTTGTCGATTATCGAGAAAGAAATCCAATAATTTTGGTAATAACATGGAGTCGGGAACCGCATGAATTTTTCGTTTGTACGATTCAAGTGTGAGCTCTTCCCTTCCTGAGGGCTGATACAGCATGATTTTATCTTTCAGTGCAAAACCCGTGATATCGTCAATATTCTCTCCATATAGCGGCAAACGGGAAAATGGACAGTGGCGTAGCGCCTGCTGAGCTTCTGAGGCCAACATGTCCTGAGAGAGAGCCGTAATAACGATACGAGGCGTCATAATATCGGTAACTTTTAATGATCGAAACCGAAATAAATTTTGGATAATTTTAGATTCATGTTCATCAATTTCACCGGTTTGCTGACCAAACCCGACCATGGCCAAAAACTCATCACGACTAAACTGATGCACACTTTTCCCACGGGTAATGAGTTTGGTAATTCCCTCTGATGCTCGCACCAAGGGGTACAGAATCACTATCAGGATTCGTATATACCACACAGTAACCCCAACCAATTTTCTCCAATAGACGGCTCCCAATGTTTTGGGAATAATTTCTGAAAGAAAAAGAATCATTAAGGTCATGATTCCCGAGAAAACGCCAACCCAGGCACTACCAAATATAACCGCTGACTGCGCACCCGCCTCAATGGCTCCTACGGTATGGGCGACGGTATTCATGGTTAATATAGCGGCTAGAGAGCGGTCTATTTTTTCCTGACGCAGTAACTTTAGTTGTTTCGCTTGCTCGGGGGTTTTTTCTCTCAAGCCCTCGATATAGGACGGGGTAATACTCAATAGTACAGTTTCTGCGACGGAACACAGGAAGGAGACAACCAGAGCCATACTGACAAAGGCAATCAGAAGAAAAATGGCATTTGATGGTTCTTTCTGAAGAGGTGGAAAGCTATCTATATCGACAGCAAAGGCTGCTCCAACAAACGTCAGGGATAACAGCACAAGTAGAAAACATAGGCTTTTAACCTGAAATGCCATAAAACCTCCACGACCTACCGCTGAATATAAATAGAAGGGCTATTACAGTAGTGTAGCTAGTTCTACGAATCCAGTTTAATGGCAGGCTATTTGTTTTAGTCTCACGTTATGCTGGTATCACAGTTACTTATTTTGATGGCCGACTTAGCTCACCCATTCCCTGAAGGAACTCAGGCTTTCCACCACAGGAACAACAAAGGAAGGGTTGAGGCTACAGAGAAACCAAGAAAGTCTTACTAGTAAGACTTAGCCAATTTTGCCAAGCTCAGGGCAACATCTTCATCAATGAGTAAGCCGTCGTATTCGCCGCGAACAATATTGCTCTTACCAACTTCTGCATCGCGGGAAGACACCAGTGCTTCTGCAAAATGGCCACAGGGTGATTTAAGCACAAGCTCTACATTTGGGAATCGTTTACTTTCTCTTTCAGACAATACCTTACATTCGGAATATTTAAACTCGATTCCTTCAATGATAAGGACAAGTTCGTCGAAAGAGGCGCATTCAAATTCTGTGGTCATAGGACTTACCTTTTCATGGAGTTTTACTCAAGTACACCCTCAATAACAAGAGGTGTGGCAGCTGGCAGGCCGGGATATTATATGGATTCAGGAGCAGATTCCACCCCTAATGGCTTACCCTTGGAGCAACCAGAACAGCTACTCTTGCTCGTCGGGAATAAACAGCAACGCCTCAGAGTTAATGCAATATCGTAGCCCAGTAGGCCGTGGACCATCCTCAAACACATGCCCTAGGTGCTCACCACAAGCGGAGACAATTTCCGTGCGCCTACCCATCCATGACCAGTCATCTTCTAGAACAATATTCTCTGGCTTATGCATTTCCCAAAAACTGGGCCAACCCGTACCAGATTTGTATTTTTGGCTGGAGTGAAAAACCGGTAATCGACACCCAGCAGTAACGTAAGTACCTTTTTGCTTGTTGTTGAGAAGACTGCCGGTGAATGATCGCTCGGTACCTTTTTCCCAGAGAATATTAAACTGTTTAGGGGTAAGAATTCGCCTCCAAACCTCTTTGGGAATGGTATCCAAATCACGTCTTTCAGCAATCAATTGCTGTGCCTGCTCAACAGTCATGTTGGACTGAGGGCTTTCTATTGCCACTACAGCGCCAGACAACATCAAAAGCAGCACAAAAAGTACCGAGAAAATTCGATGATTCATAATTTGACCTAAGAACTGACCTGAATAGCTAGTGTGAGGGTTTGACCACACTAAATCGGCGATGTTCATGCACAGGCATTTTTTGACGTAGTTTTTTTAGGTAATCCAAGTCAATATCACCAATCACGACACCCTGCCCACCCTCCAGTTCGGAGAGAATATTACCCCAAGGGTCCACGATAGCTGAGCCACCCCAGGTGGGCTGTTTTGGATGAGAACGGTCACCCATATTCGCACCAACTACATAGCTAAGGTTTTCTACCGCCCTGGCCCGCAATAGCAACTGCCAGTGAGCCTCACCTGTTTTTGCAGTAAAAGCAGAGGGCACCACAATTAACTCTGCGCCTTGATCAACGAGGTAGCGATATAGCTCGGGAAAACGCAGATCATAACAAACACTCAAACCCAACCTGCCAAATGGCGTATCCACCACCATGGGTTGATCACCATGACAGTAATCGTCTGATTCACGATAACTCCCCTTGGCATCATCCACCTGTACATCAAACAGGTGCATTTTTTGGTAGCAGGCCACTTCAGAGCCTTGGTCGTTCACTACAAAACAGCTGGCCATCACTCGGTTATCATGTGAATTGGAGACTGGGTGCGTCGAGACCATAGGCTGTGCAACGGGAATAGTCCCACCCACGACCCAGACCTGATGAAGCTTGGCCTGTTCTGACAGAAATGACCGAGCAGAACCGGCTGGAGACTGTTCTTGTTCAGCAATGGCTGATACATCCCGACAACCGTGGTAGGCAAAATATTCGGGCAGTACCAGTAATTGAGCCCCTTGGTTGGCTGCACGCCCGATCAGCTCTGCAGCCTGCTGTAAATTCGCCTGGAGGTTACCCCCACTGGTCATTTGCAGCGCTGCTACCCGGTTCACTGATCACTCTCTTCCGAGTGACCACTCTTATTATTCGATTTTTTATTACTGGAGGTACTATCACTAAAAATTTTCTCCACCATAACTTCGGGTTCACTCCAGGGCCCCGTGATGCGATAGCTAATACTGGACAACTTATCCACTTGTTTCTTAAATACCTTGCCGGTGATATACACCCCTGCGGCGGCGGGAAGACCACCAGCCAGGGCTACGATCCAAGGCAAGTTAGTACCTAAAGGCAACGTGGTCACCAGGTGTGCATCGATGTCTTCTGAAATCAAATCAGCAACCCCCTCCAATCTGACACGACCAGAGGGAAGCTTCACAACAATGGGGGCATCAAAGGTCAACGTGCCCTTATCAAATATCAGACCGCCCTGCATTTCGTCATAACTCATACCTTCCTGAAATAAATCAGAAAAATCCAGACGTAAACGCCGCATCCAGTTATCAAAGTTGAACAGGCTGATTAAACGTATCATCTGCTTAGTGGCGCCTTTTGGGGCTTGGTAAAAACGGCCTTTCTGCAATTGGAGCGACATGGCTCCCTTCATGGTTGTCGTTGAAATTTCCCATGGCCTGCCAGACCAGGCCATCTCCGTAAAAAAATGGGCCTCATCACTATCCAGAATCTGAGGTAATCCCCAAGCTTCCATCACATCGCCCAAATCACCCGCACGCAACAGACCGTCAACCAGCGTATGATGACGCCCATCCTCCAACGTCCATTTCAAGCTTGTGTCATATTCCTCATCACCCACCTGCAAACCCAGAAGATTGGCATCTATACCAGAAATCATCACGCCATTTGACTGTGGCTCCATCAGGAAGCTGGCCTCACCAAAAAGCTTATTGCCAACGCTGAATTTTTTTACGGATAATTGCAGGTGGGGCAGGCTCGTCGGGTCAAGGGCATCAGCGTCACCACCAGCTTCCGTGGGTGTTGGCAGTGACAATCTCTCCAAGTCAAGCACCATAGGCGATGCAGTATCCTGAGGGATAAGAATCTGACCAGCGACAAGATCACTCTCAACACCAATCTGCCATCCCACCTCTTGATAGCTTCCCTGTACAGCGGCCTCCTCAAAGGATAAACCAGCGACGTCAAGCCGATCGAGCTTAACATCAAATATTGGCCTTAGAGCTGCGCCAGAATCACTCGTGTCACTGAACAATGTTGGAAAAGCGGCCTGCCATTCGGGAAGAGAAAAATACTCAAAATGGCCGGCAATCATAAACTCTCCGACTTCCGGCAATGCCGTTCTCTCACTATTCCTGACTAGCAACCCACGAACTAAAGCGCCGTCCTTCTGTATTAGGTGTGCCTTGAGACTATCATCCATTAACACCTGAATATCCAGACTATCTGCAAACCTCACCTTGACCGTGATATCTCTCTGGCCATCAGCCTCTTTACCGAAGGGTTCCGGCAAGTTGATCACTGCACCTTGTAGCGGGCTATTTATGGTCAGCCGAAGCGGCAATGTCATATCCTCCAATGGTACCAATACATTGGCCTGGACATCCGTTTGTCCCTGAAGCACCTGGTCTGATGGAAGTTTTAGGAACTTGCCCAGTGCCGGCATGGAGAAACGTCCACGGACATCAACAGACAGGTCATCTTGCTTGGTAGCAAGACTGGCTATCATGGGTTCACCCCAGAAGCGCCCCGTTATTTCACGAGAAAAAAGTCCCTTGCCATTGCGATAGCTGAGGACACCTTGTAGTTGTTCAAAGATGACCTCCGAATCAGGTAAGGCCATTCGCGCTTGGGACAATCTAGTATCAACATGATAAGAGCCACCAGCCGCACCCGCTGACAGGGGAATCGTAAGATCCACATTGATCTGACTATCACCGGACATCTGCCACCCCGAAAGCCCCTCAACCCGAGACTTCAGTGGTGATTGAGCGAGCACATCAATGGCATCGCCAACATCAGCCGTTACCTCCCCATCAATCAGCAACTGTAGGCCTTTACCCGCCGATGCCGAGCGTACGCGCACCTCGCTATGCTTCACCTGTGCCTCACCCAAGGTGGCAGCCTTGATCTCACCGTCCACCTCTTTGTCATCGATTGTCAGAACGGCATTCAACTGCTCCAAAGCAGGCCAGTCTGGCTGAAACTTTAAGTACCCATCAGCAAGGTTTAGATAAAGCTGAAGTGAATGAAGCTCCGCACTGCCCTTTGATAGCGCGCCCCTCCAGATGAAGCCCACTTCTGGAATGGATGTATCACCTACGGATTGATCGAGCCAATCTAGAAGTCCTGCGCTCAAATTTTTGGGTAAGTAGCGGTTTCGATAACGAGAGTGCGTGTTATTAACCCCCACGGACAAATACATTTCAGGCTTGTCACCTGGCTGACCCTCTGTCTGACCAAAGGGAAGATCAAGATAGAGGTAGGCCCGTCCCAGCCCTTCCTCTCCACCAAATTCAAGTGGACCACTGGATACCTTTACGGAACTGTTTACTTCATCCCAACGCCACTTCACCTGCCCTCTAATCGCACTGTGTTCCATGTAGTCATCAAACACTTGTGGATAGTGCAGGGCAAAACCATTGGGACTATCCAGTTCGACCAAACCAGCATCATTATGGACTTCGATATAACCATTAATATGACGGCTTGCGGGTGCCCCGCGCCAGGAGGAGACGGAAACATTATCCAGATTGGCCCGCATCTGGACATCGGGCGCCTCATTTTCCAGGGATAAATCCAAGTGAAGGGAACGAATGTTACCCCCCGGCTGAAGCTGTTGAACAATGTCGACGGCGGCGTCTGGAGCCAGCCTGGCTTTTACCAGTAAATCATCCAGTAATGATAAATTTATCTGACTAACGGCCAGCGAACCATTTTCCCACTCAGCACCCACCGCCTGGCGAAAATTAATATCGAGAGGTTCAATTTGAAGTTCACCCCAATCAAAATCTAGACCCTGTAAACGTAGGCCCCAGTCTTCGCCCGGATGAAACCAGCCTGTCATTTCTGTCTTGAAATTGGTTAAAGGCGCCACATCCTCCAGCCAGTTTAGAGGCACTTCAGCAGCAGAGATCTGACCCACTAAATTGGCCTCACCGCCCTCCACGAGATTGATCCAAACCTCCCCTTTGATATCAGTTTCAATATCACCGATACGCTCAATAATTTCTGGAAACCATCCTTTGATCAAGGCATTCAGTGAACCACTGAAATCGATACGATTGAGCTTCAGATACCCAAGGCCATCAAAATTTTTAAAGTCACGGTGGTCACCTCGGCCCTCGGCAATCAATTCGGCCGATTGCTCCGTACCCGCTAAATTTACTTCGGCCAACAACCGATGGAAGCCGCCGCTGTTTTCCAGAAGAATATTACGGGCTTCCAGCACCTCCTCAGTACCTGAGAAAAATTCCAGTGACAGAGAAACCAGATCAATCTCAAGGTAAGCGCTATCAAATAATACATCCAGTAAACCACTGCTATCACCACTACCACTCAGGGGTAACCCAGCAATCGTCCAGTTACCTTCAGCATCCTCCCTCGCGGTCAGATTAACTCGTCCTAACCGAAGCTCACGCCAGACCACGTGCCGGGATAGAACGCTTTGTATCAAGTCCAGATCAAGAGTTACATGGTCGATGGTAATAGCTGGTTTCTGCTGGTCCGGCCCATAAATAGATAAACCTTTAGCGGTTATCTGTGGTGTCAATTGGTGCCATTCACCCTGCAACTCCTGACTATCCAGCTCAAGACCCAACAATGTAGAGGCGTAAGAATTAATGTTCGAACGATATCGGTCTAACTCATCAATGGTTTCCCTGCCCACAGAGACCAACAAGGCAAGGGCAATCACCAAAAATGCCGACAGTAGTAGAATTTTCCTGACAATTCCTCTCAGCAACCGAACTCCGTTCAAAATGTGCTCCTAACACCAAAATCGCTTGCAAGGCACGATGGGGCTAACTGTGTACAACACAGAACCCGAGAAACCATCAAGGAAAACCACCCTGAAGGAGCGCCACCCTGAGGACACACTGTGTGGAACCTTGCTCCCAAGAGGAAAATTAATACTGTTGTCATTATAGCGGCCATGATACGTGAGCAATGACTAAATAAAAAACGGTGCGGGGTATATCTCACCAACACACCCTGCCCCAGCTACG